>CAZHLL010000077.1:1233-8170 GCA_964533305.1 uncultured Acidibacter sp.
GAGCGTACTGACTGAGCGTACAACTGAGCGCACGAATGAAAGGCTTGCCAATCCGCGGCACGGACCAATTGTGGAACACACATCGCGTGTACTGCGTGGGGCGCAATTACGCCGAGCATGCACGCGAGATGGGTGCTGACCCCGCACGCGAGCCGCCTTTTTTCTTTGCCAAACCCGCCGATGCGGTCGTCCCCGGCGACGTACCCTACCCCACGATGACCGTGGACTTTCAACACGAAGTCGAATTAGTTTTGGCCTTGGGACGCGGCGGCCGCGACCTCAGCCTGGCTGCGGCTGACCATTGCATCGAAGCCTACGCAGTCGGCATTGATTGGACTCGTCGGGACTTGCAAGCTGAAGCCAAGCGCCTAGGACGACCATGGGAAATCGCCAAAGCCTTCGACCATTCCGCCTCGATCGGCCCGCTGCAGCGGCGCACCGAGACGGGCACACTGCAGTCCGGTCGGATCTGGCTTAGCGTCAATGAATCACCGCGGCAGCAAGGGCATCTCGAGGACATGATCTGGCAAGCACCCGAGATCATTGCCGAGCTTTCGCGTTACTTTCGACTCGCAGCGGGCGACCTCATTTACACCGGTACGCCAGCGGGCGTCGGGGCGGTGCGCATTGGCGATACCGTCACGGCAGGCATCGACGGGCTCGAATCCCTATCGCTCCGGATCCTTCCCGCCTGAAATCCAGCTTCGGCCTCAAGTCAAACCGGGCCTAAATTCAAGCCGGACAGGCTAAAAATCAAATAAAAATGCCTCGGGTGCGGTGCTTACCACCCAGACCAAAATCAGCGCGAGTATCACCGCGATGACCCAGGCCCACAGCGGACGCGATCGCCCCATGTCCGCATCGGGCGGGAAGTGCCCGCGCTTGCGGCCGGTGAACATCGGAGTGATGAGATTTTGCCGCAACAGCCACGCATAAATCACGGCCGCGACAACATGCAGCGCAATCGCCACCCACAACACATCGAACAACTGCTTGTGCAACGTGGTCAACTGATCACTGAGCGCGACAGATACGTAACCAAACAAGGGGCCGGTCTGAAATATTTGATCATTGGCAAATAAACCCGTGATGGCCTGCGCCGCGAGCAAAGCCAGCAATGCCAAAATCATGAGGGCACCGAGCGGGTTGTGCCCCACTGAACTCGATGGCTCACTCTGCTTGGCGCCACGTCGCAAACTCGCGATGTATGCCCCGATCGCCCGAGGCCCGCGCACGAACTGCGCAAAGCGCGCATAGCGCGAGCCCACAAAGCCCCAGATGATTCGCGTCAACACCAACACCAAGACCGCGTAGCCGAATCGGGTGTGCCAAGCGAACCAGTCCCCCTCCAGTTCGCGAGTGATCCAGGCGCCAAAAACCGCGAGCACCACGGCCCAGTGGATGATACGCACCGGGGAGTCCCAAACCCGAATCGAGGAATCGAGTTCATCTTTCGAGTCCATCGCTAGCCTCCTACCCTACGCAGCAACAGCCAGGCCGCCAGCACCATCAACCCCGTAGGTAGCCAAGCCCACACAAAAGGGTGCCCGCCAAACACCGTGACGCCGCTCTCCAGCATTTTCTGCATCAAAAAAAATCCGATGCCGATCGCGAGACCCACCGCGACCCGGCCACCAGCGCCTGCACTGCGCAAAGAGCCAAATGCGAATGGCAAGGCGAGCCACAAGGCCGCAATCGGTGCAAGCCCACGTGCGATTCTCGACCAAAATGCAAACTCTGTTTGCTCCGTATCCAGCTGGTTGGTCGCCAAATGTCGCCACAGCCGCCAGAGCGCGGCCGAGGGTAGATCCGACGGCGTGGTCGCGGCAATACCGATGAACTCGGTGCTGAGGTTGGATTGGAGGCTATGGCTCGCCTTGCGCCCGGCTTGCACGGTCTCGGCGTCGAATCGCGACTCGGCATACTGGTCGAGCGACCACCCCCCGGCTGCATCCACGCTGGCTGTTGCCGCGCGCCCGAGCGATGACAAACGATGCTGGGCATTGATTTCATAGATCATCATGCCGCCATATTGACCACTGCCTGACTGACGCTCGATGTTGATGATCAATGAACCATCGCGCACCCAGGCTTCACCGCGGCCAGCAAAGCTCACATCTTCGAATTTGCTGAACAACTTATGTTGTCGCGCGAGCTGCTGCATCGGCGGAGCAAGCCACTCTCCGACCAACGTGCCCAGCATCACAAGCAACAAACCGGCCACAGTCACGGGCCTAAGAAATCGACCCATGGACCAACCCGATGCCCGCATGACAATGAGCTCACTGCCGCGGGCCAGATTGCCAAGCGCCAGCATGCCGCCAATCAATGCTGAAATCGGCAACAAATCCCATACCTGCTGCGGCATATTTAGAAGGGAAAACCAAAGCGCATCGGCAAAACCGTACGTGCCGCGACCAATGTCGTCCTGCTGACCCAAAAAGAGAAATAGCAGCCCCAGCGACATCAACACCAGCGCGACCAACAACACCCCTTCCAGGATGCTGCGCACGATGTAGCGATCCAATCGTCCCAACGAGATGTTCATCTCAGGACCCCCAAGCCTGACGCGGTACCCGCTGCCACATTCGCCAAGGCCGCAGGACTCGCAACAACAATGGGAACAACAATAGCCCATGCACCCACCAAAGACCGAGGAGTTGCGGTGCGATGCCCTGCTCCAACCAGACCTTGGCGGCCGACAACAGACTCATGTAGACAAAATAAATGACGATGCCTTGCCAAACACGCGCATACCGGCCTTGACGCGGCTTGAGCTTCGCGAGCGGCACGGCCAGCAGCGCCAGCAACCAGACACTCAAAGGCAAGGCCAACCGCCACTGCAGCTCGGCTTGCGCCGCATTACTTTTGTCGGCCCATAGGGTCACGGTGGGCGTCGCCTCGTATTCCAATCCACGAAGCACGACCTCAGGTACCCTCACGGGGATGGTGTTTTGCGCAAAGCGAATGCGGCGAAACTGAGCAGAACCTGGCGCCCCTTCATAGCGCTCGCCGTCGTACAGGGTCAAGGTATGCAGACTGCCGTCGCTCGACACCTCATGCCGTGCGCGATCTGCCAATGCGATTTCATAGCGCTCACCGCGGACTCGCTTGACGAACACGGATCGCAGCAAACCATCTGCCTCTTTGGATTGGGCGTAAACAATGACATCTCCACCACCGAAACTGCGAAAGCGTCCGGGCGTGATCACCGAATACTCACCCGCCTGCACGGCCACACTGCGCAATTCTCGAACGCGCTCTGCCGCCAAAGGCGATAGCCACAATGACAACATCGCCACGATGAGCGCAATGCCGGTCGCTACCCACAACACCGGTCGCCGGATCTGCTGCGGACCCACCCCGCAGGCCGTCGCCGCGGTGATCTCGCTGTCGTGATAAAGCCGACCCAAGGCCAGCATCACACCCAGCATCAGAGCCACAGGCAAAATGATGGCGGCCTGACGCATACCACCCAGCAAAACCAATTCGCCAAGCACCTCGGGCGGAAAACCATTGTCGGCAGCGCGCTTGAGTACCTGCGCCAACTGATTGGTGACGAGCACCACCATCAGCACCAGCGACACGCCAAGCGCCGCCAGCAGGGTTTCTCGCAAAATGTATTGAGACAGTCGTGCCAAGGCCAGAATTCCTCGAACCCGTTAGAATGTTACGTTAACCGAACAGCAAACGGGTGCGTGGGTGCACCTTCGGCATTACCGAATCGCGGAGAACGAGCATGAAGTTCGATATTTTCACTGGTAGCCTCGCGCAGAGTTCCGCCGAGTGCCTGATCGTCGGCGTACACGACGGCGGCGAACTGTGTGCCGCAGGTGCGGCCTTGGACCGTAAACTGAGCGGCGCGCTGGCGCGGCTCATCAAGCGTGGCGACTTTGCCGGACGTGCGGGGGAGACCCTGTGGCTTGCGGCGGTCCCCAAACTCAAAGCCACGCGCATTCTGCTTGTAGGCCAAGGGTCCACGTCGGTCTCGCGCCGTCAGTGGCGCAAACAGCTGATCAACGCCGTACAGCAAGTCACGCGCACACGGATCAAATCGGTGGCGCTCGCACTCAGCCCACCGGAGGGCCGAGACGTCGATGACTATCTGCTCGCACGCTCACTGGTGGAAGCCGTGCAGCACGCGCTCTATCGCGTCAATCATCTCAAATCCAAAGACCCGTCACCGGAGCGGGTGCTCGAGAAAATCACTTTTGGTCCTGTTGACCGCAAGCACGTCGCCAAGTCGCGCCGCGGTATCGAGCACGGTCTCGCCTCCGCACGAGGCAGCGAACTCATGCGCAACCTGGCGAACCTGCCGGGTAACGTCTGCACCCCGAGCCACCTTGCGGAACAGGCCCTACAGCTTGGGCAACAATACGCTTCACTCAAAGTTCGCATCCTGGAGGAAGCCGAGATCCGCGCCGAAAAAATGGGCTGCTTCCTCTCAGTCACGCGTGGAAGCGCCGAGCCGCCAAAGTTCATCGTCATGGAATATCGCTCGCCCAAAGCTTCACGCGCCCCAATCGTGCTGGTAGGCAAGGGCATCACTTTCGATACCGGTGGTATTTCTTTGAAAGACCCGGGCGCGATGGATGAAATGAAATTCGACATGTCGGGCGCCGCGGCCGTTTTTGGCGCTATCAAAGTGGTGGCCGAGCTCGCCTTACCGCTCAATGTCACGGCCTTGATTCCGACCTGCGAAAACATGCCAGGCAGCCGGGCGACCAAGCCGGGCGATATCGTCACCAGCGCCGCCGGACTTACGGTCGAAATTTTGAACACCGATGCCGAGGGTCGTCTGATCCTGTGCGACGCTCTGCACTACGCGCGTCGCTACAAACCGCAGGTGGTGATCGACCTTGCGACGCTCACCGGCGCCTGCGTCATCGCGCTCGGGCACCACCACACCGGCATCATGGCCAACGACGATGCGCTCGCACAGGAGCTCGTGACCTCGGGTCTGCGCGCGGATGATCGTGCCTGGCAACTACCGCTGACCGAAGAATACGGCGAACAGCTACGCAGCAACTTTGCCGACTTTGCCAATGTCGCGGGGCGTGATGGCGGCGCCATCACCGCGGCTGCCTTCCTTGCCAAATTCACCGAGGGACTGCGCTGGGCGCATATGGATATCGCCGGCTCCACCTACGTCGGTGGTGCGCAGAAAGGCAGTACCGGACGACCGATCGCGCTGCTGACCGACTTTTTGATTCGCCGGGCACGCGCGCGCTGATTCGAATGGATAAGGTCTACTCGCCCTCGGACATCGAGCAACGCGTTTACCAGCAGTGGGAACGCGAGGGTTACTTTGCACCCACCGGCGAAGGTCAGGGTTATTGCATCGTCATCCCACCGCCGAATGTGACGGGTACGCTGCACATGGGGCACGCGTTCCAGGACACCATCATGGATGCCCTGACCCGCTATCACCGCATGCGCGGTGAATCGACCCTATGGCAACCGGGTACCGATCATGCCGGCATCGCCACCCAGATGGTGGTGGAACGTCAGCTTGAGGCCAAAGGTGAGAGCCGAGCTCAACTCGGACGCGACGCATTTATTGACCGAGTCTGGCAATGGAAGGCTCAGTCGGGTGGCACCATTGCGCACCAAATGCGTCGGCTAGGCGCCTCAGTGGACTGGAGCCGTGACCGCTTCACCATGGATGAGGGATTATCGACCGCCGTCATCGAAGTCTTCGTGCGACTATTCGAAGAAGGCCTCATTTACCGGGGTCAAAGATTAGTCAATTGGGACCCCGTACTGCGTACTGCCGTCTCTGATCTTGAGGTGGTGAGCACTGAGGAAGAAGGCTCTCTTTGGCACCTAAGATACTTGCTCGAAGATGGCTCGGGTCACGTGGTGGTCGCCACCACCCGACCTGAGACCCTGCTCGGCGACACCGCAGTCGCGGTCAATCCGACCGATGAACGTTATCGGCATCTGATCGGACGCAAGCTGCGCTTGCCGGTGGCGGATCGGCTGATCCCGATTATTGCCGATGACTACGTGGACCCCGAGTTCGGCTCCGGGTGCGTCAAAATCACCCCGGCGCACGACTTCAATGATTACGAGGTGGGGCAGCGCCATCAACTGCCCTTGATCAATGTTTTCACCGCCGATGCCCATCTCAACGAGCAAGCACCGGTCGCCTATCGCGGTCTGGATCGGTTTGCCGCTCGGGAGCGCATCATCGCCGAGCTCGAGCAACTCGGCCAGCTCGAACGCATCGATCCGCACAAGCTCATGGTGCCGCGTGGTGATCGATCCGGGGCGATCATCGAGCCCTACCTCACCGACCAGTGGTACGTGAAAGTCGCGCCCCTCGCTGAGCCTGCGATTCGGGCGGTCGAAGATGGACGAATCCGCTTCGTACCCGACAACTGGTCAAAAACGTATTTCGAGTGGATGCGCAATATCAAAGATTGGTGCATCAGCCGACAATTGTGGTGGGGGCATCGGATCCCCGCTTGGTATGACGCTGATGGTCGAGTCTACGTTGGCCGTAACGAGGCTGAAGTACGCGCTCGGCACTCACTCGGCGATACGCCTCTGAGACAGGATGACGATGTCCTCGACACCTGGTTTTCTTCGGCGCTATGGCCCTTTTCCACGCTGGGCTGGCCTGAGAAAACCCCGGAGCTTGCCCGTTTTTATCCGACGGCCGTGCTGGTCACAGGCTTTGACATCATCTTCTTCTGGGTCGCCCGCATGATCATGATGGGCCTCAAGTTCATGGACGATGTCCCCTTCCGCCAAGTCTATGTACATGGCCTCATCCGCGATGCCGAAGGCCAGAAGATGTCGAAGTCCAAGGGCAATGTCCTTGACCCGCTCGATATTGTTGATGGCATCTCACTCGAGGATTTGCTCGCGAAACGCACCACGGGGCTGATGCAACCCCAGTTGGCAGCCAAGATCGACATAGCCACCAGCA
>CAZHLL010000078.1:0-7912 GCA_964533305.1 uncultured Acidibacter sp.
CCTGCCCGAGATCGTCACCGCGCTTGCCGCCAATATCGGCCAGATCAACCTGATCACGGTCCTGATCGGCGCCGCCACCACCGCGTTTTTGTTCTGGTCCCGCAAGGGGTTGAAGGGCGTTCTTCAGACATGGGGACTGGCGCCGCGGCTGGCCGGGCTGATGGTGCGCACAGCCCCCGTTGTCGCGGTCTTCGTGACCATCGCCGTGACCTGGGCGCTTGGCCTCGAGGACCGCGGCGTGCATGTGGTGGGCGATGTGCCGCGCCTGCATGCGGCGCGTGACAACACCGCCACCTTGCTGCAGGTGGCGCGCGAGCACGGGTTACCGGTCGCAGCCTGTTACACCGCGTATTGCAGTCAGAAGGACATGCCGCTGTGGAAGGTCGACGCGGTACGCAAAGAATTTTTTTACGGCCACGAATGCACGCAGATGGATCCCAAGATCCATGACCCCAGGGATTTCACTTACTGCAAGAACGCGCCGTCGATGTTTTTCCAAACGCCGCTCATTACGTACCTGGTGCGGCAGAACGTGGATACCGTGATTGTGACCGGTTGCACAACGAGTGGCTGCGTTCGTGCCACGATCGTGGATGCTTTCTCATTTGGCTTCAGGGTACAGGTGGCGGCTGACTGCTGTGGCGATGCCGAGCAGGGTCCACACGACGACACGTTGAGGGATGTCGGTCGCCGATACGCCGATGTTCGCGACCGTGCTGCGATCGAGTCTTGGATCCGGGGGAGACGCTGATGGACCGTCGATTTTTTTTGAGAGCGAGTGTGAGCGGTGCGGGCGCGATCGTGCTCGCTGCACACCCGGCCGTACGGCTAGGGGCATCGATGGCGGCCGCGGGGTCATCGGCCGTATTTAATGCCTATCTCGAAATCACCGAGGACGGACAACTCCACATCACCTGCCCGCAAGCCGAGATGGGCCAAAGTGTTCACGACGGTTTGAGCAAAATTCTGGCCGATGAGCTTGAAGCGGATTGGTCAAAGGTTTCCGTGCGTTTGGCGATGGCCGACGACGCTTATATCAATCCGATCACACGACGGCACCGGACGGCGAGCAGTGAGTCCATCAAGATTTATTTTGATCTGCTGCGGCGTTTGGGCGCCGGTGCGCGCGAAATGTTGGTGGCGGCGGGGGCCGCACGCTGGGGCGTCGATGTGTCTAGCTGTCGTGCCCAGCGCTCCGAGGTGATTCATTTGGCGACCGGGCGCCGCTACGCCTATGGTGAGCTCGCTGCGGAAGCCGCGCGCCAGCCGGTGCCGGAATCACCCCAGCTCAAGGATCCCAAAGATTTCACTCTGATCGGGCAGTCCACTCGGCGCAAAGATACGCCACCCAAAACCGACGGGTCGCTGATTTTTGGTATCGATATAAAACTCCCGGGGATGGTCCACGCTGTGATCCGTCGTGCGCCCGAGGTTGCCGCAAGCCTGCGCGGATTTTCGCCGCAATCCGCGCTCGCGATGCCGGGTGTGGTCGATGTGTTTGCAGTGACGGATGGCGTTGCGGTTTTGGCTCGCAACAGCTGGCAGGCCCGCCAGGCCGCAGCGGCCCTGGAGGTTGAATTCGATGCATCGGCCGTTGCCACACTCGATACCGAGGGTATGCGCACTCGGCTGCGACAGGCGTTGGAGCGCGATGATCTCGCGCAAGCCGCGCGGCCGGCGTCGGAGGGTCGCTTTGATCGTGCGCTGACTCTGGCCGCGATCGAGTCTGCGCCGAGGCAGCTGAGCTTCGACTACGAGGTGCCGTTTCTAGCGCATGCGGCGCTGGAGCCGCTCTGCGCGACAGCGATTGTGCGCGAACAGGACGTCGAGGTCTGGGCGCCGACGCAGCAGCCCGATCGCGCCCGTGACGCCGTGGCCGAGGTCACCGGTCGACCCCGCGAGCAGGTACGACTACACGTCACTTTTCTCGGCGGTGGCTTTGGTCGCAAATGGGAAAATGATTTCGTTCGCCAAGCCGCCGAGATTGCGGCGAAGCGTCCTGGCATCCCGGTCAAGCTCACCTGGTCGCGCGAAGACGATACCCGACATGATCGATTCCGCCCCGCGCATCGAGTGCGCACGCGGGTCGGTGTGGATACCAATGGCGGCATTCTCGGCATGCACAGCCGGACCACGGGCATCAGCATGTGGCGCTATCAGGGACGTCGACCGATCCCGGGTCGCGCCGACCCTTTCGTAGTCGGCATGTTGATCAATGAAAACTATGATTTTCCGAATCAGTATGTGGACTACGTAGAGACGCCTGAACCGGTGCCGGTCGGCACCTGGCGCTCGGTATCGCAATCGCAAAATGGTTTTTTCTCTGAAAGTGCGATCGACGATATTGCGTTTGCGACAGGCCAGGATCCGCTTGCGCTCAGGCTCAAGCTTGCAGCCAAAGATCCGCGGGCCGAGCGCGTTCTGCGTCGGGTGGGCGAAGCGGCCGGTTGGGATCGACCGCTGCCCAAGGGGCGAGGGCGCGGCGTCGCGTTGTCGCTAGGCTACGATTCGTACTGTGCCGAGGTGATTGAAGTCAGCGTCGATGCCGATCGACGCGTCAAGATCGAGCGGATCGTCGCGACCTTTGATTGCGGGCGTATGATCGACCCGCACAATGTCGAGGCACAGGTGTCAGGTGGCATCGTGTGGGGGCTCTCGGCCGCGGTCAATGGCCAGATACGCTTTGCTGAGGGTGCGGCCATCGAAAGCAATTTCCACGACGCACCGATCTTGCGGGTCAATGAAATCCCGCCGATCGAAGTGATCCTTCTCGCGAGCGAAGCGTCGAGCGGCGGGGCGGGGGAGGCGAGCGTACCGGGTGTCGCGCCGGCTCTGGCGGGCGCCATTCAGGCGGCCTGTGGCGAGCGCCCGCGGCGCTTGCCGATCATCGAGGCGGGCTTCAGTCTTGTCTGACGCCGAGTCGCAAGGCACGTCCTGCCGGCTTTTACTCCCGGATAGCTGGTCCGCACCGTGATCTTGCAGCGAGTCGGTTTCTGGTTGGGGCTGGGACTTTTTTCTTTGGTACTGCTGCTGCCGGCGCCAGACGGCCTGTCGGAGGCGGGGTGGCGGGTAGCGGCGTTGACGATGCTGATCGCCTGTTGGTGGTTCACCGAGGCTGTGCCCGTCACGCTGACCGGTAGTTTGCCTTTTTTGGCGCTCCCTTTGTTGGAAGTCGGCTCGGCTCAAACGGTCGCTGCGCAGTACATGTCGCCGGTGTTGTTTCTGATCCTGGGTGGGGCGCTGGTCGGTCTCGCATTCGAAAAGTGGAACCTGCACCGACGAGTCGCCGTGTATGTCGTCTCTCGGATCAGTCCGGAACCGTCAAAGTTATTGCTCGGCGTCATGTTCGTCACGGCGGTCGTGTCGCTGTTTGTCAATAATTCCGCCACCACCGTCATGATGTTGCCGATCGCCATGGCGACGCTCGCGGCCGTAGTTAGCACGAGTGAGATCGACGCCTCCGGCGTGACCCGATATCGAGATGGTAATGAAACACGGTTTGCGGCTGCGATGATTTTGTCGGTGTCACTCGCCTCCAATATCGGGGGCTTTGCGACACCGATTGGCACCCCCGTCAACTCGATCGCAGTCGGCGTACTGGATAGAACGTTTGATGTGCAGGTGAGCTTCGTGGAGTGGATGGCCTTTGGTGTGCCCTTCATGCTGCTCGGGATCCCGCTGTGCTGGTGGATCCTGACGCGTGTCACGCTGCCCTTTAAGCTGCCCGCGTTATCACGCGATGTCATTCGAACGGCGCTTGGTGATTGCGGAAAAATGTCGAGCCCCGAGATCAGGGTCTTGCTGGTGGTCGGGGTCGTGGCAGGAGCGTGGATCTTCCAGCCGCTGCTGCAGCGCTGGGTGCCACCACTAACAGATGCGGGCATCGCCATCGCCGGAGCGCTGCTGGTGTGTATTTTGCCATCCGGTATGCGGGATGCGGGTGGCCAAAGAATTCCACTGCTCGACTGGCAGGAGGCGCGGCGGGCGCCGTGGTATTTGATCTTGTTGTTGGGGGGAGGGCTGGCGTTAGCCGATGCGGTGGTCAAGTCGGGGCTCAGTGCGTGGCTTGGCACCGCGCTCGAGGCAGTCAGTGGCCTGCCGCTCTTGCCGATGATTCTGGCGATTGCCTTGTTGTGTGCCCTCATTACCGAGGCCGCAAGCAACGTGGCGACCGCCACCATCTTCATGCCGATTGCCGCCAGTCTCGCGCTGGGTGCGAATTATGATCCCGTGATTGCCGCCCTTGCCGCCGCGATGGCGGCGAATCTCGGCTTCGCCAATCCCGCCGCAACCTCATCCAACGCGCTCGTCTATTCCACCGGGCAGGTACCCATTGGCGCCATGATCCGCACCGGTCTGCTCTTTGATGTGGTTGGAGCGGTGTTGATCTCGCTGCTGGTGGTCGCCTTGGTGCCCCAATTGGGCTTGTTTTAAATCATTGGTCGCGTAACAGCCGATCGATCATGAGGCCCGTCGTCATGCCACCGTCGACGGCAATCTCCGCCCCACACAGGTAGCTTGCGGCGTCGCTTGCGAGAAAGGCGCAAACGCGAGCGATTTCTTCGGGGGCTCCGATCCGCGGAATAGCTTGCTCGGCATAATCGCGATTAATGTCCTCGCGCGAGCGGCCCGCGGGATTCGCCATGGGCGTATCCACGCCGCCCGGGAACACGCTGTTGATGCGCACACCTTGTGGGCCCAGTTCCAGCGCTGCAGAACGTGCAAGCCCTCGGATCGCCCATTTGCTCGCGGTGTACGCCGCAATTCCGTTCATGCCGGTCAGCCCGGCAACCGAGGCCACGTTGATGATCGTCCCGCGTTGGCGCCGCACCATATCAGCCCCGAGGTGCTTGATGCCAAGCCAGGGGCCGATGAGATTGACGGCGAGCACGCGCTCGAAATCGCGACGCTCGAGCTCTAGAGCGGACGCAGCGTGCAGAATTCCAGCATTGTTGACCAGGATGTCGATCGGTCCCCAATGGGCACTGATGCCTTGCGCAAAATGATGCCAGGCCGTCTCATCCGAGACATCGAGATGCCGGTAGATCGCATGCTCACCAAGTCGTTGGCAGAGAGCCATCCCGTCCTGATCGAGAACATCGACTGCAATCACGCGGGCGCCGCGTTGCAGGAACTCCTCGACCATGCTTGCGCCCATACCGCGCGCGGCACCGGTGATCACGGCGATTTGGCCATCGAGTCGATATGCGGAAGTGGATGTGGTCAACATCCTTGTAGGCTACGGTGCCAACATAAGGCGCCACCATCAGGACAAACCGGGAACGACTTGCGTTAAATGCAGAGGGCGGCTGTAGCGGATGGCGGGTCCCACTATTGGTTCCAACGGTGTCCATAATTTAACATAATATACATTATGCGTAGTACCGGGCGTGGCTGAGCGGGCGTGTTCACCGACACCGGATCACCACACCAATGGCGTAAACTGCGCGCTCGCGTTTTGTCGCTGTTTGCATAGGATCTCGCGTTTGCGGCTGGTGGTTTACAACATTCGTTACGGTACGGGTACCGGTCCGGCATTTCATTTGCCGCTTCCCGGCGCGGGCTACCTGCGATCGAGTCGCCGGACGCTCGACCAGATTGCCGGTTTTTTGCGCGCGCAGGATCCGGACCTCGTTGGTTTGATCGAGGTCGACACCGGCTCGGTACGCAGCGGCTTGGTGAATCAGGCGGAATACCTCGCGCGTCACCTCGGGCACTACACCGCCTATGAATGCAAGTATGGCGTCGCCTCGATCAATCAACAGCTCCCGATCATTCGCAAGCAAAGTAATGCGTTCCTCGCGGCACCGCGGGTGACCGGCGAGCGTTTTCATTACTTTCCCATGGGCATCAAACGCTTGATCATCGAGATTGAACTCGATGAGCTCTGCGTATTTCTCGTGCATCTGTCACTGCGCTATCGGCAACGACAAGATCAGTTACGCCACCTGCATGACCTGATCCTGCAAAGCCGTAAACCGGTGATCGTCGCCGGAGATTTCAACACCTTTACCGGCAGGCACGAGCTCGCGCTATTCATGAGTGCGACCGGCCTGCGCAGCGCCAATGCCAGTGGCCTCGCCTCATTTCCGGCCCGCACCCCCCAGTTCGAGCTCGATTTCGTGTTGGCGAGCGAGCAGATTGTCATCAAAGATTTTCAGATCCCCGATGTGCGTTTCTCGGATCATCGACCGATCATCTGTGATTTCGAGGTGACCGCCGCGAGCGCAAGTAGCGCGGCCTGAGTCAAGTAGCACAGCCTGAGTGATGAGGACACCATGACCGACACTCGATTCTGGCGCCTCTTGGCGCGCCACTCTTGCGCTGAATTGGTACTCGATGTGCCGGGCGCATCCACCAACACCTTGTCCAAGGCCGTGTTGCTCGAACTCGAGCACTGCCTCGAGGAAGTCGCCCAGGGCTCGGCCAAGGCACTGATCATTCGCTCCAGCAAGGCGTCTGGCTTCGCGGCGGGTGCCGATATCCGCGAATTCACGGCCTTGCGCGAGCCCTCCGCCGTGCGGGCCCAAGTGGAGCTGGGTCATCGAGTCTTTGATGCCATCGAGGCCTTGTCGATTCCCACGGTCGCCGTGCTTCATGGCTTCTGCCTCGGCGGCGGGCTTGAGCTTGCACTCGCTTGCCGGTACCGAGTGGGTTTTGGTGACCGAACTCTGGCGATAGGCCTGCCTGAAGTATTGCTCGGTATTCATCCGGGTTATGGCGGTAGCGTGCGCAGCGTTCGCTGCATCGGTGTGGCAGAAGCCATGCCGCTGATGTTGACCGGCCGCAAGCTGAAAGGACGCAAAGCCAAAGAAATGGGTTTGCTTGATAAGTTGTGCGACAGCGAAGAAGCGGCACTGAAAGCCGCTGAAGCGCTTGCGCTGAGCGGTCGCGAACCGCATCAGCCGCCCCTGCTCGCGCGGCTGATGAGTACCCCACCCCTGCGTCCATGGGTGAAGAGACGGTTGCTTGCCAACGTGCAGAAAAAAGTCCGGCGCGAGCACTACCCCGCCCCCTACGCCTTGATCGACTTGTGGGCGACCCATGGGGTGCGCGGCAAGCAAGCCTTGCAGGCCGAGGTCGACTCGATCGTGAGTCTCGCGGGTACGGCGACGGCCGCGAATCTGGTGCGGTTATTCTTGCTGCAGGAGCAACTCAAATCTTTGGGCTCTGTCACCGGGACGGCACCACGAACCGTGCATGTGATCGGCGCGGGCGTGATGGGCGCCGATATCGCCGCCTGGTGTGCCGAGCGGGGGCTTTCGGTCACGCTGCAGGATCGGGATGCACCGAGCCTTGAGCGTGGTCTGCAACGCGCCGAAGGCTATTTTTCAAAGAAATTGCGGGATTCGTTGCAGCGTGATGCCGCGCGCCAGCGCCTGCGAGCCGATCTGAGCGGGGACGGGATCGCCAAGGCCGATGTGGTGATCGAAGCGATCGTGGAAGATCTCGCTGCCAAGCGGGCCTTGTTTGCAGCGATTGAGCCTCTGCTCGCAGAGGGAGCGATCCTCGCGAGCAATACCTCCTCCATTCCGTTGGAGCAGATGGCAGCGACGCTCGCCGAGCCCGCTCGGCTCGTGGGTCTGCACTTTTTCAATCCGGTATCGATGATGCCCTTGGTCGAGATCATCCACGGTCCGAGCACGCATCCAGCCACGATCGATCGGGCGATTGCGCTGACGCAGGCGATCGACAAGCTGCCCCTGCCCTGCGCGAGCTCGCCCGGATTTTTGGTCAACCGGGTGCTGGTGCCGTACATGTTCGAGGCCATGCGTATCGCGAGCGAAGGGGTCGAGTTCAGCGCCATTGATCAGGTGGCGCTCGATTTTGGTATGCCGGTGGGACCGATCGAACTCGCCGATATGGTGGGACTCGACGTCTGCCGACATGTTGGTGAGATCGTGATGACGGC
>CAZHLL010000079.1:0-7719 GCA_964533305.1 uncultured Acidibacter sp.
ACCACCCGCTGGGCGAGGAACACCGCTTCGCTCACCCCATGAGTGACAAACAGCACGCTCATACGCCGCGCCTGCCACCACTGCAACAGTTCGGTATTCAGCCGCAAGCGGGTGTATTCATCCAGCGCGGCAAAAGGCTCGTCCATCAGCAAGAGACGCGGCTCGGCACTGAGCGCCCGCGCGATCGAGGCCCGCATCCGCATCCCGCCCGACAACTCCGCCGGCAGAGCGTCGGCAAACTCGGCCAAACCCACGCTCGCAAGCAAAGGATCGATGGTACGCGCCGCCTGCTCACGGCCAACGCCGCGCAAGCGCAACGGCAACCAGACGTTATCGAACACCGTGGCCCAAGGCATGAGCGTCGGGTCCTGAAACACGAAGCCGCAGGCGCCCTCTTGTGACGGCCGACTCAGCAGCTCACCCGCCGAGGGGGCCTCGAGACCCGCGACCAAGCGCAACAGGCTGCTCTTGCCACAGCCCGACGGCCCCACCACACAGACGAATTCCCCCTCCCGAATCGTGAGAGACACCGACGACAGGGCGGAAATCCCTGACGGAAACTGCAACTGCACCTGGCTCAGGGCCACCTGCAGCGAAGAACCTGACTCGGTCGTGGGCGACGCGGCACTCATCACCGCCATGGTACCGACTTGAGCACGACGCTCACTCCCTTTCCGACTCATCTTGGCTATAATACGAATAATTCTTAATTACATTAACGAACACCATGAACACGACTCGGACCTTGGCTCTCTGGCTGGTGGCCGCCCTGCTGCTCACCCCCTTCGCTCGCGCAGCCGAACCCTTGGTCGTGTACTCCGCCCGTAACGAGCAGCTGATCAAGCCCTTGTTCGATGCCTACACGCGGGAAACCGGCATTGAGATTCGTTACACGACCGCCGACGCCGGCGTCCTGATCCAGCGACTGCAAGCCGAGGGCGCCCGCTCGCCAGCAGACATCCTGCTCACGGTGGATGCGGGCGAGCTCTGGAATGCAAGCGAGCGGGGGCTGTTGCGAGCCCTGGATTCGCCCACGCTGCAGCGTAACGTGCCGGCATATCTGCGCGACCCCCAAGCTCGCTGGTTCGGTCTCTCGATGCGCGCGCGCGCGATTTTCTACCACCCTCAGCGTGTCGACGCCTCGCGCCTCAAAGATTATTCAAGCCTTGCCGACCCCGAGTGGCGCGGACGGCTGTGTCTGCGCACATCAAAGAAAGTCTACAATCAATCATTGGTCGCGACCTTGATCAGCCGCCAAGGCGAAGCGCAAACCGAGCGTGACGTGCGCGGCTGGATCGCGAACCTAGCTGCTCCGGTATTCGCCAACGATACGCAGGTGATCGAAGCCATCGCGGCGGGTCAATGCGACATTGGCATTGCCAACACCTATTACTTCGGACGTCTGCAACGGGACCGTCCTGATATTCCGGTGCGCATCTTCTGGCCGGCTGCGACATCGGGCGGCACCCACGTCAATATTTCGGGTGCGGGGGTGACTGTCAGCTCGCGCCAACCCGCTGCCGCGCAGCGCCTACTCGAGTGGCTGTCTGCGGGTGCCGCTCAGCAAAAGTTCGCGAGTCTCAATTTCGAATACCCGGTCAATCCCACCGTGGCGATTGACCCGCTTGTATCGGCCTGGGGCGAATTCTCCCCCAGTCCCATCAACCTCATTGAGGCCGGGCGTTTGCAGCCTGCCGCGGTGCGCTTGATGGATCGGGCTGGATATCGCTGATCCCGGCCGGACCGCCGCCAGCGCATCACGATGTCACGGCCGGTCAGACGACTGCTATTGTTGTGCTTAGCGGCACCGGTGCTGCTGCCCCTATTGAGTGCGGCGTTGGCCTGGGGCACACCCGCCACCGAAATCTGGTCGCACCAATGGCAACACGCCTTGCCGCGAGTCGCAACAAATTCTTTGATGCTGATCGTGCTGGTGGGTACTGGCGCCACCCTACTCGGGGCAACGCTCGCCTGGTGGGTCACGACCTGCGAATTTCCAGGAAGAAAGTTCTTTGAGTGGGCACTGCTGCTGCCTTTGGCCTTACCCGGGTATGTGCTCGCGGTCGCGTATGTGGGGCTGCTGGATTTCACAGGCCCAGTTCAAACCAAAATGCGTGACTGGGGCGTCGATGCCACATTGCCATCGCTGCGTACCACGGGCGGTGCGGCCCTTGTGCTGATCCTGACTCTGTACCCGTATGTCTTCATGCTGGCCAAAACTGCCTTCAGCTCCATGGGGCGCAGCTTTGAAGTAGCGCGCACACTCGGCCACTCGGAACGACAAATTTTCTGGCGAGTCGCACTGCCGCTCGCCCGTCCGGCGCTCGCAGCCGGTGCCGCACTCGTTGTCATGGAAGTCCTTGCCGACTTCGGGGTCATGTCTGCACTCAACGTCGATACCTTGACCACCACCATTTATCGCGTTTGGTTTGGTTTCTTTGCTTTTGATGCCGCATTGCAACTGGCGTCGGTATTGGCGCTGCTTGCGCTGACAACGCTGATCGTCGAACGTCGGGCACGCGGCGCACGCGGCTTTGCGGAGCGCAATGCCGCGATGCTGTCGGCACCCCGACAAAAGCTGCCGGGAACCATGGCGCTCGGAATGTTTCTGGCTGCGCTCCTGACCTTGTTGCTCGGCTTTGGCATACCCGTGCTGCAGCTGGCGAGCTGGGCCCTCGAACATGTCGCCATGGATCTCGATGCTCGCTATCTTGAATTCGCGGGTCGCAGTTTGCTGCTGGCCATGATGGGAGCGCTGCTCGTGACCACGGCTGCCGTCCTGCGTGGCTTTGCCCTGCGCGATGAGCGCCGCCCAGGCTGGAAATCTTTGGCTGATCTATCGCTCCTGGGTTATGCCATACCCGGCACGGTGCTTGCGGTCGGTATCTTTGTCCCACTCGCGCAAACCTGGATGGCGGGCACGCTGTTCGCCACCCTGATCGCGTATCTAGTGCGCTTCCATGCGGTGGGTGCAGGCACACTGGACAGCGGCTTTGCCCGCATTCCGTACCGCCTGGATGAAGCGACACGGCTACTCGGCCACGGTGGACTCGCTGCGCTGCGTCGGGTGCAGCTGCCACTGCTACGCGGCAGTGTCGTGACCAGCATCGTACTGGTGTTTGTCGAGTTGATGAAGGAGTTGCCCATCACCCTGCTCACTCGTCCCTTTGGTTTCGATACCCTCGCCGTACGGGTGTTTGAATTGACTGCCGAAGGGGAGTGGCATCGGGCGGCTCTGCCTTCCCTCGCCATCGTGCTGGCAGGATTGATTCCGGTTTTCTTGCTCGCGCGGCGTTCCGAGCGTGGATAATGAGATCATGACGGTCGATTGGTTGCAGATCACCCACGGTACGCGAAAATTCGGCGCGCACTGCGCGCTGGACGAGGTGAACATCGGTCTCGATCGTGGCGAGATTGGCGTGCTGCTTGGCCCCTCAGGCTGTGGCAAGACCACGACGCTGCGTATCATTGCCGGCCTCGAACGTCTGGACTCCGGCACCCTCGCGGCCGCAGGTCGGGTGCTGCAAGGCGGCATCACCAAAGTCCCTGCTGAAGAGCGCGGTATCGGGCTCGTGTTTCAGGACCATGCCCTCTTTCCCCACCTCGGTGTGCGACAATATCGCCTTCGGCTTGCACCGACTCCCCGCCGATCAAAGATCTCGGCGCGTCAAAGAAATGCTTGCCCTGACGGGCTTGGATGGCTATGGTGATGCCTATCCCGCCACGCTCTCGGGCGGCCAGCAGCAGCGCGTCGCCTTGGCGCGCGCGCTCGCGCCGCAGCCATCCATCCTGCTCATGGATGAGCCCTTTGCCAGTCTCGATCTACGGTTGCGACGGAGCCTCGCGCATGAACTGCGGGCACTTCTCAAATCCTTGTCCATCACCGCGCTGATCGTGACCCACGACCCCGAAGAGGCCTTTGCCCTCGCCGATCGAGCCGGCGTGATGCGCGAGGGTCGTTTGCTGCAATGGG
The DNA here is from genome assembly GCA_964533305.1 of uncultured Acidibacter sp. Taxonomy (GTDB): domain Bacteria; phylum Pseudomonadota; class Gammaproteobacteria; order Steroidobacterales; family Steroidobacteraceae; genus UBA964. Next base: position 3,974 of record CAZHLL010000079.1, read on the forward strand.
CGAGCCCTTATGATCTTTATCACCAGCCGGTGTGCCGCTTCGTGGCCGAGTTTGTTGCGCCCGCCAGCTTCCTGCCGATTGCCCAGACAGAGGACGGCCGCTGGCACTGCGAGCTAGGCCCCCTGCCGCCCGAGCCCGTCAGCGCGGGTGCGACCGAAGTCATGCTGCGTCCCGATGACATCGTTCACGATGATGACTCGCCCACCGAGGCACGTATCGTTGCCCGCATCTTCCGTGGCGCGGACTTTCTTTACACCTTGGTGCTACCGAGCGGCCGCGAAGTGCTTGCGCAAGTGCCAAGTCACCACGATCATCCTGTTGGTAGCTTGCTCGGTATCCGGCTGGACCTTGATCACTTGATCGCGTTCTAGCCCAAGGCCCACCCAAGCGTCGAACAAAAGGGGGACCCCGCGGTGACACCGACTCTCAGCCGCAGCGACCGACGTCGCGTGCTCTTTGCGAGTACGATCGGTACAACGATCGAGTTCTATGATTTTTACATCTACGCGACAGCGGCCGTGTCCGTGTTCCCGCTGTTGTTCTTCCCTGCGGGCGAAGGCAACGCCGCTCTGCTCGCCTCGATGGCTACCTTTGGTGTGGCCTTTGTTGCCCGACCCATCGGTTCGGTATTCTTTGGGCACTTTGGCGATCGCATCGGTCGCAAGGCGACCCTGCTCGGCTCGCTGCTCATCATGGGTGTTGCCACCTTTCTGATCGGGCTGTTGCCAACCTGGCATCAGATCGGGCTCTTTGCGCCTGCCATGCTGACGATTCTGCGGTTCTGCCAAGGCCTCGGGCTCGGCGGCGAATGGTCAGGAGCGGCGCTGCTCGCTACCGAAACTGCGGAGCCCGGCAAACGCGCCACCGCTGCGATGTGGCCACAGTTGGGCGCACCGTTTGGTTTTATTCTCGCCAACGGATTTTTTCTTTGGCTCACCCTGTTCTTTGACTATAACTCGACTCAGGGCGACTTGAATCACCCCTTCCTGACCTGGGGCTGGCGCATTCCCTTTCTGGCATCTGCTGTCATGGTGCTGGTCGGGCTGTACGTACGCCTGAAACTGGATGAAACCCCCGTATTTGCGCGGGCCGTCGCGCGCGGTGAGCGCTTGAAAGCACCTGTCGTTGAGGTCTTTCGCCGCAACCTCAAAGAAATCGTGCTTGGCATGTTCATCATGCTGGCGACCTACGGTCTCTTCTACCTGATGACGACCTGGATTCTTTCCTACGCCATCGGCAGCACCACACGAGGCCAGCTCGGCATTGATTACCGCGAATTTCTCGTGCTGCAAATCACCTCAGTACTGTTATTCGCCGCCTGCATCCCCATCGCAGGTCGCATGGCCGACCGCCACGGGCGGCGCAAGTTCCTGCTCATCATCACCACACTCATCATGCTGTTCGGACTCTGCTTCGAGCTGTTTTTGTCACCCACCGTGATGGGCACGGGCGATGAGGCAAACACGCTGCTGATGATGATTTTTTTGAGTCTCGGGATGGCGCTGATGGGCTTAAGCTTTGGCCCCATGTCGGCACTGCTGCCGGAGCTCTTTCCCACCAACACGCGTTACAGTGGCTCGGGTGTGGCCTACAACGGGGCTTCGATACTCGGTGCCGCGCTGACGCCCTTCGTCGCCGCCTGGCTCGCCGGCCTCTACGGACCCGGGGCGGTGGGCTTGTATTTGGCGGCACTCGGGCTACTCACCTGGATTGCCTTATGGCTCTCGCCGGAAACGGCGGAGCTGGAACTCGATCGGTAAATCATTCCACCGGGTTAGCCGATGTGCACTAGCGCCGTTTCTTGCCGGGACCGGTGTTGCCCTTGACGAGTCGGATATCGAGCCGCTGGCCACGGACAACGATATCGGCCAAATGTTTGAGCACACGCTCGGGAATTGCGGCGGGAAGCTTGACGAAAGAATGATCGTCTCGAATATCGATACCGTTGATCTCGCTGCCGTGCAGATCGGCCTCGTGTGCCAGCGCGCCGACGATATTGCCGGGCTGTACGCCGTGACGCCGACCCACACCGAGACGGAAGATCGCCTGAGGACCCTCGGGTCGGCGGCGGCGCGTGTTCTTGCGTCCAGTCGATTCGAAATCTTTGGCAGCAGGGTCGCTGACGGATTCGTGAGACCCCACCACCGGCCCCTGTTCGGCATCCGCAGCACGCTTGCTCACGAACAACGAACGACCGGACTTCGCCAGTGAGGCGAGCGCGGCGGCCACATCGAACACGTCCGCCCCGCTTTCGCGCACGAACTCCTCGATCACGCCGCGATACGGCGCCAGCTCGCCTGAGCCGATCAGCTCACCCAGCTCTTTTTTGAACTTCTCGGCGCGACGCGCATTGACGTCCTGGATCGTCGGCAGATTCATCGGCTCAATGGGCTGCCGGGTCGCGCGCTCAATGATTCGCAGCATGTTGCGCTCACGAGCGGAAATAAACAGGATCGCTTCACCCGAGCGACCCGCGCGACCGGTCCGACCGATGCGATGGACATACGACTCGCTGTCGTGCGGCACATCGTAGTTGACGACATGCGTAATCCGTTCGACGTCCAGGCCACGCGCAGCGACATCGGTTGCAACGACAATATCGATTTTGCCGCTTTTCAGCGCGGCGATGGTGCGCTCACGCTGCGCCTGAAGAATGTCGCCATTCAGAGCCGCCGCGGCAAACCCTCGCGCCTCGAGTTTCTCGACGAGCTCCACGGTCGATGTCTTGGTGCGCGCAAACACCAGCATGGCATCAAAGGGCTCAACCTCCAGCAACCGAGTCAGGGCATCGAGCTTGTGGATTCCTGAGACCAGCCAGTACCGCTGCCGAATATTGGCGGCCGTCGCTGTCTTCGAGCGCATCGTGATCTCACGCGGATCACGCAAATGCTTCTGCGCAATGCGCTTGATAGGCGTTGGCAACGTCGCCGAAAACAAAGCGACCTGCCGCTCAGAGGGCACGAGGCTCAAAATATGATCGATCGCATCCACAAAGCCCATCTGCAACATCTCGTCGGCCTCATCAAGGACAACGGTGCGGATGGTTTTGAGGCTGAGCGTGCTGCGCTCAAGGTGATCGATCACCCTACCCGGGGTTGCCACGATCACGTGCACCCCGCGCCGCAGCGCATCAAGCTGCGGCTTGTAGCTTTGACCGCCGTAAATCGGCAGCACGTGCAAGCCGGGCAAATGGCTCGCATACTTTTGACAGGCCTCGGCGACCTGAATCGCGAGTTCGCGGGTCGGCACCAACACCAACGCTTGCGGCTCGCGACGGGCCACGTCGATCCGTGAGAGCATGGGTAAGGCAAACGCAGCGGTCTTGCCCGTTCCGGTCTGGGCTTGACCGATGAGGTCGTGCCCCTCGAGCAAGACCGGAATGGTCGCGCGCTGTATCGGTGACGGCGTTTCGTAGCCCACCGCGGTGAGCGCGGTCACAAGCTCATGCGCGAGACCAAGATCGGAAAACGATACGTCAGTTTGAGAAGACACAGTTTCATTCATGGCGAACTCGAGAGCCGCGGAGCGAGCGGCGTGGAGTCACTCGAGTCGCTGTAAAATTGGTAGCGGGGGTAGGATTTGAACCTACGACCTTCGGGTTATGAGCCCGACGAGCTGCCAGACTGCTCCACCCCGCACCAGTAGGGCCGCGAAGTGTACGGGGGTCTTCGCAGAAGATCAACCTCCGATCACCGCCTCGCACAACGTCAGTAACGTGTTCGGCAACACGCCAAGCAGCACCACGA
>CAZHLL010000080.1:0-7209 GCA_964533305.1 uncultured Acidibacter sp.
GCGACCACCTGAATACCGCGCCACATGCCCTCAAAGCACACATCGATCAGGCGCTGCGCCTGCACGCTGGGCTTGCCCACGGTGTACATGCGGCTCGTGTCGCCGTGGAAGCCATTGCGGATCACCGTGACATCGATATTGATGATGTCGCCGTCCTTCAGGCGTTTGTCGCCCGGGATGCCGTGGCAGACCACGTGGTTGACCGAGGCGCAGATGGTCTTGGGGAAGCCGCGGTAGTTGAGGTTCGCGGGGATCGCCTGCTGCACCTTGACGATGTGATCGTGGCAGAGCCGATCAAGCTCATCGGTCGTGACGCCGGGTTGCACGTGCTCGGTGATCATGTCGAGCACTTCGGCGGCGAGGCGGCCGGCCTCGCGCATCTGCGCTTGTTCGGCGGGGCTTTTCAGGGTGACGGGCATAAGCGCAAGGGTCTCGGGCGGAAGCAGTAGGGTCTCGGGCGTAAGCGCGCCCGTAAAGCGTTGTTTTTACGGGAGGTGCATGGTATAAAGCGCCGCCTTTTTTGGCAACGTAAACCAATCCACACGTACATCGTTGTATCGGCTGCTGGGTGTCCTTCGGGATGGCGGTCGAGGGTGTACGGAGGCTTAACCCGACAGGAGTATTGATTATGGCCAGCGTGTCCATGCGACAGATGCTGGAAGCGGGCGTCCACTTCGGACATCAGACCCGCTTCTGGAACCCGAAAATGGCAGAGTACATTTTCGGCGAACGCAACAAGATTCACATCATCAACCTCGAGAAGACGCAGCCGCTCTTTGTGGACGCGATGCGCTTCATCAAAAATATCGCCTCGGATGGCGGCACGGTGCTCTTCGTCGGCACCAAGCGCTCGGCGCGCGATTCCATCCAGAAGGAAGCCATTCGTGCGGGGATGCCCTTTGTCAACCAGCGTTGGCTCGGTGGCATGCTCACCAACTTCAAGACCGTACGCCAGTCGATCAAGCGCCTCGCCGACCTCAATGAAATGAAGGCGAACGGCACGCTCGAGAAGCGCGGCAAGAAAGAAGGCACCATGTTGCGCCGCGAGATGGAGAAGCTCGAGCGCAGCCTGGGCGGCATCAAAGATATGGAGTCGCTGCCGGACGTTTTATTCGTGGTCGATGTGGGTCACGAGAAGATCGCGATTCACGAGGCTAACAAGCTCGGTATCCCGGTGGTCGCCGTGGTCGATACCAACTGCTCGCCCGAGGGCGTCGATTATCTGATCCCGGGTAACGATGACGCGATGCGCGCCATCCTGCTATACGCGGGGGCGGTCGCCGATACCGTGATCGAGGGTCGCGCCACGGCGCCGGCACTCTCGATGGCGGGTGAAGACGAATTTGTCGAGCTCGATGAGGACGGCAACCCGAAGCCCCGTACCGCCGCTCGCGGTCGAGGTCGGGCGGCGCCTGCGCCCGCTGCGCGTCCGGCTCGTCGTGGGGCCGCGGCCCCCGCGCGTCGCAAGCCGACGCCGTCGGTGGCGCCGGAGGCCGAGTCCGCCGCGCCGGTGGCTGAGGTGGCAGCTGAGGCGGCAGCCGATTCGGCTGCCTTGGATGTGCCGGACGAGCTGCTCGATGTGGCCGATGGCGAGATCGCACCGACCGCGAGTGCCTCGGCACCGCGTCGCAAGACCACCGGTGCTCCGGCACCGCGTCGTCGCTAATCGGATTATTTTGGGAGTGATGTAATGAGTGTGACTGCTGAGGCTGTCAAACAGCTACGCGAGCGCACCGGCGCCGGCATGATGGAATGCAAGAAGGCGCTGGTGGAGTGCAATGGCGATCTCGATGCCGCCGCCGAGCTCATGCGCAAGCAGGGTCTCGCCAAGGCGGACAAGAAAGCCTCGCGCGTGGCGGCCGAGGGCGTCGTCACGCTGGAAGTGGCGGCCGATGGCAAGTCGGCCGCGATGGTCGAGGTCAACTGCGAAACCGATTTCGTCGCGCGCGAAGCGGACTTTCAGACCTTCAGCACCGATCTGGGCAAGCTCGTGCTCGCAAGCCACCCGGCCTCGGTCGAGGCGCTTGCGGCGCTCGCGTTCCCGAACGGTGAAAACGTGGATGAGCGTCGTCGTGCCCTCATCGCCAAGATCGGCGAGAACATCAGCATCCGTCGCTTTGCCACCTTGAAGAGCTCAGGCGCCCTCGGCGCCTATCGGCATGGCACGCGGATCGGGGCGCTGGTCTCGCTCGAAGGGGGCGATGAGTCGCTGGCTCGTGACCTCGCCATGCATGTGGCGGCGAGCAATCCCGAGTATCTCTCCATGAACGACGTGCCCGCGGAGATCGTCGCCAAGGAGCGCGAAATCGAAACCGAAAAGGCGCTCGGTGAAGGCAAGCCTGCCGACATCGTCGCCAAGATGGTCGAGGGTCGCATCCGCAAGACGCTCAATGAAAAGGCGCTACTCGGTCAGCCCTTCGTCAAAGATCCGGATCAGACCGTCGAGAAGCTGTTGAAGGCGGCCAAGGCCGAGGTCAAGGCGTTTGAGCGACTCGAGGTCGGTGCGGGTATCGAAAAGAAACAGGACGACTTTGTCGGCGAGGTGATGGCTCAAGTCAAAGCCAGCACCGGCTCGGCAGCCGGACAATAACGCGACGGCGAAAACAACAAACCCCGCTCCGGCGGGGTTTTTTTTGACAGGAGGCGGACGATGTCAGAAGGGGTCAAATATCAACGCATTCTGGTAAAGCTGTCGGGCGAGGCGCTGATGGGCGGTGGCGATTACGGCATCGATCCCGTGATTTTGCGCCGCATCGCGCTCGAAATTCAGGAGCTGCTGGCACTTGGGGTGCAGGTGGCGGTCGTGATCGGCGGTGGCAATATATTCCGCGGCGCGGGCCTGGCGCGCGCGGGCATGGATCGGGTCACGGGCGATCACATGGGCATGCTCGCAACCGTGATGAATTGTCTTGCGATGCAGGATGCGCTTGAGTCGCTCGGCAGTCATGCGCGCGTGATGTCGGCGATTCGAATCAATCAGGTCTGTGAGGATTACATTCGTCGCCGAGCCATTCGGCACCTCGAAAAGGGTCGGGTGGTGCTCTTTGGGGCGGGCACGGGCAATCCCTTTTTCACGACCGATACGGCGGCTTCGCTGCGCGCCATCGAGATCGGCGCGCAGCTGCTGCTGAAGGCCACCAAGGTCGATGGCATTTACTCCGCGGACCCTGTCAAGGATCCGACGGCCGTACGCTATCCCACACTGACTTTTGATCGGGTGCTGGATGAGCGTCTCGCCGTGATGGATGCCACCGCGATCGTGATGTGTCGGGACAACAATATCCCGCTGCAGGTGTTCAATCTCAACAATGGTGGCGATTTGCTGCGTATCGTGAAGGGTGAGCCGGTTGGTACGGTGGTGACCTGCCAGTAGGCGGCAGCGAGGGGGCGCGTTTTAGGCGGCAGCGAGGGGGCGCGTTTGCGGTTACACTCTGGGCCATTGGCCTGCCCGCGGGCGGGTGTTTGGATATTAGGACCGAAGTCATGATCGAAGATCTCAAAAAAGACGCGACCGCCCGCATGGGCAAGTGCGTGTTGCAGTTTCAGGCGGACCTCAAAAAGTTGCGCACGGGCCGCGCTCATCCGAGCCTCGTCGAAAATTTGAAGGTCGATTACTACGGTAGCGAAATGCCACTCAATCAGGTGGCCAACATCACCGTGGAAGATGCGCGCACACTCGTGATCACGCCCTGGGACAAGGGTGCCGTGCAGGCAGTCGAAAAGACCATCTATAAATCCGATCTCGGGTTGACCCCAAACACGGCGGGTACCGTGATCCGTGTGCCACTACCACCTTTGACCGAAGAGCGCCGGCGCGACATCACCAAGGTGGTGCGCGGTGATGCCGAGAATGCGAAGGTTGCGGTGCGCAACGTGCGCCGCGACGTGCTGCAGGACGCCAAGGAAGCACTCAAAGAAAAGCTCATCAGTCAAGATGAGGAAAAGAAGGCGCAAGAAGAGATCCAGAAGCTCACCGACAAGCACGTCGCTGAAATCGATCAGGCGCTCGCCGAAAAAGAAAAGGAAATCATGCAGGTCTGAGCGGGCCTGTTTGCCCCCATGGCACTGCCGCGACACATCGCCATCGTGATGGACGGCAACGGTCGCTGGGCCGAGGCCCGCGGCGAGCCGCGCACGGCTGGGCATCGCGCCGGGCTCGACCCGGTGCGCGCCATCATCAAAGAATGCAGTCGGCTCGGGGTCGAGGCGCTGACCCTCTTTGCCTTCTCGAGCGAAAACTGGCGTCGCCCTCAAGCCGAAGTGACGACGCTCATGAGTCTCTTCATGGAGGCGCTCGAGCGCGAGGTCGCCGAGCTGCATGCCAATGCGGTGCGCGTGCGCGTGATCGGCAATCGGCAGCAGCTCGCGGTGCGACTACAACAAAGAATTGCCGAAGCCGAGGCTTTGACCGAAAGTAACACGGGCCTCAAGCTGCAGGTGGCCGTGAGCTACGGCGGGCGTTGGGATGTGCTCGAGGCCGCGCGCAAACTCGCCCGCGAGGTGGCAAGCGGCAGTCTGCGCGCGGACGATATCGACGAGGCGCGCTTCGCCGGTGCGCTTGAGCTCGCTGATCTGCCCGATCCCGATCTTTTCATCCGCACCGGTGGCAATCACCGCGTCTCCAACTTTCTGCTTTGGAATATTGCTTACGCAGAGCTTTATTTCAGCGATATTCTTTGGCCGGAGTTCGATGGGGCCGCGCTCGCAGAGGCACTTGCGGATTTCGAGCAGCGCGAGCGGCGCTTTGGCCTTACCGGCAAACAGGTGGCGGGCGCGGGCAAGGGCTCGGCCACATGAGCGAGGCACCGCGCAGCGAGCTCAATCAGCGTATCTGGACGGCGCTCGCGCTCATGGCCGTGGTGTTGCTCGTGCTCTTCGTGCTGCCGCCGGTGGCCACGTCGGTCTTGATTGCACTCGCCATTTTGGGCGGAGCCTGGGAGTGGTCGGCTTTCCTGCATCCGCATCGGCGCACGCCGCGGGTGGCGTATGTGGCCTTGATTGCACTTGGGCTCTTCGTTGCCTGGCAGGGCACGCGCGAGTCTGAGCAACTCCTTGTGCTGATGGTGGCGGCCTTTCTTTGGTGGTGCGTAGCGCTCGCCTGGGTCATCTGGCTGCCGGCTCGTGGTGGCAATGTGACGGCGGCGATCGCCGGGGTCTGCAGCCTCATTCCGACCGGGGTCGCCTTGATTGCGCTGCGACAGGATTCGGCCTTCGGTGCCGCGGTGCTGCTCTTTTCTTTGCTCGTGATTCTGGCGGCGGATGTCTCGGCCTATTTCGTCGGTCACCGCTTTGGTCGGCGAAAACTCGCGCCCAAGGTCTCGCCCGGCAAAACCTGGGAGGGCGTCGCGGGCGGTTTGCTTGGCTCACTGTTGGTGGCGCTAGTTGGGGCGAGTCTGCTTGGGTGGCCTTGGCTCTCGATCGGTTTACTGGCGGTCGTGACTGCGGCGTTTTCCGTGGTCGGCGATCTGACCGAGAGCCTGATGAAGCGTCACACGGGGCTCAAAGATAGCGGTCATCTGTTCCCGGGGCATGGGGGGCTACTCGATCGGCTCGATAGTCTCTCAGCGGGGCTGCCAGTGTGGGTACTGGGTCTCCTCTATTTGGAACTGCTCAACGGGGCAGGGTCATGAGCGGGGTCGGCGTCGCCGTGCTCGGCTCGACCGGCACCATCGGTGACAACACACTCGATGTGATTGCGCGGCATCCCGATCGGTTTCACGTGGTCGCGCTCGGCGCCCAACGTAATCATCAAAAATTACTGCAGCAATGCCTGCGCCACCGCCCGGTGTATGCGGCGCTCGCGGATCCCACCGCCGCCGCTGAGCTCGAGCGGGGGTTGCGTGCAGAAGGGCTATCCACCCACGTGCTCGCGGGCGAGGAGGGGCTCTCGACGATTGCCACCCTCACCGAGGCACCCTATGTGATGGCAGGCATCGTGGGCGCGGCGGGGCTTGTCTCGACGCTTGCGGCCGCGCGCGCGGGTCAGCGGCTCATGATCGCGAACAAGGAATCGCTCGTGATGGCCGGGCCCTTGCTGATGCAGGAGGCCCGTCGCTCGGGGGCGACGCTGCTGCCCATCGACAGCGAGCACAACGCGATTTTCCAATGCTGGCCGAGCGGCGCCGTGGTGGGTGAGCCGCCGCGCGGGGTGCGGCGCATTCTGCTGACGGCCTCCGGCGGCCCGTTTCTCGATTGGAGTGCCGAGGCCCTGCACGCGGTGACGCCCGAACAGGCCTGTAAGCACCCGAAATGGGTCATGGGTCGCAAGATTTCGGTCGATTCCGCGACGCTCATGAACAAGGGCCTCGAGGTGATTGAGGCGCGGATTCTGTTCGGTTTGCCGATCGAACAGGTGGATGTGGTCGTGCATCGCCAAAGTCTGGTGCACTCACTCGTGGAGTATGTCGATGGCTCGATGCTGGCCCAGCTCGGCTCGCCCGACATGCGTACGCCGATTGCCCATGCACTTGCGTGGCCGGAGCGTATCGACTCGGGTGTACAATCGCTTGATTTGGCGCAAGCTGGCATGTTGCAGTTCGAGCCACCCGATTCGGTGCGGTTTCCGTGTCTTGCGCTCGCGCGCGAGGCGGCCGCACAGGGCGGGCTCGCGCCTGCCGTATTGAATGCGGCCAACGAGATGGCGGTCGCCGCCTTTTTGGAGGGACGTTTGAACTTTACGGGTATCGCCAAGGTCATTGCAGCGGTGATGGACCAATTGCCTGCCGGCGCCGCGACCGACTTGCCGAGTGTGCTCTCGATCGATCAGCAGGCGCGCGCGCTCGCGCTGCGGGAGATCGCGGGCGCCTGAGTGCACCGAGAGAACGCCTGTGACCTTGTTAACCACCATTCTCGGATTTTTGCTCGCGGTCTCACTGCTCGTGACCGTGCACGAGTTCGGCCATTATTGGGTCGCACGCAAGCTCGGCTTCAAGGTGCTGCGCTTCTCGGTGGGTTTCGGTACGCCGCTCTGGAAAAAAGTCGCGGGTGCCGACCAAACCGAATACGTCTTTGCCGCCATCCCACTCGGCGGCTACGTCAAATTATTGGATGAGCGCGAGGGGCCCGTGGCGCCCGAAGATCTCGAGCGTTCCTTCACACGCAAAAAGCCCTGGCAGCGGATTTTGGTGCTGCTCGCGGGGCCGGGTTTCAACTTCGCACATAATATTAAAGCAGTATTTATTTTCATTTATTTTTTTTCAAAACTTTAAG
>CAZHLL010000081.1:0-7151 GCA_964533305.1 uncultured Acidibacter sp.
CCTCGGCACGCCCCTGAAGGTTCGCAACCCACGTCGAAGCCGGTCGCCCCCTTCAAAAGTTAAGACCGAGTATAGACGCACTCGTTCCGCTGCGCATCGGTTATTGATGGCGCGGATGTAGCAATGCCTAGACTGTGACCCGGTACGGTGCGCGCTGGCACCGTGCACTTAGATTCCGTGTTGCTTCAAGGTGTCAACGGTGCGATCGCGTGGGTCGATGCCCATGATGCGCTCGACGAACGCATCGCGATCCTGCTGTAGTGCGGTACGAAGTGTCGCATCGGGCGCCATTTGATCGAGTTGTCCCGCTTTCAGCAAGCCGGCGGACTCTAGCACTGCCTCGAGCAGTTTGACGCGATCACGCAGAATCCAGACCTCCGTCATGAGCTGAATCTGCTGACGGCCAAGTGCCTCGACATCTTGAGGTTCAAGGATGGGGGCAACGGGTTTTGGGCGCAGTGCGTCGCTCATGATCCGGCCGCCTCTGCAGCCTGCCGGCCGCCCGGTTTGCGGGCCCGTGTGATCCAAGGGTAGGGGCCGTTGTCGAGAGGATACTCCTCCACCTGTTCAAAGCCCGCTTCGCGCAACATGTCGGGCAGACTGCGGAGGATGGAATCGGTGAACCAAGGCTCTTCGCGATACTCGGTTTCCCAGTCGTAGACCACCGCCTCGAACGGATTGCAGCCGCGGATTGGGCCGGGATCGGAAATCACGAGGTCGCCGCCCGGGGCAAGTAGGCGGAACAATTCTTTGATATGTCGGCGTGCTGTGGTGTCGTCCATTTCGTGAAACACGGCATACGACACGGCGGCATCGTGATGATTGTCGGGCTCACTCGTGGCGCAGATGTCCTCCTGCTTCAGGTGTACATCAAGCGAGAGCTTGCCCGCCATTAAATGGCCGAACCGAAGCAGGTTGGCTGAGAGATCCGCACCGGTGAGCTCGGCTTGCGGAAACACCTTACGCAGGGCGCCGAGCGTCGAGATGCCGCCGCAGCCGCCTTCGTAAATACGACGATAATCGCGGCGCGGCAGTTCCGATACCACTTGTACGCGCTGCTCGCCGATGTTGGCATCGACCTCGACGGCTGCGTAGCCACCCCGCGAGAAAATAGCTGGGCCAACCCCGAGCATGAACATGAAGCCCGAGAGGTCGTAGCCATCCCAGCCGCCCGGCATCAGGTGCCATTCGACGCCTTCAAAGTATTTGGGCTCCGAAAGTGTGGTATTGAGGGACAATGTGCCGGCAGCATCGCCTGCGCTCTGCGCGAGCATGGGGGTAAGCTGATCGCGGATGGCTTCGGTCGCGGGGATGCCGCGATCGTAGACGTTCTCGGCCACCACGCGCTGGCAGAAGCGCTCCATCCGGTAATGCGCGGATTTGCGCGCCACGCTTTTGGCTTGTTTGAGAATGTGCTCGAGCTCGGCCCGTGGTCGGTTACCCAGGGGTAGGGTGCCGAGCTCGTTCATGGCGGGGTCGGCATAGAAATCCTCTGCGGCCTTGCTGCGCAGCTGGCTGCTGGCAAAGTGTTGCAGGGAACCAAGAAATTCGAGTCCGGCACGGCCGGTTTGTTTCATCGCCAACGTCACATCTCCTCCAGACCTCTACGCTTGTCCGAGCTCATGGCGTCGGGCATTGTAGAGTGCTTCTTCATCCAAAGAATAAAATCGCAACAACAAAAACTGGGCGACGCAACAAGCAACCGGTATCCAGACCATACCGAGGGTCACGGCAAAGAGCGCGCTGTCGGGCTGTGGTTGGCCGCGGGGAATGCTGGCATCGTAGCCAAATACGGTAAGCAGGCTGCCAACGATCAATGGGCCCAGCGAGTAGGTGGTCTTTTCGATGAAACTGAACGATGCGCTGAAGACGCCCTCGCGATGCAAGCCTGAAATTCTTCGGTCATAGTCGATGACATCAGTGATCATTGACTGGCTGCACATAATGATGCCGCCCGAGCAGACACCAATGAATCCCGAGCGTAATACCAGCATCCAAAGCGGGTCGCTGGCGTCAGCCAAGAGCCAAGAGAGCAGGCCAACGATGTACATGATGAGCGCCAGCATGAATACCATGCGCTTACTGGTGCGTTTCAGGACGACCAACCATGCTCTCAGTCCGATGATGGAGCCCACGGTCGAAGCGGCGCCAAAAGCAAACAGGAGCTCTTCAGCCACACCGTACACCGACAGAAAAAAGAACAAGGTGGCCGTGGTCGCCGAAGCAAGCTGCAAAAATTGCATGGCCTTGATGCCACCCAAAACCAGAAAAGGTTTATTCAGCCAGACGAGCTTCAGCTGGTTGCTGAGCGGAATCGCGATCGGTCGATGCTCGGTGTAACGGGCTTTACTCGTACCGAGGGCGCAGGCGAGCATGGCGAGGAAGACGACGGCACCTAAAATCCAGCCAACGGCTGAGTAGGCCTCGGCATTACGGCCCCACAGCGTCAACAATAAGCCCGAGCCTGCCGTGCCCATGAACGAGCCGCTCACCAAAAAAAAGGCCCGATAGGCCATGATGTGCGAGCGCTCGTGGTAGTCGTCGGTCATCTCCGCCGGCATCGCCATGTACGGCACATTGAAGGCCGTGAGCGCGAGCGTGTAGAAAGTCAGTAGCAGCAGGATGTAGGCGGCAGTCGTGCTTGAGTTGTCAAAATCGGGCAGGCTGAAAAGCAGGCCCATCGAGAGACCGCACAGAATACTGGCGCCCAACAGATAGGGTCTTCGCCGTCCCCAGCGACTGCGAGTGCGATCACTGATCCAGCCCATGGCGGGATCGGAGATCACATCAATGATTTTCGAAATAAATATCAGTAGGCCAGCGAGTGCGGGATCAAGCCCGATGATGCTAACCAAAAAAAATAGGTACAGCGCGGCTACGGCATTGATCATGGTGATCGTGCCGAGTGATCCGATACCCCAACCAAGATGAGTCGTGTTCACGCGCTGGCTCCCGGGTCGCGAGTGGCCTGATACCGCGCCTCGAAGGTAAACGAGGGGCGGACATCCCCGCAAGGATGCCCGCCCCCAACTGCCAAGAGATTAGAAGCGATAGGTCATCGTGATGCCGCCGCGAATGCCTTCATTGATCGAAGGCGCGTAACGCAGGAACTGCACGATGTAGAACGAGTTGGTGGTGTAGGTGTCATCCAGCAGGTTCTCGACCCATCCAGTCACCGACCACTTCTCGCCTGACACTCCAACCGATGCGTTCACGTTGTATCGACCCGGCGTGTAGGCGAGGTTCAGTGCATCCGCATACTGACGGGACGTGTAGGTCACGTCAGTGCGGGCAAAGAAATCGAGATTGCCGGACAAACCGGTTTCGTACTGACCGCCCAATGCAAACTGAGTCTCCGATTGGCGTGGCAAGGATTTACCGCTGACATCGCCGTCGGCCGGGCAGAACACGTCATCGCAGACGCCGACAAACTGGCCCCATTTCGTGCCGTCCTCGAATTCCGGCGTGCCGGTCGAGAAGGCGTAGTTGAAGCTCCAGTTCTGATTCAGACGATACTGACCGTCGATTTCGAGGCCGAGGTTCGTGACGTCGCCCACGTTGAGGAAGATTGTGGGAGCAACGCTGCCCGGCTGCAGGTTCGTTTCGTCAAACCCGGTGGGCACGGTCGTGATCTGCATGTTCGACCAGTCGACGTAGAAGGCGACCGCATTGAAGATCAGCCGTCCATCGAGGAAGCTGTTCTTCAGGCCGATTTCATAGGTCCAGTTTTCTTCCTGATCGAAGGTCTGTTCGGCAGCGATCAACTGTACCGGGCCTGCCACGAAACCGTTGAAGCCACCTGCCTTGACGCCTTTAGCGGCGGAGGCGAACAGCATGCTCGAATCGTTGAGATCCCGCTCCAGCGTAATTCGGGGGGTGAAGCTGTCAAACGTAGCCGTCTGGCTGCCGCGACGAGCGACATTGTCGGTGTAGACGATGTCGACGCTCTGATCGCGCGCTTCAAAAGAGACGCGGGTGAGATCATTGATCTTCCAGTTGACGCGCGCAAAGATCGCGTCGGTGTCTTCTGTGAGCGAGAAGTTGCGCAACTGAATCGGGAAGGGATCGAGAACCCCCGCCGTCGCGTCGCTGATCACGAGATTTGGGCTGCCAAAGGCAAGGGCGAGACCAAAGATGAACTGATCGTCCTGCTTCGAGCCATAGTACCCGCCCTCGAGCGAGAAGCTGTCGTTGGCCTCCCACACAAAACGGATTTCATTGCTCTTGAAGGAGTTGATGCCACCTTCTTTCTGGTAAGTGAAGGCGCCCACCGTCGGATCATCAAAGAAAGCGACGACGCTGCGGCCTTCGGCATCCACATCCGAATAGGTGTACTCGACCGAGAAGGCATCATTGAACTCGTAGCCAATTCTGCCGAGCAAAAAGTCGCTTTCGGTCTGCGTGCCCGGCTGCGAGGGGAAGAGATAACCATCGGGGCGCGTGGAAGTCGCGGCTTCCATTGGCACGATGGTGGTGGGCAGCTCGCCACACCAGAACGACGGGCCACCGGTTGCAGCGCGGATCGGTCCGCAATTGAGCCGGATCTGCGTACGGTTGCCTGAGGCCGTGTAGCCCGGTGCCACTTCACGATCTTGCTCCGTGTGCAGCAGACTCAGATCGATGCTCAAGGCGTCGGTCGGTTTGGCCGAGAGCGCGACGTTGTAGGACTCATTATCAAAGCCGCCCAACTCTTCGTAGTCACCCGAGATATTGGGAAAGCTGTTCTTGCGCGTGCCATCGTACTCGGTCGAGCCGTAGCCGGCGCGCACGGCCAGTCGATCGGCAACAAGCGGTACGCTTAGGCTTGCGCTGTAGTCGAGACGACCGGCGCTACCCACGGTGACCGAGGCTTGGCCTTGCATTTCGGTGAGCGAGGGTTTGCGTGTGACGTAATTGATGGCACCAGCGAAGGCATTCTGACCATAGAGCGCGCTTTGCGGGCCCTTCACGACTTCGACGCGCTCGATGTCGACGAGACCCGGATTCACTGCATAGTTACGCGGAATATAGGCGCCATCCAGAAAAAAGCCGACGTTCTGGATACGATTTTGTACATCCGACTGCGTCAGCCCGCGAATGGTCACGAGCGGGTTGAAGCCGGTGGTGAACGATTCAAAGTTGAGTCCCGCGGTTTGCGCGGCAATGCCTTCGAGATCGCTGATACGGCGTCGCTCGAAGTCTTGCGAACTCAGCGCTGTCACAGCCAGTGGCACGTCCTGCAAGGACTCTTCGCGCTTACGCGCCGTGACTACGATTTCTTCGATGCCCAGCCCATCAGCCTGCGGCGGTTGTTGCGCCCACGCGGCGCCCGGCGCACCGAGCGCGAGGGCGACGGCGACTGCCACCCCTGTAGCCAGTGTTTTCTCTGTCGTTTTCATCCTTCGGACCTCCTGATATTGCCCCGCAGTACTGCGCCGCCTTGCAAGTGACGGTCGCGCCTGCAACCCATTCGACCGCCGACGATAGCCGGAAAAACCGAGGAGTCCGGCTCAATCTTTCTGATAGGGGGTATGAGCAAAGTTGATTGGGGCATGATGCCCCGGTGGTGTGCGCAAGCGTGTACTGTTTCGCGCTTGCGGCGGAGATCGACGGGGGAACGCGCGTGCTCAAGATCATGTTCGGTTGGGGTCTCGGTACCCTCTGCATGTCGTTGATGTTCCAAGCAGTCAGCTTGCTGATTCTGCGATACCTGGTGGATTACGTCGGCTTGGCCGCGGGCATCGCCGGACTCTTGATTGGCCTCGGCAAGATCTATGACGCGGTGACCGATCCGCTCATGGGCGCCATCAGTGATCGCACTCACAGCCGATTTGGTCGTCGTCGGCCGTACCTGCTGCTCGGTAGCTTGGTCTCGGCGGCCTCGTTCGTGTTGCTATTCAATCTCGCCAATTTCGCGGATCTGGCCCCTGCCATGCTCGTGGGCTTGGTGATTCTGGCGCTGCTGCTGAACGCGACGGGTTACACGATCTTCAATGTGCCTTATCTCGCGATGCCCGCCGAGATGGGATTGGGCTTTCATGAACGTACGCGGCTGATGTCGTTTCGCGCCGCGGCTGTGGCGATCGGAGGTGTGAGTGCCACCGCGGGTGGTCCATTTTTGATCGGCGCGTTTGGCGGCGGCGTCGGTGGTTACGCCTCGATGGCCTGGGTGCTGGGTGGCGTGATTTTGCTGGCGGGTCTCGCCTGTACCGCCATGATGCGTTGGGCGCCGACGGATGCCCCACCCAAACCGAGCCAGTTCTCGCTGACTGAACAGTTCCAGACGGCTTGGCAGAACAAGCCCTTCATGTTGTTGCTTGGCGTGAAGGTCGGGCACTTGGTGGGCTTGGCTATATACCTTGCCAGCATGCCGTTTTTCTTTGGGGTGATACTGCAAGTGCCGTTGACGTATCTCGGCTCCTATTTTTTGGTGCAGAGCAGTTGTATCCTCTTGTCGCAGCTGTTTTGGGTGAGATTTACCCGTCAGGTCGGCAAGAATCGGGCTTACTATCTGGCCGCGGCGTTTTACATATTGGCGCTTTTTTCCTGGCAGTGGGCCGAGGCGGGCGAGTCATTCTTTGAAATTGCCTTGCGGGCGGTATTCACGGGCACGGGAGCTGGTGGTGTGCTCTTGATTGGTCAATCTTTGTTGCCCGATACCATGCAATACGACTATCAGCGTACGGGGTTGCGACGGGAGGGCGTGTTCGCGGGGGTCTACACCACCATCGAGAAGCTGTCCTTTGCCGTTGGACCGGCGGTGCTCGGGCTGCTCTTGGGTTGGGCAGGTTATGTCGGCGGTGCCGACGCCATGCAGACTGAGGCGAGTCGCAGCGTGATCACCGCGGGCGTCAGCATCTTGCCCGGTCTTGGCATCACCTTGGCGGCGCTGATCATGACCCGCTATAGGCTGGATCCGGCACAGCTGGATGCACCGCCGCCCGTGAAGACCCAGTGAAGCGCGGGCCCGTGGAACTTAATGCCAAGTAAAGCGGGTGCGCTTGCGGACAAAGCCGCGCGCATCCACTTCGTCCAGCAGCGTCTCTTGAAGCGCATCCGAGCGACGCACGGCTGCGCGGCGATCCACTGATACGTGTTCCCCGTCTTTGACCACGGTCTTGCCTCGGACCATCACCCGGTGCACGGCATCGGGGCTTGGGCCATTACCATAG
>CAZHLL010000082.1:0-7110 GCA_964533305.1 uncultured Acidibacter sp.
GCATCGTCGCGGCGGTGCTCGGCATCATCAACACCATGGCGGCGGTCGGCGACTCCTCCACCGCCGAGCTTGGCGCCAAGGTGGGTGCGGCGCTTGTCGGCACTTTCCTTGGCATCCTCGTGGCCTATGGCTTCGTGGGCCCGATCGCGGCAGCGATGAAGGCCCGCGCCAGCGAGGAAGGCAAAGCCTTTGAAGTCGTCAAAATGGCGCTCGTGGCCAGCGTACGCGGCTATCCACCTCAGGTCGCCGTCGAATTCGCTCGTAAACTGCTCTTCAGCGATGTGCGCCCGACCTTCGCCGACCTTGAGGGCCTGCTGAAAAACAAAGCCAAGGCCTGATCGAGCGATGGCGACTCCCGGTAACGGCAAAGATGGGGATGCACTGCGGCCTGTCATCATCCGGCGCAAGAAGATCACGGAAGAAGCCCACCATGGCGGCACCTGGAAGGTCGCCTATGCCGACTTTGTCACGGCCTTGATGGCGTTTTTTTTGGTGATGTGGCTCGTCGCCGCCGCCAACGACGCCCAGCGTGCCGCCATTTTCAGCTATTTCAAAGATCCGAGCGCCGAACAAGGTATTGTCGAGACGATGGCACCGGGCCTGGATGGCCCGGGTGGCGCGAGCACGAGCCCGATCGATTTGGGCGGGGGTCTTGATGCGCCGCTCACCCCCGAGCAAGTCAAGGAGTTCGAACGCCAGCAAGCCGAAAAGATGCGCAAGGACCTTGAGGCGCAGATCGCCAAGATCGAGGCACTGAAACCGTATGAAGATCAATTATTGATTGATGTGACCGCCGAGGGTCTGCGAATCCAGATCGTTGATGCCCAGAATCGACCGATGTTTGCGCTGAGCGGCACCGAGCTCAAACCCTACGCGCGCGATATTCTGGTGGAGGTCGGTAAATTTTTGAACACCGTGCCGAATCGCATCACCATCACGGGGCATACCGATACCGCCCCCTTCATTGCCGGCCGGCCCAACTATGACAACTGGGAACTCTCCGCTGATCGCGCCAATGCGGCGCGGCGCACACTGTTGCAAGGGGGCCTAGAGCGCGGCAAGGTCGCTCGCGTCATCGGCATGTCGTCTTACGTGCTGCTCGATGCCGACAATCCACGCAATCCCATGAACCGCCGGATCAGCATTGTGGTGCTCAACAAAAGCACCGAAGAAGCGATCACCAAAGAAAGCTCGGCACCTGCCGCGCTCAGCGACGATCTCCGGGCGCTTCCAGCGCGGCCATGATCTCGCCGATGAATCGTTGACGCTCGGTCTGCAGAGATTCAGCCAACTTCGCATCCGGCTGATGCGCATCGACCAGAGCCGAGATCGACTCGCCACGGCTCGCGAGCACCGCTTCCAGGGTCATCAAGCGATCTTTGACCACCCACAATTCACGGGCCAGCATCAGAGCGAGCTGGGTACTGCGATCGGCACGGATCGCCGAATCGATGGGGGTCAGTTCAAGCGGTGCAGACATGGCGGATGACTTTGGTTATCACCTGAATCACTTCGGCTTGTGTCCGTAGACGTACCACGGGTAAATCGCGCCCTTGAAGCCCTCGGAGCGCACTTGCGTGAAGCCGGCTTCCTGCGCGGCCTCGGCCAGATCGAGGCTCGCGGACTCGCGCCAAAAAGGCTCACCGCCGTGCACCGCCATGTACTCGGCCCAGCGCACACCCGATTTTTTGAGCGCCGGATAGCGCGTGACATCGGTGAAGAGCACATCACCACCCGGGCGTAGCAAACGAAAGGCCTCGCGCAGCTGCGCCCGCACAGCCTCGGCGGGGATTTCGTGCAGCACGATGTAGGAGGTCACGAGATCCACCGAGGCCTCAGGCAAACCGGTGTCTTCGCCTGCGCCCACAAAGAGACGCCACTTCAGACCGCGCTCATTCGCCGCACGCTGAGCCTGTTCGAGCATGCGTGGCGAGACGTCACAGCCCCAGATTTCGGCCTGCGGAAACTCGGCAGCGATCTGCAAAGTGTAATGACCGCTGGAGGTGCCGATCTCAAAGATTCGAGCGTAATCCTTGCGCGGCAGCACACTCAAAATCATGCGTCGTTGAGCAAAGATATCCCCGGGATAGGTGCGCGCGACATATTCGCGGTGCACGAGCTCACCATGGATAAAGCCCTGATAGGCATGGCCATCCCAACCGCCCGTGGTGCGGTGTATCCACGCCGCATCGGCGTAAGGCGGGCGACTGCCGCTCGGCATGGGCTCAATCGAGGTCGGGCCCTGCATGAAGCTCTGCAAGCGCGGCTCGAGCTCATCCCGAATCTCTTCAAACGCCGCCGTCGCCACTCGACCATGGTTGACGCTGCTGTGCTCGCTCAAGACCGCAAGCGCGGCCGCAGCCGACGAATCGGCGAGCGCGGCATCGGCTTGGGTGAGGCGCTGATCCAGATCCTCCGCCAAGTGCTCATCGTCCAGACCCTTGGCGATCAGGTCGGCATCGACCTTGGATCGCAGCCGACTGCTCGCCGCAGCAAGATCGGCCAAAAAATGCATGGAAGCGCGGCCACATTGTTTGAGTTGAAATTCCATGTGCTTGATCTTAGCCCTGGGCCTTCGGGCGAGGCACGCGCAAGTAACCGCTAGGCGGAAAGCTCGGCATTGATCACCGAGCGGGCTGTGCTAGCGTGACGGGCACCGTTGCGCTTGATTGACCCAAGGAACCCGCCATGACCGCCCCACGTATCCTGCAGGCCCGCCACCCCCTGACCGGCCAAATCGACTTCGAGTTTTCGGCCGCTTCTCGCGAAGAGGTCGCGGCCATCTGCGCGCAGGTACGAGCCCATCAACCAGCGTGGCAGGCCCTGGGAGTCGAAGGTCGCTCGGCGGCGCTCGCTCGACTGGCGACCGCCCTTGCCACCTCCGGCACGGTGCTGCTCGATGCCTTGCGTGCGGACACGGGGCGCGAGCGCATTGCGCACATCGAGCTCGCCGCCGTGCAAGGGCTTGTACATCTCAACCTGCAGCATGCGGCCGCGGTGCTGACTCCTGCTGGCGGGGCGGATTGGCAGCCCTCATCTTTGCCCGATATCTTTGGCCGCCCGCAACTCGTGCCTCATCCCGTCGTCGGCATCATCGCACCCTGGAACTTTCCATTGATTCTCTCGATGATCGATGCCATCCCGGCTTTGCTCGCAGGCTGTGGTGTCGTGCTGAAACCGAGCGAAGTCACGCCACGCTACGCATCACCCCTGCGGGATTTGATCGCCTCCATCCCTGAACTCGCGCCGGTGTTTGGCTTGGCGATGGGTGATGGGGCCACGGGTGCGGATCTTGTCGATCACGTGGATGCCGTCGTGTTGACGGGCAGCGTCAAGACGGGGCGCAAGGTCGCCGAGCACGCCGCGCGTCGTTTCATCCCCGCGTTTCTGGAACTCGGCGGCAAAGATGCCGTGATCATCACGGCGAGTGCCGACCTCGATCGCGCCGCTGATGCCGTGCTGCGCGCCTCGGTGCTCGCCACGGGCCAAGCCTGTCAATCGCTTGAGCGCATCCTCGTGCAGCGCGAAATCTTTGATCCACTGCGACAGCGACTGCTCGCACGTCTGCCGGCGGTGCGCTTAACCTGTGATGACCCCGCGGGACACATCGGTCCTTTCATCATGGCGCGACAAGCGGAAATCGTCGCTGAGCAGCTCGCTGATGCGGTGGCTCAAGGTGCATGCATCGAGTTTGGCGGCAAGCTGCGTCACCGGGGCGGTGTCTGGTGCGAGCCCACCCTCGTGACCGGTGTCACCGCCGACATGCGCCTCATGCAAGAAGAAACCTTTGGCCCCATCATGCCGATGCTGGCCTTCGACCATGTGGATGAGGCGATCCGTATCGCCAACGGCACGGACTATGGGCTTTCGGCCAACGTGCTCGCGGGCAGCGAGCAGGAGGCGCTCGCCATCGCCGAACGGCTGGATGCCGGCTTCATCAGTCTCAATGAAATCTCGCTCTCGAGCCAAGTCATGGATTTCGAGTGGGAGGGCTGGAAGTTCTCTGGGCTCGGCCGCTCACGGCTCGGCCGCTCGGGGGTCGCGCGCTACCTGCGCCAGAAAGCCATCGTCACCCACCGCGGCCCCGTAGCCCCCATCACGCTGATGACCGACCGCTGAGATCGCGCGAGAGCGCTTCGATGAGCTCGCGGGCATACCGAGCCCGCTCGCCAGCCTCATCGCCGGTCGCGACGTATTGCTCGACCTCGGCGCGATCGAGCCCACCGCGCTCAGCGAGCAGAAGCTCGTGCGTCCGCACTCGCTCACGCAGCGCGCACACCTCCATGGCAAGGCGCATGGTGACGGCCACGAGCTGCGACACATCGGCCGCCGACAAGGGCTGATCGGGCTGCGAGGCGGGCGCGAAGATGGGTCGCGACACGCTCTGATTGGCGCCACTCCTGTCGCCTCCACTCATATCGCCTCCACCCCTGTTACCCGCACTCACGCCGCCTTCCTTTGCGACTCGGCTGTGGTCGCACCAAAGAAATAGTAATGCCCTGCACCGAGTGGCTCGTACTCGGCGACGATCTCGGCCTCGGTAAAGCCCGCCTGCTTCAGCCGCTCGCGCACATCGGTATCGGCGAAGCCGGTCCAGAAGGGCTCGCCGTTGTTGCGCACCTGCCAATCATTGGTGACCTGCTTGGTGATCGGCATGCGCGAGGGCTGATACGGCACATCCGCATTCAGGAACACACCCCCCGGCGCGAGGATGCGACGCATCTCGGCAAAGATCGCAGGTGCGATGTCGTGCCAGGTCTCATGAAAAACAATGTGCGACACAATCAGATCAAAGTATCCATCGGGGTAGCCCGTCTGGCGCGCATCGGCCTGCCGAAAATGAGCGGCCACCCCCTTCTCCTCGGCCCAGGCATGCGCGAATCGCACGAACGGTGCCGAGAGATCCAGACCATGAATCTCGGCCTGCGGGAAACATTCTTTGAGCCCCAGGGTTTCGGAGCCCGTGCCGCAACCGAGATCCAAAATCCGCCTTGGCGCAAGCTCCGGGTAACGCCGCCGCACCACGCCACCAATGAAACGCCCAATACCCGGTTCGCCCACCGCCGCATTGGCTGTCAAGCCCTTGGCCGTGCGATAGAGCTCGAGCGTGCCAAAGTAAATGAGCGCCGCATGCAGATCCTGCGGCGAGGCCTCGTGAAAGTACCCGCCCGGTTGACGATGGATCTCGGTGCTCGCAATGGGCTCGGGGATCACGAGCTCTGGGGCGAGCTTGAGAGTGCCGCCAGCGCCCTCACCGCGCGCCGCGCGTTCCGCAAGCCACTGCGCGCGAGCTTCAAAATCCGCCCCGATACGCTGACAGGTCTCGCCCACGCTCTGCCACATGAAACTTTGCGAGGCATACACCATGCTGCCCCAGTGCTGATAGAGCGCATCCGGTTCAAAGAGGGGCCGAGCTTCGTCCCGATTGACGGGCGCATGCCCGTGGGTCTGCTCGAAGGCAGGTCGAAGCGCGGTCTCATAGTGCTCACCGAGTTGCTGCTCAAGGGCGCCATTGGCGTGGAACTTCATGAGACCCACGAAACGCTGGCGGGCGAGTTCGTCGTGACTGGGTCGGTAAAGATCGGGTAAGGCTCTCTGGGTCATGGTGCTCTGGGTCATGGTGCTCTCGGTCATGAAATTCTCCGCAAGTCGGGGGACATCATACGATGGCGCCGCGGCGAAAGTGGGCTCCCCGATGGTGTCATGACGGGCGCGCGAGTAACATGGCGTCCGCCTAATGGGAGGTCTGCATGGGTCGTATCTTCGAAGTCCGTAAACATACGATGTTTGCGCGCTGGAACCGCATGGCGAAGCAGTTCGCGCGCATCGCCAAAGACATCAACATGGCGGTCAAATCGGGTGGCAGCGATCCGCAGTCAAACCCTGCGCTGCGTCGCATTGTGCAAAATGCACGTGCGGTCAACATGCCCAAAGACAAGGTCGAGGCCGCCATCAAGCGCGCCGCCGGCCGTGATGCCACCAATTACGAAGAAGTGATTTACGAGGGTTACGCGCCGCACGGCATTGCGCTGCTCGTCGAGACGGCCACCGACAATCCGACCCGCACGGTCGCGACCGTGCGCAACCTCATGGGCAAGCACGGCGGTAACCTCGGCACCAGCGGCAGCGTGGCCTACAACTTTCGCAAGATGGGCGTGTTTCGGCTCGACCCCACAGGCATTGACCAGGACGATCTTGAGCTTTATCTCATCGATCATGGGCTTGATGAAATGGGTGAGAGCACCGGCGAAAAAGGCGAGCCGCAGCTCGTCATCCGCTGTGCCTTCGAAGATTTCGGTACGCTGCAAGAAGCGCTCGAGCAGCGCGGCCTCGCGCCGCTGTCCGCCGAACACGAATATGTTTGCGTGACGCCGATCGAACTACCCGAGGATCAGGCGCAGGAAGTGCTCACACTCGTCGACAAACTGGAACAGGACGACGACGTACAGCGAGTGTTTCACACTTTGGCGTGATCAGTGGCGATCAACGCCCCGCCCGTACCTCAAACGGCACCGTGACCTCGCCCGCCTCGCGAAAGCGCAGGGTGACGGGGATCTGCGTGCCCGCCTCGAAGGGGCTCTTCACACCCATGAACATGAGGTGCAATCCGCCCGGCAGGAAGCGAATTCTTTGACCGGCGGGGATGGCCGTAGCGCCCACTTCGCGCATGCGCATCACGCCATCCTGCATTTGCGATAGATGAATCTCGACCCGCTCGGACACAGGACTCGCGACGGACAAGAGCTCGTCATCGGTCTCGCCTTGGTTATGAATAACGAGATAGCCCGCCCCCATCTTCATGCCGGCCATGCTCGCCCGCGCCCAGGCGCCCTCAAGCTGCAGCGACCCGACCCGCACGGGGGCGTCGGCAGCGGCCGCGTAAGTCGATTGGGTGTAAGCCATCAACATCAAGGCAACGATGAGCCCAAACCCCAAACGCACGCCGTCGAGAAACTTAATCCTGATCGCGGCAAGCTGCGATGTCATACACGCTCCCGAGATAAACCGCTCGTGACCCGAGGTGATGGGTATATGCGATATTGCGGCAATGAAGGGTAAGTGGCGCGCCCGAAGAGATTCGAACTCCTGACCTCATGGTTCGTAGCCATG
>CAZHLL010000083.1:0-6905 GCA_964533305.1 uncultured Acidibacter sp.
AAAGCCATCACCCTGACCTGGAATGCGATCGGCTTTCGACCGCAGGTGACCCTCACCCGCGATGCCGAGACCCGCTCGACTGGCAACGCTTACACCGGCAATACGACGAGCTGGGCCGTTCAAAAATGGGACATTGCACCGAGCGCCTATGGCTTGGGACAGGACATTGAGTTGACAGCCGGCGGTAACACCGTGCTGATCGAGGATGCCATAAGTCTCGATGATCTCATCGCGCGCTTGAACGACCCTGAAATTCTCAAAGATTTACCAGCAGAGATTGGTTTTTTCAAAGATGACACTCGTCTCGTCACTGTGTGGGATGACTCACTCGTCTCGTCACTGTGTGGGATGACTCAATTAATCAGAGCGCGCTCGACCTCAAGATTAACGGCGACACCCTGCGCGTGCTCAGCGTGGCCGAGGCACTCACTGCGCTACCGCTCATCGACGCAGCGGCGGAAAAAGTCCACGCCGCACGCGCACGCCTCGGCGCCGCGCACAATCGAATCGAATACATGGTCAGCAACCTGCTGAACCTCTCTGAGAACACCCGCGCCGCCCGATCTACGCTCCAAGATGCGGACTATGCCGCCGAGTCGGCCCAACTGGCCAAGTCGCGGATCTTGAGCGAAGCCAGTACGGCGATGCTCGCGCAGGCCAATCAATCCCAGCAATATGTCATGACCCTGCTGTCAGATCGTTGACGCTCAGGCTATAGTCGCTACGCCTGATAGGAGGGGATGGGATGTCGGATGATGCTCTGCGCCAAGCGGCGCTGGAATACCATGCTGCGCCGCGGCCTGGGAAAATCGGTACGCACGTGTTCAAGCCGGCGGACTCGAGCCGCGACCTCGCGCTCGCTTATAGCCCGGGTGTGGCTGAGCCTGTGCTCGCCATCGCCGCCAACCCGGAAGCCGCCTACAAATACACCAACAAGGGCAATCTCATTGGGATTGTGACCGATGGGTCGGCCATTCTCGGGCTGGGCAACTTGGGGGCGCTCGCGAGCAAGCCGGTGATGGAGGGCAAAGCCCTACTCTTCAAACGTTTTGCCGAGCTGGATTGCGTCGATATCGAAGTCGACACCAACAACGTGGATGACTTCGTGGATACCGTGGCCCGAATTGCCGACAGCTTCGGTGGCATCAACATCGAAGATGTCGGTGCCCCGCAGTGTTTTGCCATCGAGGCGGCACTCAAGGCGCGCTGCAAAGTCCCTGTGTTTCACGATGATCAACACGGCACGGCGATCTGTGTGGTCGCGGGGCTACTGAATGCCCTCGAGATCCAAGGAAAAAAACTAGATCAGGTGCGCGTCGTGTGTCTCGGTAGCGGCGCGGCCGGTACCGCCACGCTGCGACTGCTGCGCTCCATGGGCGTACCGCTCGATCATCTGACCGCCGTCGATCGCCAAGGCGTGGTGCACGCCGATCGCGGACCCCTGCCCGACTACAAAGCCGAGTTTGCTCGGCACACGAGCGCCCGCACGCTCGCCGATGCTCTGCAAGGTGCCGATGTATTCATTGGCGTCTCGGCGGGTGGCTTGCTCGATGCCGAATTGCTGCGCGCCATGGCACCAAAGCCCGTGATCTTTGCGCTCGCTAACCCCGAGCCCGAAGTGCGACCCTCCGTGGCTCGCGCCATCCGCGATGATGTGATCGTGGCCACCGGGCGTTCGGATTTTCCGAACCAGGTCAATAATGTCTTGTGCTTTCCGTTCATCTTCCGCGGCGCGCTCGACGTGCGCGCTCACGCCATCACCGAGGAAATGAAAGTCGCGGCCGCCCAAGCCATCGCCCGACTCGCCAAAGAATCCGTACCTGCGGATGTGCTCGCCGCCTATCCGGATGTCGAAAGTTTGAGCTTCGGTCCCGATTACATCTTGCCGAAACCGATGGATCCAAGATTGCGCGATATCGTGGCCTCGGCGGTGGCCAAGGCGGCCATCGCCTCGGGTGTTGCCGCCAAGCCCTACCCATCGCACTACCCCATTTGATCTCCTACGCTTGACCGAGTGCGCTAGCGCACCGTCAACACCGTCGGTCAAAGATATAACAGGCGACATGGGGTCCCATGCCGCTTAGATGTGAATTCACCCACGCGATTCAAGCGGGTGAGCTCTACCTGAAATTCCAGCCTGTGGTGGATTACACCAGCGGGAGAATCCACAGTTTCGAGGCTCTATTGCGTTGGCGTCATCCCATCT
Organism: uncultured Acidibacter sp.; assembly: GCA_964533305.1. Classification (GTDB taxonomy): domain Bacteria; phylum Pseudomonadota; class Gammaproteobacteria; order Steroidobacterales; family Steroidobacteraceae; genus UBA964. Next base: position 2,207 of record CAZHLL010000083.1, read on the forward strand.
ACGGCCACCTGCCTGCCCGCGACTTCGCCTTTGCATTACGCGACCCCAGTTTGCAGGACACGGTGTCGCGCCTGGTACTGCGTGAGGCCTTGCAGACCCGGTCGCGCTGGGCTCTTGAATTGGGCCAGATACCCGTCAGCGTCAATCTGTCGCCCGGCTGGATCGCCTCGGCAGCTTTTCTCGATCACATAAAAGAATTACTGACGGAAACCCCCTCGTTATCACAGGGCGGCCTACTGATTGAAATCGTCGAAACCGAGATTTTACGGCCGACTCCAGCACTGCTAGCCAATCTACATGCGGCCAACGAACTGGGCCTGGAATTCTTCATCGACGATTTTGGTACCGGCTACACCTCCATCGGCGAGCTACGTGATCTGCCATTGAGCGGTATCAAGATCGACCGCCACTACATCCGGCACATGATGCGTCGTCGCGAAGATACCTCCGTGGTGCTCGGCATGTTGTATGTGGCGCAGGGCTTTGGGCTGATCACCATCGCCGAAGGCGTCGAGAATCATGCTCAGGCTGATGTCTTGAGCGATCTTGGCTGCCAGCTGATGCAGGGTAATGGCCTCTGCCCACCCTTGTCGGAAGACGAACTGAGCTCCCTACCGCCGATCGCTTCCGAGGCGACGACTTGGCGCGGGACTGAAGCTCACGCACAATCGAGGCCATGACTTGTACCCGCGTTGCGAAAACCTTGACACTCGCGATATCGGTCGTGGCGTTGCTAGCGGCCTGTGATTCTAACGAGACATCGTCGGCATCGACTTGCCGCGCCAACTTGGGTGCTATTGAAATCGTTGAGGTCTGGGGCAATGACGACACCCTGCACATCGCCGGTCGGTTGCTGCACCACTGCGCCACACCGAGCGTGATGACCGTGCGCTTCAATTTTTTGGATGCCAGCGGCGCAACCTTGGCGGTCAGAGACGCGAGCCCACTCGACGGCGAAGCTCTGCCCGCCGTCACTCCCAAAGAATTCGAGTGGACCACCCCCATGATCGAGGGGGTGGATGCGATCACGGCCATGGTGGTCCGCTTGGGTGAGCCGAAAGCCTCCCTCGCCAACTGACGCTCGCCAACTGAGGCGAGCTATCTCACCTGCTCGAGAAATTGCTCGCGGGTCATGCCACCCGAGGTTTTTTTCCATTCAATGACGGGCGCGAGCGCCGCCCAGATGAGGAGCGCCCATACTGCAAGCGTCACAATCACTCGGCGCGGGGTCATGGCTCGCTACCCCTCTCTCGAAAAATGGTGCCGGAAATAGGATTCGAACCTACGACCTACGCATTACGAATGCGCCGCTCTACCAACTGAGCTATTCCGGCCCCGTGAAGAACTGCGAATCTTAAACGCGCCGCAGGCGGATGAAAAGTTCGATTCCCGCGTATGCCATGCCCTCGGGGGGCGCGGGCAGCTCAGCAAAGCGCACCGCGTCGGGATGCACGTCGATCAGCGTGCCCGTGTCGATATCCTGAAAGTGGTAGTGCGGCTCGGTGTTGGAGTCGAACCAGGCCCGATCCCCATCCACCGCCAATTGGCGAATCACACCCCGAGCCGCAAACAGGTTGAGCGTGTTGTACATCGTGGCTTTGGACACCCGCTCGCCCGACTGGCGCAGGCGCGCCAGAATCTGATCGGCCGTTAAATGCTGCCGAGCCGACAACAGGATCCCCGCGATTTTTTGCCGTTGAGATGTGGGCTGGATACCGGCGGCACGTAGTCGCTCGGCGACACCTGCGGGATCTAACCCCGAAAGCTCTGCAGACGGCATGGCGTTATCGACTGACATGACAAGATTATACGGACTCGCCGCCACGAGCAGCGATTCGCAGTTCACGCGGCAAGCTGAAGACAACTTGCTCGGTACGACCCGAGAGCTCCGCCGGTGCCTCCGCACCCCACTCGCGTAACTGCGTGATGACTTCTTGCACCAGCACCTCAGGTGCCGAGGCTCCCGCCGTGAGCCCGACGCACTGCTTTCCCTCGAACCAATCGCGATGCAGATCCGCCGCCCCGTCCACCAAATACGACGCGATCCCGGCACGCTGCCCGAGTTCGGCAAGACGGTTGGAATTTGAGCTCGTCACCGAACCCACCACGATCAAGATATCGCAGTCGCGCAGTAAATCTTTGACCGCATCCTGCCGATTCTGCGTGGCGTAGCAGATATCTTCTTTGCGTGGACTTTGCATGCCAGGAAAGCGACCTTGCAGAGTCGAGACGATCTGCGAGGTGTCATCGACCGAGAGCGTGGTTTGGGTCACGAACGACAAACGCTCCGGATCCCGTACCGAGAGCCGCTCGGCATCTTCCACCGACTCGACGAGTCGCATCTGGCCGCCGAAGGACTCATCAAAACGACCGAGGGTGCCTTCGACCTCCGGGTGACCCGCATGACCGATGAGGATCACGTCCCGGCCCTCGCGAGCGTATCGACGCACCTCCATGTGCACCTTGGTCACGAGCGGACAGGTGGCATCGAACACATTGAGTCCGCGCCGTTTGGCCTCATCCTCCACGGCTTTCGAGACCCCATGGGCTGAAAAAATCACCGTGGCACCGTCCGGCACCTCATGCAATTCTTCGACGAACACGGCACCCATGTCCCGTAGTCGTTCCACCACATGCCGATTGTGGACCACCTCGTGCCGCACATAGATCGGCGCACCAAAGATTTCGATGGCGCGCTCAACGATCTCGATGGCGCGATCCACCCCCGCACAGAAACCCCTCGGATTGGCGAGTTTGATTTGCATGAGCGCTTAACTTACCTGTCCGCGGCTCGCCCGCCAATCCCGGAAGGCATCAAGCAGAATCAGCCCCGCACCGATGGTGATGGCCATATCCGCCACATTGAAGGCAGGAAAATAGGCATTGCCCCAGTGCACGTGGATGAAATCCACCACATAACCGTGCTCTATCCGATCGATGACATTGCCGATCGCCCCACCCAGAATGCAGGCAAGAGCGACCACCAAAAGACGCTCTTCCCGCACGTGCAAGCGCCGCAACCACACCACGAGACCGACACTGATCACGATGGCCAGCACGGTGAAAAACCACCGCTGCCAACCCCCGGCGTCAGCCAGAAAACTGAAAGCAGCCCCGAGGTTGTGTAATCGCGTGATATCAAGCCAAAAAAATACAGCGGTGAACTCACCTAACCGATAACTCGCCTCGATCCACGCTTTGCTGAGCTGATCAATGAAGATCAGCGCCGCCGTAAGCGGCAACCAACGCCATCCGCACTCGCGCAAGCGCGGCTGGCTCGGGCGTGGCGACTCGCTCATGCGTAGCGCCTCTGCTCACCTTCGCCCGTGACGTTCTCGACGCAACGTCCGCAGAGTTCAGGATGCTCGGCATGAGCGCCCACATCAGCGCGCCGGTGCCAACAGCGGACGCACTTAGGAGCATTGGTTTTATTGAGCACGATGTCGAGAGCCTCACGACCCGGCACGCCCACCACCGAGGCGGCGGACGTGATCAAAAAGAATCGCAGCTCCTCACCGAGCGCGCCGAGCGGCTGCGCCTGCTCTGGCGAGCATTCGACCCGAACCTCCGCCTCAAGCGGCGCACCGATCTCGCCACTCTCGCGCAAGCGCTCCAAACGCTTTTGTACCTCGGCACGAAGCTCCATCAACGCCGGCCAATCGATCGAATCCACCGGCATCGCAGGCAAATCATGCCAGGTCACATGGAACACCGACCGTGCACGCGCGCCCGGCAGTTGCTGCCAGACCTCTTCCGCCGTGAAGGACAGGATGGGCGCCAACCAACGCACCATGGCCTCGGCCAAGTGATACATCGCCGTCTGCGCCGAGCGACGCGCCAAGGATTTAGCAGGCGTGGTGTAGAGACGATCTTTGAGGACATCCAGATAGCATCCACCCAGATCGACGATGCAGAAGTTATGCACTTTTTGGTAGATCAAATGAAAGTCGTAGGACTCGTAAGCGGCACGCACCTCGGCCTGCAGCTCGCTCGCTCGGCGGATCGCCCAGCGATCCAGCGCAACCAATTGGTCACCCGACACCATGTCTGTCGCCGGATCAAACCCCGCCAAGTTACCCAACAAAAACCGTAGCGTGTTGCGCAGCCGCCGATAGGAGTCCGACATCCGCTGCAGGATTTCATCCGACACGCTCATTTCATTGGCGTAGTCGGTGGAGGCGACCCAGAGCCGCAGCACATCCGCGCCCAAGCTCTGCATCACCTTTTGCGGCGCAATCACATTGCCCAAGGACTTGGACATCTTGCGGCCCTTGTCGTCGACCGTGAATCCATGCGTAAGCACGGCACGATATGGGGCTCGCGCGTACAAGGCCTCGGACATCAAGAGCGAGGAGTGAAACCAGCCACGATGTTGATCGGAGCCCTCAAGATACAGATCCACGGGCGAGGCGATCTCGGGTCGCTCATTGGCGACACATTCGAAGGAGAGACCTGAGTCGGCCCAAACGTCCATGACGTCTTCGACCTTGTCGTAATCTTTGGCTTGCTCACCGAGTAATTCCGCTGGATCGAGCGCAAACCACGCCTCGACACCCCCCGTCTCGACCCTTCGCGCCACCTGCTCGAGCAGTGCCAACGTATCCGGATGCAACTCGCCCGACACCTTGTGCACGAAAAGCGGGATGGGCACCCCCCAGGTGCGCTGACGCGAGATACACCAATCAGGCCGATTTTCGAT
>CAZHLL010000084.1:0-6743 GCA_964533305.1 uncultured Acidibacter sp.
GCGACGGCCATGGAGCGTGAGCTGAGTGCGCGATTCCGCAACATCGAAGTCATCGTCGCGTCGAAGGCGCTGCAGGCGGGTCAAAAGCTGTTGGCGTCGGACCTCGCCAAGCGGGCCTTGCCGGAGGCGATGACGTCAGCGCATTCGGTCAGCGTCGAAGAGTTGGAGCAGGTAGTCGGTCGACAGTTGCTGGTGGCGCTGGCAATGGGCGAGCCCTTATCCCGTGCTGCGTTGGCCAACGAGGAAGTACGGTCACTGGCGGCCAGATTGCAGCCCGGAGCTCGTGCTGTGACCGTGCGTGTCGATGACGTCACGTCTCAGGCCGGTCTCGTTCGCCCGGGTGATCGGGTCGATCTGATGCTGGCGGAGGAGCGTAGCGATCAAGGTGTTCGCTGTGTGCAAGTCACGCCCTTGATCGATGCTGTTGCGGTGCTTGCGACCGGGCAGGCGCAGGGGGAGGGCGAAAGTGGCGCCGATGAGCTGCGTCGCGCAGAAACATATGAGTTCAGTCAGTACTCCACGTTGACACTCGATGTCACTCCCGTTCAGGCACAGCAGATCGCTGCAGCCTTGCGTATTGGCGAGCTGATTCCCGTCTTGCGCGGCGAGGGTGATCTATCCGCGAGCAACCTGCCGGCGTTATCAGCGGGTTTGCCGGAATGCCGTCAAACACAGACCCAGGAAGCGACAAAGAAATCGACGGCGGTGAGCACGACGAAAGTGGAGTTGTGGGTCGGCGGGCAGGTGCCGCCTGCGAGGGTGGTGCATGAGTTCCCTGTGGCGGAGCAGGGGGCGAGCGAGCAGCCACGGGTGCTGCCATGAGGAAACATCTGGCGGCGTGCTTGATAGCGTGGGGGGTGCTGCTTGCACCGATGGTGAACGCAAGTATCGCGCCGCTCGCAAACACCGAATTACCAACCAGTCTAGAGCTGTTCGTTGGCGAAAGCCGCGTCTTGCCAGCGCATACTCAAAGAATTGTGGTGGGCAGTGGCAAAATTGTCAGTGTGTCGCCCGTGAGTGCAGGTCACGTGGTCATCATTGCCGAGCAGGTGGGCGAAACGCTGGTGCATCTTTGGCTACGTGATGGTCATGTGCATTCCATCGCCGTCAAAACCGAGTCCAAGGCGCTGACCCAGGTGCTAGCGGAGGTCAGCAGTTTGCTGCAGGGCGCCGAGAGAGTCTCTGCCAGAGTGGTGGGGGAGCGGGTGGTGCTCGAGGGGTCGGCTGTAGATACGGCTTCACGCGAACGCGCAGCAGCCGTGGCGGCCTTGTATCCAGAGCGGGTGGTCGATCTTGTGGGGCAACTCGGCTGGGAGGACATGGTGCATGTTGATGTCCGAATCGTCGAGTTTCGGCGCGGTGGGTTGCAGGAACTGGGCATTCGTTGGCAAGACGATATCAATGGACCGAGCGCCGGAGTGATTGCCGATTGGGCGACCAATGATCGTTTTCGGGTGCTACCTGACAACTCGCCGATCGATCCTACAGCCTTTGATCCCGTACCGGGGCGCACCTCAATGCGGGGTTACTTGGGTATCACCTCCGTGTTGGATTCGCGCATCCGGGTACTTGAGCAAAACGGCGAGGCTACCTTGGTCGCAGCGCCGCGACTGAGTTGTCGCAGCGGAGGCGCCGCACGGTTTGTCGCGGGCGGCGAGATACCGGTGCCTGTCATCAACAATGTGGGCGCGACGGATGTCGAGTATCGGGAGTACGGCGTCATCCTCGATGTCAAACCGGTGGCGGATCCCTCTGGTTCCATTTTCGTCAAAGTGGAAACCGAGTTAAGTCAAATCGACGATGCACAACGTGTCGCAGGCGTGCCCGGTCTTTTGAAGCGTCGATCCACTACGGATCTCAATGTCCGGAGTGGGGAAACCGTGGTGATAGCCGGTCTTGTCAATCATCGACGTGGTCAGGATGTCGCGGGCTTGCCGGGGGTGTCACGGACTCCGTTGATCGGCCGGCTTTTCGGGGTCAAAGCTCATCGGCATGAAGAGACGGAGCTCGTGATTTTTTTGACACCCCGCATTGAAGTGTCAGCATCCGCGTGGCGAGACGATCCACTGGCGCAGCGAGCCATGGCGCGTGCCGAGCGCTGGTTGGAAACATCGGTGTCGGGTGACAAGTCAGCTGACGGGGCCGACAAAGAAAACCGTATGCAACCGGTCGCTGAGCAAAGTACTGGCGAGGCTCGTCGCAAACGCTGGCGTAGGGAGCACTGACATGTTCGCGTGGGTCAAGCAGCCAAGTGGTCAGGCAAGGACCGTACCATTGGAGCCCGGCGTACACTGGTTAGGTCGCGATGCGAGTTGTGATGTTCAACTGAGCGGAATGGGTATTGCGCAGCGTCATGCTCGACTTGATCTTGCGAGCGATGGCAAGTTCGGGATTGTGGATTTGGGTGGGTCCGGGGGCACGCGCGTCAATGGTGAGCGCATTGTCACAGCGGGCCCCCTGAGCCGGGCTGATGTCGTGCACCTCGGTGAGTGCGAGTTACGCATCCTGGCTGAGGAACCACGCAGTCGCTTACCCGTGGAGGCGATGCCGCTATCACTGGGGTCGGATCGGATCGAGCGGGGGGATCCGTCGAGCGCTGCTCTCTTGCAAGCCGCCCGGGTCCTGCATCGACAGTTGATTACCCAGCTCGATTTGCGACGACGCGATGTCGCCAGCATGCCGGATCACGAGTTGCGCAACTTGGCTCGCCGTATTCTCGAGCCACTGGTTGCGGCTCAGGCGATCACCGCAGGCTGCTCAGCTGAGAATTTGCTTGAATTTGTGTTGCATGAGTCGCTGGGGCTCGGGCCGCTTGAGAGCCTACTCGCGGATGACGACATTCGTGAAATCATGATCAATGGCCCTTCGACCTTGTTCGTCGAGCGCCAAGGGCGCATCGAGCGAATTGCCACGCAGTTCAGCGGGGAGTCGGCGCTACGCGGTATCGTCGAGCGCATCGTGGCGCCGCTCGGCCGACGGGTCGATGAGGCCTCGCCCATGGTGGATGCGCGTTTACCGGATGGTTCGCGCGTGAATGTGGTTCTCGCGCCGCTCTCGGTGGGTGGTACGGCAGTGACGATTCGTCGCTTTGGGCAGCGTCGCTTGACTGCGCACATGCTGCTGGAAAGTCAGTCGCTCAATGAATTCATGCTGCAGTTCCTGGCGGTATGTGTACAGCAACGGAAAAATATTGTGGTGTCAGGCGGCACGGGCTCTGGCAAGACTACCTTGCTGAATATCTTGTCATCCTTGATCCCGCGTCACGAGCGCGTGGTCACCATTGAAGACTCGGCCGAACTCTCACTCGATCACCCGAACCTCGTCACCCTTGAGACGCGGCCGCCCAATCTCGAAGGACGCGGTCAGATCACCATCCGGGATCTGGTTCGTAATGCCTTGCGTATGCGACCCGACCGTATCGTGATCGGTGAGTGCCGTGGTGGTGAAACACTCGACATGTTACAGGCCATGAATACCGGTCACGACGGCTCGATGAGCACGGTGCATGCCAACAGCCCTCGTGAATTGTTATCGCGACTTGAGGTGATGGTGCTCATGTCGGGCGTCGAGCTGCCGGTCGCAGCGATTCGGGAGCAAATTGCTTCGTCGGTACACGTCATCGTGCATCAAGCCCGATTTCCTTGTGGCACGCGTCGAGTGACGCAAATCACGGAGGTCACGGGGCTCGTGTCCGGCACGATCCAAACCCAGGATATCTTTCGGTACGCGGGCGTGGGTGTCGATACCGATGGACGCAGTACGGGCCGCTTTGAGGCGTCGGGTCACATACCGCAATTCTATGAAGCTCTGACGCGCGCAGGATTGCAAATGGATCTGTCGCTGTTTCAGCCTGCTCAGGGTCATGCACCGTGATGTCGGGGCCGTCTCTATGGGTCGCGCTCGCTGTCGCAGTGACGGCCATGATGTGTGCTGCGGGATTACTTCTCAGCTTCCGTTGGGGGTCGCAACAGCATCGTCAGCGCTTGGCTCATCTCAGTGAGGTGGGCTTCGCCGAGATTTTCATGTTTCTCGATGTGCGAAGCTTTCTTCGTCTCAACTTGCTCGCGGTATTGTTGGTGCCGGCTGGCCTGGGCTTGGTGTTCGGCTGGAGCGCGGCGGGGGTCGCACTGGCCACGGTGTTGGTGGCGCCCGGGGTCGGCTACCGTTGGCTGAGTCAACGTCGTCGGCGCTTGCTGCAGCGCCAGTTGCCGGATGCCGCCTCGGCGCTCGCTACGGCGCTGCGCAGCGGGCTCTCGTTGTCGCAGTCGCTCGAGCAAGTGGTGCGACATCAGCCACAGCCCATCAATCAGGAATTTTCTTTGATGATGCGCGAGCATCGCATCGGCGTGCCACTTGATCGCGCGCTCGCCTCCATGGCCGATCGAATTCATCTGCGCGATGTGGATCTGTTGGTCTCGACGCTGGCCATTGCGCGTGATCTTGGAAGCGGACTTGCAGAGGCGCTTGAGCGCTATGCGCACAGTGTCCGCAGGCGACTGGCTCTCGAAGAGCGTATACGTGCCTTGACCGCTCAGGGGCGTTTGCAGGGGGTGGTCATGGGCTTGTTGCCGATTTTTTTGGCTGCTGCCTTGATGTTCATTGACCCTGTATGGATGCAGCCTCTTTTTCATACACCCGAGGGCTGGTTGACCATCGGTGTGGTCATTGCACTCGAATGGGTGGGTTTTTTGTTGATCCGGAAAATTGTCGATATTCGAATTTGAGGCAGTACCATGCTGGCCTTCCCGGATCTGACACCGTTCTTCATTGCGATGGTTGCCGCGGTGGCCGTCATTATCGCCGTTGGCTTCCTTATCCGGGTTGTTCAGCGCTTGATGGATGGCTGGCGATTGGGTGAGGCGGCGGCCCTGGTGCGGCGGCCCGCGTTGCCTGCGTGGTTGCGCGTCGGCTTGCCATTGGCTCGGGCGCTCGCGAGCCGCGCGGGGCCCCACTTGCCCGTGAGGCTGAGGGCCTATTGCCAGGCTGCGCTAAGGCGGGCCGGATTGGATGAAGAGTTGCTGCCGCAAGAGTGGCTGATGCTGGCCGCCGTTTGGTCGATGGCAGTCAGTGTCGCGATCCTGATGTGGCTGCAGCCGCCGTGGCCCGTCGCGCTTTGCATCGGTCTGATCTTGCTGCTGCTGCCGTGGCTCTGGCTGCGCGATACCCGCAAGCGACGGGAGCAGGACATCCTGCGCGATCTACCCATTTACCTCGACATGTTGACCTTGGCACTAGAGGCGGGAGGTGCCCTGAGTGTGGCTTTGCGCGTGGCCACCGAGCGCGCCGTCGACAGCCCTTTGAAGCAGGCGTTCCTTCGCGTGCAGGGGGATTTGCGTGCCGGCAGGTCGCGAGCCGAGGCGTTGCGGGCGCTGGGTGAGCGCTTGGATATCGCCTCGATGGCACCCCTCATTGCCGCCTTGATTCAGGCAGATGCCAGTGGCGGATCGCTGGCGGCGGTGCTGCGGGCGCAGTCGGAGCAAAGATTGAACGAGCGCTATGCAGCGGCGGAAAAGCTCGCCATGGAAGCGCCTGTCAAGATGTTGTTACCGCTGATTCTGTGTATTTTTCCGTGCACGGTACTGGTGCTGGCTTTCCCGATCGTAATGCGGTTTTTGAGTGCTTTCGGATGAAGATCCGAACCGCCGCGGGGTTCCTGGATCGACTGCGGGGCTGGTGGCCTCGGCCTCCTGCTGAGGATGCGGACGTCTTGCGCTTTGAGCGATGTCGGTGTGTGCACACTCTGGGTATGCGTCAAGCGATCGATGTGGTTTTCATTGATTCAAAAGGGCAGGTGCTCAAGCTCTACTCGCGACTGCCACCATGGCGAATTGTTTGGCATCGGATGGCGAGGGAGGTGTGGGAACTTCGCGCTGGTGAAGCGGAGCAAAGAGGTTTGCTGCCAGGTAGCTCGGTGTCACGACAGCAGTCGGGTGCGAGTATGATCGAGTTGTTGGTCGCGTTGATGTTCGTAATCTGGCCCTTAATAAGCTCGCTATTGGAGTACTCCCAACTCAGTGTGGCGCGTTTTTCCTTGGAGCATGCGGTGGCGGAGGTCGCACGCGCCGCTGAGCGAACCGAAGAAAACCCGGCTGAAGGGTATTTGACCCGCGTGCTCGCCCATCATGTATTACCGGGCGGCGTGGCTCGCGCTGTGCAAGCCGATGCGGATTTTGACACGACGGCACTCATGGCGGCCGCCCAAGCTCGCAGTTTGGTTCCCGGCGTGTTCCAACTGCGATTGCAGCATCTTCGAACAGTGGGTCAATCGACCGCACTCGGGGCTCACGAGATCGAGCTACAGGCGAGCTGGTGCCGCGAGATGTATTTCGCCCCGGCCCGTCAATTTATTGCAGCGGTGGCGATGCGGTCAGCGCGCGGTATCTTTGATGTTCAGTGTCTGGCGAGAGGCGGATTTCCGCTACACGCCAAGACCTACGCTTGGCGTCCCGTGTCACGCATCCAGATTGTCGAACCGTGACCAGGCCTGTTGCAGGTCCTCTGGCGTATCGACATCCCAGGCGGCACTCGCGATGGGAAGTGTGCGTACGGTGGTGGGGTGGTTGCGCAGCAGGGCGCGTGCGCCTTGGTCGCCGCGTAAGTCGGCCACTTGGGCAAACAGGGGCCGAGGCAGGATGCAGGGCGCCCCCGCCTGGCCCGCATAGTCGGCCGCCACGATGCGTTCGGGATCCATGCGCCAGAGAGCGATCAAGCCTCGTAGCTCATCGATGCGGAGACAGGGCTGA
>CAZHLL010000085.1:0-6347 GCA_964533305.1 uncultured Acidibacter sp.
TTTGGCGCGCCCGAACGCCTCCTCGAACACCGGCTCAAGGAGGCTGCGTACTCGCTTTTTGATCAGGCGTCGTTGGGGATGGTTGCGGGGAGCATTGCCGAGAATGGCGGTTGAACCCTCGGAGACGGCCGCGAGCACGTAGAGCAAGGATCGAAGCTCGGCGGCGCGTTTGGTGGATGGTGACAAGCCAAGGGTCTTGAGCACCGTATCGATCGCCTGCGCATAGAGTTGATCCAGCATCCGCGCGACTTTGGGTACGTGGTTGCCCATGGCCCAAAGCTCGGTAAAGGTGCGCACATTGTCGGGCGTCAGCGCGTTGTCCATGACCCAATCAATGAAGCGACCAAAGTTTGGCTGCGTGTGACTAAGTCGCTCATCGATGATTTGAAAAAACTCACGCTTCCAAGCCCCGAACCAGTGGTCAATCATAGCCGCCACCAGATCGTCCCGCGTCCGGAAATGGTAGGTGAGATTGCCCAGAGAAATACCGGTTCGGGTCGCCACGCCTTGAATCGTCAGCCCCGCAAACCCCTTCTCCATCAATTCCCGCAGGGCAGACTCGAGAATTTTTTCTTTGGTCGAGCTGGGAGAGAGGAGTGTCGTGGTTTTTTTTCGTTTCATCATGCCACCTTGTGCAAAATCTCTTGCGCTGCCTGCCACACGTCCACATGCCGCACATAGAGCGGCGAGAATCCAAATCGAATGATATCGGGCGGGCGGAAGTCACCCACCACCCCGAGGGCGGCTAGTTCAGCGATCACGCGCTCCGCTTGCGGATGATGCAGCGAAACATGCCCACCTCGTTGCGCAGCAACACGCGGTGACGCCAATTGCAGCGTGCCCGCTTCGATCGCAGGATGGAGCGCATCCATCAACACCGCAGACAGCCTGCAAGATTTCTCACGCACCTGCTGCAGATCCACGCCTTGAAACACCTCGAGCGCTCCCTCGAGTGCCGCATAGGCGAGCACCGGTGGCGTGCCGCAGCGAAACCGATCGAGCCCCGCGCCGGGCGCATACGCATCGGCAAAGGCAAACGGATCGGCCGCTCCCAGCCACCCCGAGAGTACGGTGGGCAGTGTCGACTGCAGATCCTCGCGCACATAGAGATACGCCGGCGCGCCCGGCCCGCCATTGAGATACTTGTAACCGCAGCCGACGGCATAATCGACTCGCGCTTGATTCAAATCGAGCGGCATCACCCCCGCCGAATGCGACAGGTCCCAAAGAATCTGCGCACCGCGCGCCTGAACCTCCGCAGTCACCCTCGGCAAATCAAACAATTCCGCCGAGAGGTAATGCGCGTGGGTCAGCACCACGAGCGCCGTCGTCTCGCCCACCTCGGCGAGCAGCCGTTCGCGGGGCACCACGTCCAGCTGAACATCAGGTGCAATCCGAGCGAGTCCCTCCAGCATGTATGGCACGGTGGGAAAATTGCCCTGCTCGGTGACGATGCGGCGGCGGCGCGCACCCCGAACGCTCTCATTGCCCTGGGCCACCACCGCAGCCGCCAGCTTGAAAAGATTGATGGAGGTGGAATCCACCACCGTGATTTCATTGGCCTGGGCACCGAGCACGGGTGCGAGCATGGCGCCAAGCTTCGCCGGATATTCCAGCCAATCGTGGCGTCGCCAACTCGCAATCAGGTCCTGCTGCCATTCGCCGAGCCGCTGGTTGATCAATCGACGCGCTGACCGAGTGATCGGCCCCAACGAATTGCCATCGAGGTAGATCACCCCGTCCGGCAACTCGAACTGCGCCCGGCACCCTGCGAGCGGATCGGTCGCATCCAGTCGCACACAGTCTTCGCGCGTCATCAGGCTCACGGCAGCTCGCGCAGCACCGCACGAACGGGCGTCGCTTCGACACCCTCGATGGGTAACGGCAACGCAATGAGCTCATACTCACCCGGCGCCACCCGATCGAGTACCAAGCCCTCGAGGATCGCCATGCCGGCTCGATGCGCCGCGTGATGGGCATGCAAATCTTTGCTCGTCGCGGGATCGATGGAGGGCGCATCGGTGCCGATGAGCCGGCCGCCGCGTGCAGCCAGCGCCTCGATCAACTTAGGATCAATGGCCCTGAAATCATCAGGCCAGCAAGTCCAATCCACCGAGGCAAAAGTGCGAAGTAGTACCCTCTCAGGCTTGGGCGGTAACCGTGGCATCACCTCGGCGAGCGATACGGCACCGACACCGTCACTCACATCCAATACCACGCAGGGTCCCAAAAAAATCGACAGATCAAGCTCATGCAGCGCAGGCGAGTCATCGCGCACGTGTCGGGCCGATTCGGCATGCGTGCCCGACTGCGTCGACATGCCGAGCCGATGCAGCGTGACGCTCGAGCCTTGCGCAACGGATGCCGTCACGCCACATTCAAAAGCGCCGTCCCCAGGCCAGACGGGCAGCGCGGGATGCAATCTTTGAGAGATATCGTGGATCACAGTTTTGAACGCGTCAGGCGCGGTCGCCATACACCGAGCACCACGTTGGCAACCGCCACCGCCAAGAGCCCCCACAAACCACCGCGCTCGCGGCTGATGAGCGCATCGAGCGCCGCCGCATCGAGCAGCCCCGATGCGGCCGCAGCCGCAGTGAGTTCGGCCGCCTGACGCGCGGTCGAATCCACCGTCAACAGCGTGCCTTCAAACATCGCGAGACCTGTGAGCGCCTTGAGCCAAGCCCACCCAGCATCGTGATAAGCCGGGTTCGCCCCCAAAGCTGCGAGGCCACTCACCAACACCAAAAGCAGCGAAGGCACGAGCACCCACTTGCAGACCACCGCGATGGAAGCCCGCGAGGCTGCGTACGCTTCCAAGGAAGCCGAGGGCTCAGGCGCAAATGACACCATGGCAAGACAGGCCGCAAACGCACCGAGCACACCGGCGGAGCCAAAGTGATGACCGCCACGAAACACTTGTCGCCAGAACATCGCGCACCTCCCTTCCTGAAGTGGGCTCGCTCAAACGGATGCGAGGATCTCGATCGGAAATCCATCAGGCGTGGTGAGACAGAGCGCACGCATCCTCCCCTCGCCCGGCAGATTGAATTCCTTGGGCTCGCTCTGGATGCGGGTGACCTTGGTGCCCGCCTGCAGCGCCCGGGTGAGAATCTCGTCCAATCTTTGACTACCAAAACTCCACATACCGATACCCCGTCGCTGCAAGCCGAGTGGACCCGGCGCCCGCAAAGTATGTTGCTTGAGCTGCATGATGACGAGATACCCCGTGGTCGAGCCCGGAGAGAACCATTGTTGGAAATGCACGTGGGTGCCAGCAGGCAAACCCATGCCGCCGCTCGGTCCTTCACTCTCAAAGGTGAATTCACGACGCAGCTCAAGACCCAGCACACCGTCAAAGAATTCAGCCGCGCGAGCAGCGTCGCTCACCAGCATGCTGGAATAACTCGGCCCGCCCAGATCGAGTGCCGAATCAATGGGTCCGACGGGCTGCATGTCGGCCCGATCGACACCCAACACCATAACGTCATCGGGCGCGACCCAATGCGCTTCGCCAATGTCGTACATGGAGCCATCTGGGCGAGGGAACGGCATGTAGGTGACCCCCGCTGTGGAGGAAAACCCCATGGCTTCGACAATTTGATGGCGGTTGGCGAGACCCCGCACGGGGAAGCCCACACCCAGCGCCCCATCGTAGCGACAATCGAGATGGGGGCGTGCCACCGGCAGCGCGGAATCAACGTGGATGACCCTCAGCCTGAGGGCACCCGCGAGGCCCGGCCGCGTAAAGCTCATGGTCTCGATGGGACCCTCGCCCCCCAAGCCCCAGTGCGGGCGCAACGCCATCGCCGCCTGATCTGTGATGACCGCGCAATCGGCAATCATGCCGAGCGCGCCTTGATAAAACCGCCGGGTCGCCAAGAGGTCGCTGCTTGCGATCGTGACGGCCGCGAGCGGCCCGCAGATCACCGCCCGCCCCGAATCCTTCGGCTGCATGGGATCAATTGGCGTTGTCATACGGCAACGATAGCATGCAGATCCGGCACTCGGGATATCATGCCCCGCATGCAACGACGTGACTTTCTGCGGCGCGCTTTCTGGGGCGGCGCCGCCACCGGCGCAGGGTGGGTAGCGGGCGTCCCGGCACTCGCTGCCACGCGACTGAAAAAACCCGACTTTCGCACCACCCCCTTCCGGCTCGGCGTAGCCTCGGGCTATCCGACCGAGGACGGCATGATCTTATGGACGCGGCTCGTCCCCGAGCCCATTGTCGAACCGGCGCTCGACGACCCGGACGACATCGAGCTTATCTTTGAAATCGCGCGGGATGCCGATTTCAAGCGTGTGGTGCAGCGCGGACTCACCCGCGCAGAGGCGCTCTTTGCCCATAGCGTGCATCACCGCGTGCGAGGCCTCGCGCCGGGCCAGGAATATTTCTATCGCTTCATTGCCAAAGATTTCGTGAGTCCCGTAGGTCGCAGCTGGACCGCGGATCGATCCGGGACACCCCAAACGCCACTGCGCATCGGTATCGCGAGCTGCCAGCATTACGAACAGGGTTACTACCATGCCTGGCAACACATGGTGGAAAACGGCGTCGACTTGGTTCTTCATCTCGGTGACTACATCTATGAAGGCAACACCCAGCGCCCCGTGCGCGCGCACGACCAGGGCGAGTGTCAGACACTTGCCGATTACCGACGACGCTACAACTGGTATCGCACCGATCCTTTATTGATGGCCGCGCACGCCGCCTGCCCGTGGCTAGTCACGCACGATGACCACGAGGTCGACAATGATTACGCGGGCCTCCAGTCCGAGCGACCGGAGGATCAGGCTGGTTTTGAACTGCGTCGCGCGGCGGCTTATCAGGCCTATTTCGAGCACATGCCTTTGCCGCGCGAGGCACTGCTCGCAAATAACGCTCTGCAGCTGTATCTCAGCCAATCTTTGGGCTCGCTACTCGCCATCCACATGCTGGATGAGCGCCAGTACCGCTCACCGCAAGCCTGTCCCAAGCCGCCCCGCCGAGGTGGCTCACGAGTCTTCGTCGATGAATGTCCTGAGTGGTATGCCGCCGATCGCAGCCTGTTGGGCGCGGCACAAGAGCGGTGGTTTGCCAGCAGCCTGCAGCAATCGAAGGCGCGCTGGAATCTCATCGCGCAGGGCGTGGTATTGACCTTGGTCGATGAGGACCCGGGGCCGCGTCAACAGCATTGGAACGACAGCTGGGCGGGCTATCCGGCGGCGCGACAAAGATTGATCGACACAGTAGCAACAAGCGGCGCCCCTAATCCGCTCTTTCTCGGCGGTGATATCCACGCCTTCATCGCGGCCGATCAAAGAAAGGATCCGATGGATGCCAAATCTCCCATCGTCATGAGCGAGCTGGTCACGACCTCGATCAGCTCAGGTCCGCCGCCGCAAAAGGTGATCGACGCCTATAACCGGGAGGATAACCACTCGGTGCATTTTGCCGATGGGCGTTACCGCGGCTACCTGCGACTCGAGCTCGACCGTAACCGACTCGATGCCACGCTCATCGGCTTTGATTCGGTGCGCGATGAAACCACCGCCAGCGCCCGTACGCTGGCGGAGTTTCATCTGTTGGCCGATCAGCCGGGGCTACGCCCAAGCTGAGTCGCATCAGAGCGCCAGTGCCTGGGCGACAGCGGCATGCACCACGCGCCCCTCGCTCACGTTGAGCCCCGCCGCAAACCCAGGATCTTGCGCGAGTGCCGGCTGCCAGCCGAGATCGGCGAGCTTTTGCACATACGGCAACGTGGCATTGTTGAGCGCAAAGGTCGAGGTGTGCGGCACTGCACCTGGCATGTTGGTGACGCAGTAATGCACGACCCCCTGTTCCACGTACGTGGGCGCCGCGTGGGTCGTCGGCCGACTGCTCTCGAAACACCCGCCCTGATCGATGGCGATATCGACCAACACCGCGCCCTCGCGCATGCTGGCCAGCATTTCTTTGGTAATGAGCTTGGGCGCCGCATCGCCCGGGATGAGTACTGAGCCAATCACGAGATCCGCCTGCGTCACGCTGCGCTCGATGTTCGCACTGGTGGAATAGAGCGTCGTGACGCTGCCGCGGAACTCGCGGTCCAACTCGCGTAGGCGCGCCAATGAGCGGTCAATCACTGTCACCTTGGCGCGAAGTCCCACGGCCATTTCCGCCGCCGCGGTACCCGCCACGCCACCGCCCAAGATCACGACCTGCGCCGGCTCCACGCCCGGCACGCCGCCAAGTAGCACACCGCGCCCGCCGTTGGGTCTTTGCAAAAGACCCGCGCCCACCTGCACCGACATCCGGCCTGCCACCTCACTCATGGGGGTAAGCAGCGGCAGCTCCCCCGCTCGGCCAACCACCGTTTCATAGG
>CAZHLL010000086.1:0-6166 GCA_964533305.1 uncultured Acidibacter sp.
CTATCATGTGCGAACGCACGGCTTCGGCATACAACCATAGCTGTATGGCATCGAATTCCTCGCCGGACCATTTTGGGGTGCGGGCTGCGCCGGTTTTGTAGTCGATCACCAACCAACTGCCATCAGCGAGCTGGTCAACCCGATCCACCCGCATGTTGATACGCGCCTCGCCGAGTGAGACATCCAACGATTCCTCCCCCAATGAAACCGTGAAGGCCTGGGGTCGCTCGCGCTCAAGGGCCAAAGCGTCCTGCGCGACTTTGGCGAGACGAGCAAGCTCGCGAGCCCGCATGCGCGAACTGAGGTGCCCACTTGTCCGCGCTTGCAGCGTACGAAAATCGACATGCTGCAAGGCCTCATCAATGATTTGCTGCAGACGCTCCGGTGTCGCGCCCAACAATTGCCGACTGTCTCGCAGCTCGCGCCAAATGGCCTCGAACAATTGGTGTAAAAGCTGGCCTCGAAGCCTGGCATCGATCCCCAGGGATGCCTGCTCGGGATCGCCCGTACGCAAACGTCGACGCGCATAAGCCGAAAACGGACATTGATGCTGATCGACAAGCGCCCACACCCCGCCTCGCAAAGCGCTTTCCCTCGGCCATGTCAGACCCTGCTCATCGATATACTTCTCGGGTGTTATGCGCTGCTGCCAAATCCAATGGGCCAGCGAGTCACCCGCGAGCGTCACTTGGGTCAGCCACTGCCTGCCGTCGTCACCCTGAGCGCTGAGATCGGGCAGCCACGGTTGCAGCAGTGGGCTCGGCAGATGTATCGACTCCTGCTCCAAAACCGCCCACGAGAGCATGAGCTCGCTCGTGCTCATGCGCCATGTGGCGAGCTGGCGCCCCGCGATAGCATATTGTCCTGCCGAATCGATTTCGGGTATACCGGCGGCGCGCATCGCCGTAAAAGAAATAAATCCGTTGACGCGGGGCGGTTGCGGCCAATTGTCAGCCCGCAGACCACACACCCAGATGCCATCGTAGCCAACGACGGTCTCAAGGGCGGCCGTGATATGCACGCCGACATCCCGCATGACAGGAACAAAGATTTGCCGACCAGCGAGCGAACGCAGCGTCTGCAAAGCGGTGAATCCATCGCAATGCCCTAGGATCTTATCGGTAGTTGCGAAGTCTTCGAGCAATGCCTGCCACGCATTAAGCGCAGACCTCTCATCAGGGCTGAGAGAAGACAGCTCCACGCCCGGCCAACTCATGGCGTCGAGCAATTCACTGAAGAGCTCCGCCCATTGACCGGGAGCTTGCACGGAAGTCGTCAACGATTCGGTCAGCAGCCGATCGGCTCTCTCGAGTCGCCCGACGCAGTCGCTTGCGCCGGGCTCACCGCCCTCGAGAAGTCCTAGCACCTGCTCCCGCCACCGCTCACGAGTCAATTCATCGAGTGGCCGTGTACGAAAGTGACGAGCCAACTGCGCCCGCCAGGCGAGACTCGCACCCCCCCAGAACGACTCAGTCCACCAGGTTGCGAGCTGATCGCCATCGACCCGTGCCGCCAGCAGTACGGACAAGGTGTCGAGCGCAGAGCGGATCGGCGGCGTTTGACGCAACGACTTTTTCGCGTGTACCTGAAAAGCGCTGGCGGTCGAGCTCGCGAACCTCCGCGACGGTGTCAGCACCTCATCGAATATCCGCGTGACCTGCTCGTGTTGAGTGGCGAGAGTGGGCACCACGACCTTCAGCCGAGACTCGGGCTTGTGGAGTAGGCGCCGTCTCGCCCACTCGGCTGCAAGATGGAGCTCTTCCTCGGTATCAAGCGCCACCGTGATCTGCGGTGTCGCCAACGCGAACCCGGACCCCGATCGCTCTCGGTCAAGGGACTCGGCGGACAAGTCGCTTTGCACCTCGGACTCAAAGCACCGCTTGAGCGCCGATTCGACCGCTTTAGGGAGCGATCCCGTGAGTCGCCGCGGCGCCGCCCGTCTCGGCACGACCTCGGCGAATCGCGCGAGCCATGACAGCAACTGATGACGGGGAATCGCATCGATGCCTGCCGCAGCCGCCTCGACCTCCGCCATCGCTTGCGTGAGCCACCGCGATTCGATCGCGGCCGAGTCCACATCGAGGGGCCCGAGGCCCCAATCCGTCGCCAGACGGGCTGCTTGCCACAGACTCTCGGCCAGCGACTCCGTATCGAGAGGCAAGACACCATCCGCCCCACTGCCGGCAACCAGGGCGGAGGTGGCGCGTCGCCACAGGATCCATTCTTCGTGCGGCGCCAAGAGTCGAACCGCCAAACCCTCTTGATCCGCTACCTCATCGAAGGCTCGGCGGAGCGCACTTTCCACCGTCTCTATGTGCGGACTCGGCCACGTTCGTCGCCCGAGCCTGAGCTGCTCCCGCGCATATGCCAAGCGCAGTTCGGCCGCCTCAGCCCGATCGCGCAGCATCACGGCACCAGCCACTAAATGATCAAAAATACCTTTATTTTTATCAATCAAATCAATGTTTTAAAAAGATAATTGAACGTTAATAATTATGTATGTCCACCGCCATATCGTTGCGGCGACACCGCCCTAGTTGAGGCTTGCAGCGTACTGTTGCCTTTGCGCCTCGAGTGCAGCGGGGCTCGCGCTCGCATACTCCGCCAACAATTCGTGTATCCGCTGAAACACCACCGTCATCGTGGTCGGATCGGGCAGGTTAGTAATGCGAAAGTGACTGTTATAAGGCACATTGAAACTAACCCCGGGCGCGACCAACACGTGCTTGCGCTCAAGAAGGTCGAGCGCAAAAACATCATCATCAAAATGGGGAATGCCCTCAACACCGAGGAATGCGTAGAGCGCACCCTGTGGCGCAACCAATCTCAACTGCGGATGGTCCACCGTTGATTGCAGTATCACCCGTCGCGACTCATAGAGACGACC
Source organism: uncultured Acidibacter sp. (assembly GCA_964533305.1). Classification (GTDB taxonomy): domain Bacteria; phylum Pseudomonadota; class Gammaproteobacteria; order Steroidobacterales; family Steroidobacteraceae; genus UBA964. The sequence goes on from CAZHLL010000086.1 coordinate 2,888, forward strand.
ACCCGGTGAGGTGAGCTCACGAATACTTTGATAACCGCCCAAGGCGGTCTGCACCGCCCACTGCCCCGGCACATTACTGCAGAGTCGCAATGACGCCAGCAATTCCAGCGCCGCCAGAAAATCCTGTGCCAATCGCAACTTGCCCGACACCACCGCCCAACCCACTCGGTAGCCGCAAGCGCGATAGACTTTGGACAAGCCGGACATCGTCACACAGACGGTGTCTTGTACCAGGGTGGCAAGTGGCACGAACTGCGCGCCGTCATAGGTGATGTGGTCATAAATCTCGTCGCTGAGCAACATCAAACCCTTGCGTTCCGCCAGTTCGACGATCGCCTGCAGCACCTCACGCGGGTAGACCGCGCCGGTCGGGTTATTGGGATTGACGACCACGATGGCCCGGGTGCGCGGCGTCACGAGCCGCGCGATATCAGCCGGATCGGGGATGAAGCCATTCTCAGGCCGACAGGGATAATGAATGGGTTCCCCGCGATTGAGTTTGACGGCGGCGGTCCACAATGGGTAATCCGGGCTCGGCACGAGCACCTCATCGCCATCGTTAAGCAACGCTCGCAGACTGAGATCGATCAGCTCACTGACACCGTTGCCGATGAACACTTCTTCGGCCGTGACGCCCGCCACTCCCCGCTCCTGCTGCTGCATCACCACCGCTTCTCGCGCCGGAAAGATCCCCTTCTGGTGACAATAGCCTTCACTCACGCCGAAGTTTTCGATCATGGCGAGCCGCATGGTCTCGGGCGTGCGAAAGCCAAACAGCGCTGGGTTGCCGATATTCAACGAGATGATTTCGTAGCCCTTGCGCGTCAGCTCCAGCGCCCGGCGAGCGAGCCGTCCGCGGATCTCGTAACGAACGTTGCGCAAACTCTCACTGGTACGGATACCGTCGCTGTGCATGAACTGATCCTTGGATCCTGCTGAATCCGAAAAACGTGGAAGACCGCCAGCACCGGTTAGCGAAATGCCGCATCGACGCCGACCGCTGCGAAGAATAGCGGTACTTGCGGGTCTACGCACCCGCTCTGTCAGCACCCAAAAGAAAAAAAGGCCGGCAGTGCCGGCCTTTTCCGCTTAACGCTTGCGGCGTCGCTTCTTGGCGTGCTTGTGTTCGACGTGACCATCGCCGTGGTGATGGGGCATATCACCGTGCGCGTGACCATGGTCATGCTCGAAATCCACGGGGTGATTGTGCCCGTGGGTGTTGATCCATTTGTACAGGTCGGGCTTCCAGTGCTGCATGCGGCTCGCCGCCCGCTCCCGGTTTTCTTCAATGTTGGTCCAGGGATTGAAGTGGAAGTGGTTGTAGAGCTGGGTATCGGTGCGACCAATGGCCAAGATGCCGAGCTTCGAGGCGAAGGCACCGTGATTGATATAAGGCGGCCGCCAGAAATAGCCGCCGGTTGGCAAGTCGCCAAACTGCATCATCCAGGAGGTTCCCCAGATGTGATAGGCCTCCTCGCAACAATCATGGTAGGAGATATTGTCCTGCCAGAAGTTCGGCGTCATGCAGTAAAGAAAGGTGAAGCCTTGGGTGCGCTCGTCAAACTTCAGGATTTTGACGAGGCATCCGGGTGCGGTCGCAGGGAAAAAATTGGTCGACGTCCACTGCATGTCATCGTACGAATTGACCATGGCCAGACGATGGCGCTCGGCCTTCGGATGGTCCGAGGTGGACTCGACAAATGACGGCTCACCGTAATTGTAGAAGATGAGACCCGTCGCACCGCGCGGCGCGCTCAGCGCTTCGAGAGCAACACCTGCAGGTACAAAGATATAGCTACCCGGGCCCCAAACTTTTTCACCGATCTTGATAAAGCCCGTCATGATGAAGAGCTCGTACTCGGTGTAGCTCATACCCGGTGGCTGCTTGTAACCCGGCTCGAACAACACCGTCATGGTGCAGGCGCCGTCGTCGGTATCCATCGACAGCATCTTGTATTGCATGCCCTTCGGGAATCCCGGCAGGGTCATTTTTTTGAACGGTACGTCGCGATCGACGAAGGGTTCAATATGTGGGCGTGCCATGTCAGTTCCTCCGTGCGATCGTCAATCAGAAAATGACTTTGAACTTGCGCTTGGGCTTGGTCGGAATCTCTTCCGGCCGGATCTTGCGCATTTGGTTGAAGTGCACGTGGTAACCGCGTGTCTGGATACGATGCAGGAACTCGGCAATCCACTTGTCACGCTTGGGTGAGAGCGCCTCCTGCTCAGCAACAATCTTGTTGTAGCGCTTCTTTTGCTCGGCGATCTCTTTGCGTAACCACTGCTCGACAGCAGGGGCACGCTTATGCGCGATGAATTTCATTATGGTCCCTCTGACAAACGGTAAAAATTACCCCGTACTCTAAATATGACCGACTTCCACTCACTCCGAAAGGATGCCGGCAACTCGCACGCAAGTCTGACCGCTCTGTGAGCTATTTACGCCCTTGGCGCAGCTGCGTCGAGCCGAACAGAGCCTCGCGTGCTTTCGGATCGGGATTACCGATCTTTTCGCGTTGGGCGAGCACAGCCATCGCCCTCTGCACCGCCGGCCGCTGCTCGATGTCGCGGTACCAGCGCGCCACGTGCGGAAACTCGTCAAGCTCGATTTTGTGCAACCAACGCACCCTCACCCAAGGCCACGTGGCCATGTCGGCGATGGAGTAACGCCCCGCCAGATAATCCACCTCGGCGAGCCGCCTGTCCATCACCCCATAGAGCCGCAGAGTCTCGTTGCGATAGCGATCGATCGCATAGCGAATGCGCCGCGGTGCGTATCCCAGAAAATGTCCGCACTGCCCAAACATCGGCCCGACGTTCGCGACCTGGAACGTGAGCCACTGCAGGACGGTGTAGCGCGCCCGTCGATCCCGTGGCAGGAAACGTCCCGACTTTTCGCCGAGGTATTGCAGGATCGCACCGGACTCGAACAGCGAAATGGGCTCACCGCCCGGTCCATCGTGATCGACGATCGCCGGGATTTTGTTGTTGGGATTGATCTTGAGAAAGGCGGGCCGAAACTGCTCACCGCGCAGCATGTTGACAGCCTTCACCCGATACTCGAGTCCGCATTCCTCAAGCATGATCGGAATCTTCTGTCCGTTCGGGGTTGGCCAAAAATAAAGATCAATCACGTTGCCACCTGCTTACCCGCCCGACTGGCGTTACACTGCAGGCTATCATTGGCTAGCTTACTTGGGGAGTCTGAGATGTTGACTGCGATCTTGGCGGTGACACTCGTCGTTTCGGATTTGGAGATCGCGAGTGCGGCCTATCAGA
>CAZHLL010000087.1:0-6046 GCA_964533305.1 uncultured Acidibacter sp.
TTCGGGTTATGAGCCCGACGAGCTGCCAGACTGCTCCACCCCGCACCAGTAGGGGTCGAGACTATACTCGTTCGGGCATTCCACCTCAATAGCATTAGCCGTAACGCCCCCACCCTGACCCAGGCGAGCGTGGCTTGCAAGGCATGTCAAAGCCCCGCGTAACGCTGCGTGTTCATCCGTAATCAGGCTCACCGGTGTCGTGTGCAAGGTATCTGACAATCTTCCCTTTTCGCCAAACCGAGCGCGGAAGTTACTGCGCAACAAGAAGCGCCCGAGTCGCGGGACGATGCCCCCGCCCAGATAAACGCCGCCAAAAGCCGAAAAATTAAGCGCCATATCTCCGGCGAAGCTTCCTAGCGTATCGAGGAATCTGATTACCGCCTGCATGGCAATAGGATCACTTCCCTCTTCGGCTGCCTGTACGACTTCGGCAGGGGTAATGACCTGCGCCTTACCTCCATTCACAGAAACAAAGAATTCATGCAGCAGCGCCAAGCCTGCGCCACTCAAAACTCGCTCGAATGAAACGCGAGCGTACCGCTTGCGACAATATCGAAGTAACTCGATATCGATTTCGTCCACTGGCGAAAAACCCGCATGGCCCGCCTCACTCGCACAGACGATGGACCCGTTCTTAACCGCGCCACCCTGCCCCCGCAAAAGAGCCGCGACGCCGAGCCCTGTACCCGGCCCCACTACAACCAGATTGTCAAGCGAGGTGTCGGCGATGCACTGAGGGATTAAAACCGGTTCACGTTTAAGGGATTTAACGGATTTCAGCGCCCAAGCTAGCGCCTCGAAATCATTGATCAACAATAATTGTTCGAATCGATATCGTTTCAGCAAAGCAGCCCTGGTTATGACCCAGGGAGAGTTGGTCAGTCTTATTGGGTCGCAGCTTGTGGGCGCAGCCACGGCGATACAAGCAGCCTGCAAGGTGTCAGATCGAATGCTGTTGAAATCCAGATAATGCTCAAGCGCATCCTCAAAGTTGGGAAAGTGTGCGACATCCAGCACCTGATGATGGACGATTCCCGTGCCGATGTTTCCCGCAATCGCAAAGCGACAGTAGGTTCCTCCAATATCGACCAAGAGATACGTCGATCTCGTCATGTCCCCGCGCCCACCCACCGCCCAGCTGACCCGCGCACCACCAACTCGGAGCGAATTTGCAAATGCTCCACCGGTAAATCCGGTTCTTTGATCTGACGGATGAGCAAACCGGTGGCTTTCTCCGCCATCGCTTGAATCGGTTGATTGACGCTGGTCAATGCAGGCCATACCTGTATTGCAATCGGGATGTCGTCAAACCCACAGACTGACAAATCTTTTGGAATATCGAGCCCGAAGTGACGCGCCGCCACGCACACACCCGCCGCCATTTCATCGTTGGCAGCAAAAATTGCTGAGGGTCGATGCGTCCGATTCAGCAAAGCGGCGCCAGCCTGCTCGCCTGACTCAAAAGAGTTCAATCCGGAAAATACGAAATGCTCTGGAATGGATAAACCGGCCGTCTGCATGGCCTCCAGAAAGCCTGCCGTGCGCGTTCGAACGGCGGCATGGTCCGGATGTCCCGCTACAAACGCGATATCACGGTGTCCCAGGTCGATCAGATATTGGGTAATGAGCTTGGCCGCTTCCTGATCGTTGGTCTGAACTGACGAACAATCGACCCTTACTCCGACGGGTGATACCAGAGTGACGGGGACCTTCTCCCCCAGCAAAACGCTGAGCAGAGGTTCCGCATCGGACAAAGGCGGGCTCAATATCACCCCGTCGAACCGTGACTGACGATACAACGAAGCAACGTCGGGGCCCGTGTCGGCACTCAGGTACGAGCGCGGTAAAACCAGTAAATCATAACCTTCTTCGGCACACGCACTTAGCGCGCCCGCCTGCAGATTCGCCACGTAGTGTGCGCATGGATTGTCGTACATCAGGCCCACGATAAACGTGCGCCGTGCGGCCAAACTACGCGCAATCCGGCTTGGCCGAAAATCAAGGCGCTTGATGGCGTCGAGCACCTTCTTCCGGGTCACGGGCTGCACGTTGGGCTCGTTATTCAAGACGCGAGAGACGGTCTTGATCGAGACCCTCGCCAACGCAGCAACATCCTCAATGGTAATTCGTGACGACACTTTGTTGGACCAGACTCAAATCAACGATCCCGTCATTGCTTACGACATGAGATGGTCGCACTCGATCCATCTTTCGGGGCCACACTGATTTTACCGATAGAAAGCCCGAGTCGCCCGCTCGTTCGCAACAACGGCAGAGTATCCACCCTCTCCAGCGCTAAACCCGAGGAGCGGAAACACTCCGTATCAAGCGACAAACGCACCCATTGATTTTTGGGTGTTGCCCGCAGCAACCGGGTGATTTCGGCCTTGGCTCCGCAGGGGTACTGACAGTCCACTCGCAGCTCCACCGAACGTGTCGGCGGCTCGTGTACCGCCAAATCGATCGCAAGGACCGCATCCTTTTGATGCAAATCGCGCAAGTCGATGGGGCGAGCGACTTGCAGATACCATTGCGCATCACCTCGTCCCGACCACTCAAGACGTCGAGCATCCCCCTGAACCCGCCAGTCCACAGTGCTCAGAGTCAAATGTCCCGCATCTGATACTTGCTGCGAACCTGCTACGGGTTGTTGCCAGTTCTCCGAGTCACCCAAAAACATCCGCCAAGGGGACCTGGCGCGACGATCAAAGATCACCAAATCTTGCGAGCTCTGCCCAGGCTCCAAGTCTTCACTGAGCCATGCTCCACCTGCATCTCGATCATCAAAACTCAAGCCAAAGCCCCGAGGATATAGCGTTGTGCTGGCGTCCTGTACAGCGGGCATTGGTGTTTCTGGCCAAGAAAAAGGTAACTTGCCCGTCATCGGATACCGAGGGCGTCCGCTCCCATCCCCCACCAACACATCGGCCACGCCTCCACCTTCCGAGCCCGGCAGCCAGGCCACCACAAACGCGGTTGACGCGTTGAGCTGCGGGTTCACCCAGAGGGGTCGGCCCGTCAACATGACACTCACCACAGGGATTCCACGGGCACGCAGCTTGCGCATCACTTCAAGATAACGATCCTCTCGCAACCGAAGCTGGGATAAATCACCCTCGCCCTCGGCATACGGCTGTTCGCCAAAAACGACTACCGCCACATCCCCCAGCGCTTGCGTCACGAGATTCTCTGGAACAAAGCTTACCGAACCACCGGAAGGCACGACCGCCTGTTCGAGGGCTGAAAGAAAGGTAGTGGCGCCCGGAAAATCCTCGTTGGTAGTCTCGGTGCCCTGCCAGGTCACCGACCAACCACCCGCCTGTGCGGATACTTCGCGCGCCGCCTCGCCAAAAACCAGAATTCGTTGATCCGATCTCAACGGTAATAAATTCCCGTCATTCTTGAGCATGACCAAAGATTTTCGAACAGCTTCGCGCGCAAGGGCACGATGTTCCGCAGAACCCACTACCGCAGCATCGAGGCTTTCTGCACGTTTTGTGGGTCCGCCACTCTCAAACAGCCCGAGACGCAGCTTGACGCGTAAAATCCTGGCTACGGCGTCGTCAACCCGAGACATCGGGATGATCCCTTCACGCACCTGTCTCATCATCGTTGCATGCAACGCCTTCCAATCTTCGGGCGCCATTACCAGATCGATACCCGCATTGATGGCCTGCGCGCAATCACTGTTGGTGCAACCGGATACTTGGCCAATGCCATTCCAATCGCTGACCACCAGACCATCGAACCCCCAGCGCTGCTTCAGTACTCCAGTCAGCAGATCCCTATCGCCGTGCACCTTGCGCCCAGCCACACTATTGAAGGAGGCCATCACCGTTTGAACGCCCACCTTGATCGTTGAAAGGTAGCCCAAGCCATGTTCGCTGAGCAGCGTCTCGTGCGTGAGATCCACGTCACCCTGGTCAACACCGTCGCGGGTCGCGCCATCCCCAATGAAATGCTTCGCCGTCGCTGCCACGTGCCCGGCACTCAGCCGTCCATCGGGACCAAACTCACCCTGCAGGCCCCTCACCATAGCCTCGCCCAAACGAGCGACGAGGTTTGGATCGTCTGAGTAACTCTCGTAAGTTCGACCCCAGCGGGCATCCTTGGCTACCGCGACGGTCGGCGCGAAGGTCCAATCGATACCTGTTGCTAATACCTCACGAGCCGTCGCTTGTCCGATACGTTCAATCAGGTCCGGATCTGCCGTTGCACCGAGACCAATATTGTGAGGAAACAAAGTGGCACCACGCACGTTGTTGTGCCCGTGAACGGCATCCGTGCCCCAGATGATGGGAATCGCCACGGGCGCATCTACAGCCATGGAAGCGTCATAATATCGCTCAGCCAGTGCCAGCCACTCCGCGACCGTTGCCTCGCGTCGCTTGCCCGGAAAACTTCCACCACCGTTCAGAATAGAGCCGAGGAAGTATCTTCGGGCTTCTTCCGGCGTGACGAACTGTATCTCCGCCTGGATCATCTGGCCAATTTTTTGCTCGAGCGGCATCACGCGGATCATTTCGGCAACGCGTTGCTCCTGAACTGAGGCATCGGGGCTCGCTACATCGTTCGACTGGCCAGGTGTCGCGACCACCGCGGTGACAAGCGAGGCGCCCGCCAACACGAACACAAACCCAATCCGTCTCGACCATGCCGCCACAGCTGCCTGCAACGGTGGCAGTAGACCCCTCTCACTCATGCTGACATGCCCCGCTGGGAAAGCATCCATCAAAATAATCCGGCAGGTTTCAATTGGCTGAAACCTGCCGGCGCTCTTTTGTGCCTACACTCGTTTAGAAGCTCTTGCGAACCTTCAACCCATAGGTCCGCGGCGGAAAGAAGCTTGCACGCTGGTAGCCGGGACCGCCGTCTGACCAGGAGCGAATCAACTCGTCCGTGGCATTGTAGACATACAACTCCGCCCCCCACTGCGAGCTTTCACTGATGAGCCGCAATGACGCATTCACGCTGGTGAAGGCCTTTTGACCAGTGTGGAAAGGCCCTTCATCAAAGTTATTGTCACTGAAGAACATCTCGCTCTGCCAGTGCGCTGAGACGTAGGGGCTGAGTCGCAGACCATTCGCCAGGCGCCAATTGTGCTCAACGGTCACCGTAGCAGCATACTCGGGCGACCACGGCAATTTGTTCCCCTTGAAGTCGGTGGGTCTTCGCAGCGAATTATCGCCGCGAACCTGACTCGGATCCTCGGCCGGGCAGGTTGTCAATCCAAGATACGCTCGCTCGAAGCAGAACCAGCCATCATCCGCACCGGGTAGGTTGGTGATTTTGGCATCGAGCCACGTGACCCAGCCATAGATACGTCCGTCCTTCCATGGCAACCAGTCGAACTCGAGTTCGATACCGGTGATCTCGGACTCGGCGATATTATTGGTCAGCAAAGTACCAATATCACGGTTGCTGGAGACTGACTTGCCTACGATTGCCCACAGCGTTCGTTGCATATCGTCGTACTGGCTATGAAACGCCGTACCAATGAAATTCAAGCGACCGTCGAGCAAGCGGGCCTTTAAGCCCAACTCAAAAGTGGTGTTCTCCTCCGGCTGATACGGGAAGGCGGTCAGATTGCCACACTCGCATGTGTCAACCTTATCCCCGAAGCCACCCGCTTTGAAACCGGTAGCGACACTTCCATAGAGGAACCACTGTTCGTTCAGCTCGTGATCAAAACCCAGCTTCCAGGTGCCCTTGCTCCACTTGGCTGCATAGGTGTTGTCCGTGCCCGGGATTCGATCCGGAAAGTTTTCCGCCAACGATCCCATGTCAGACGTCAAAGAATTGGCCTGATAAACGGCGCCAGAAGTCGCCCAACCCGGCACGATGCCAATCAAATCCCAACTCTCGTGCCAGAACGTATTGTTCGGATCCCACGTGGCCGGATTTACCCAATAGCCGATCGAAACATGGTTGGATCCACCGGTATCGCTTTTCTCATCCCAGGTATAGCGATAGCCAGCCGTAACACGGGTCTTCTCCGAAATCGCATAATCAAATTGTCCGAACAGCGCCTTGGACTCGACCTCCC
>CAZHLL010000088.1:0-5900 GCA_964533305.1 uncultured Acidibacter sp.
GCGCGATGAGCCCATGCGCGCCCCATCCTGGACCGGGATCGCGCAGATTCCGGAAACGCGCTGCCGCGAAGTACTGCGGGCACTCGATGGGCCGGATGTGGATGCGATCATCCAGGTGGGCACCAATCTCTCGATGATGCGGCTTGCGGCGGAGGCCGAGGACTGGCTCGGCAAGCCCGTGATCGCCATCAATACCGCGACCTACTGGCATGCCTTGCGCGCGAACGGCCTCAGCGATCGCACACAGGGCTTCGGCCGGTTGTTAGCGGAATTTTGAGTTTGCATAATCAGGCGTCCACGGGGCGCTAACAGGAGAACGCAGATGCTGGAACTCAAGCACGAGCTCAAGCTCGACAAAACGCGTGACGAGAAGGCACGCATGAATTTCGTGTCTGGCCTACGAGCCCATGTGCTCAATGATATGGCCGCTGGCATGAAAGACGTCTACGCCGCCGAGGTCGAGCCTGATTTTCGGCGTCGTCATCGCCGTGCGCCTAAAGATGGCCCCGAGGTGCACAAGGCCATCAAAGGCAATGAATACTTCAAGTTTTATTCCTCTTTGCGCGTGACGGCGCAGGACATGGTGTGGCAGTCGGTGTTTCCGGCGCTCGAGCGCAATCGGCCGGCACTTAAGAGCAAGGCGCAGCGTTTGGCGGGCAAGAAGCCCCGCGGCACGTTGAATTTGTCAAAGAATGTCGAGGTGCCGCGCTATGTGTCGGCGATCGATGTGCATTTGATGGCCGGCAACTACGATGGCGAGTACGAGCAGGATGATCTCGCTGCAGGCTCGCTGTACGACAACGGCCTCGCGGTATTTTCGTTTGGGCTGATGGGTCAAAATCTCGATGACATCGGTCAATCCATCGCCGGGTTCATCAAGCTCAAATTCCCCGAGCTCAAGCCAAAGAAAATCCTAGATCTTGGCTGCACGATTGGCCACAACACCGGCTCTTGGAAAGACACGTTTCCCTCCGCCGAGGTGCATGGCATCGATGTCGCGGCGCCCTGTCTGCGTTACGCGCATGCGCGCGCCCAGGCGCAGAACCGCGAAGTGCACTTTCATCAGATGAATGCCGAGGCGCTCGATTTTCCGGACAACAGTTTTGATGTCGTGTTCTCATCGATGTTCTTGCACGAGATCCCGAAAAAGGGCATCGAGCAAGTCATGAAAGAGGCGCGTCGGGTGCTGAAGCCGGGTGGGCTGATGCTGCACATGGAGTTGCCACCGAATTCTCAGCTCTCGCCCTACGATGCGTTTTATCTTGATTGGGATAGTGCCTACAACAACGAGCCCTTTTACAAGCCTTTCCGCGATCTCAAGCCCGAAGAGGTATGTCGGCGTGCAGGCTTTGATCCCAAGAAATTCGTGCAGTTCGTGATCCCCTCGGTCGGCTGGTACGGCGCGGCGGTGCGAGATGAAGCGGCGAGGCAGCAGCAGGCGGTCGACAGCGACAAGACCGGGCGGCTCACCGATGGCGTGCTCTGGTATTGCTTTGGAGCTGTCAAATGAGTGCAGCCCGCAAAAAGGCCCCCGCCCGCAAAAAGGCCCCCGCCAAGAAAAGCACCAAGACCGCTGAGACTCGCCAGCCCATGCGCCGCACCATTCGGGGCGGTCGCAGTTATTTCTTTGATGACTCGGCGATCGATAAGGTGCTCAACATGGTGGTCGTGCTCGGCAGCGAGGTGTGGACGCTGCGCGAGCGGCTAGCGGCCATGGAGGCCGTGCAGGTCAAGCGCCGCCACCTCAAGGCGGGTGAAATCGACAACTTCGATTTCAGCCCGCAGGAGGAGGCGAGGCTGGCCGCTGAGCGCAAGGAATTCATTGATAGCCTGTTCCGCGTACTACAGGAGCAAGTCGCCGAATCACGCCGCGGCGGATAGCGCTTGATCGAGATCGGCCTTGAGGTCATCGATGTGCTCGAGGCCGATCGAGAGCCGCACCATGTCTTCGGATACCCCGGCCTTGGCCAGCTCGTCGGGCGATAATTGCCGGTGAGTGGTGGAAGCAGGGTGGGTCGCAAGTGAGCGCGCATCGCCGATGTTGACGAGGCGGATGATGAGCTTGAGCGCATCCAGGAATTTTTCGCCTGCTGCGCGACCCCCTTTGACGCCAAAGGTGAGGATGCCCGAAGCCCTGCCACCCATATAGCGCTGCACGAGCGCATGGTCCGGGTGGGTTTCGAGACCCGCATATTTGACCCAACCCACCTGTGGGTGCTTGGCCAGAAATTGCGCCACCGCCAGTGTGTTGTCGCAGATCCGATCCATGCGCACGGCGAGGGTTTCGATACCCTGCAAAATCAAAAAGGCATTGAAGGGTGAGATCGCGGCGCCCATGTTGCGCAGCGGCACGACACGCGCGCGAGCGATGTAGGCGGCGGGGCCCAGGGCCTCGGTATACACCACGCCGTGATAGGACACGTCAGGCTCGTTGAGACGGCGGAACTTTTCTTTGTGCTCAGCCCAGGGGAACTTGCCTGAATCCACGAGCACGCCGCCGATGCTGTTGCCGTGACCGCCCAAATATTTGGTCAGAGAATGCACGACGATGTCGGCGCCGTGATCAAAGGGTCGGCACAGATAGGGCGAGGGCACGGTGTTATCGACGATCAAAGGCACGCCGTGTGCGTGCGCAATCTTTGCCAAGGCGCCAAAGTCCGTGACATTGCCGAGCGGATTGCCGATGGATTCGCAGAACACCGCCTTGGTGCGGCCGTCAATCAGTCGAGCGAAGGACTCAGGGTCGCGATGGTCGGCAAAGCGCACCTCGATGCCGAACTGCGGCAAGGTGTGCGCGAAGAGGTTGTAGGTGCCGCCATAGAGCGCGCTTGCCGAGACGATGTTGTCGCCCTGCTCGGCGATGGTGAGGATCGAGTAGGTGATGGCGGCGCTACCCGAGGCCAGTGCGAGCGCACCAATACCGCCCTCAAGTTCGGCGATGCGCTTTTCCAGCACATCGGTCGTCGGGTTCATGATGCGGGTGTAGATATTGCCCTGCACCTTGAGGTCAAAGAGATCGGCGCCATGTTGCGCGCTATCAAAGGCATAAGACGTGGTCTGGTAAATCGGGACAGCGACCGCTTTGGTAGTGGGGTCGGGCGAGTATCCGCCGTGCACGGCGATGGTTTCAGGGCGCATGGATGTCTCCTTCAGTGTTGGCCGGCCAGCCGTATCAACGGGCCAGCATCCGTGTTAACCGCAAAGCATAGGTACACGCACCGGGCCGCGTGCGAAGCGAGCGCTATGCTCCCATAACCAACGGTTATCATGCGCGCCTGATGCAAGCGCAGCGACTGCAAAAAGTGTTGGCCACCCTGGGTCTGGGTTCGCGCCGCGGGATTGAGCAATGGATTCGGGACGGGCGTGTGACCGTGAACGGCTCGCCCGCTGAGCTTGGGGCCCGCGTTGGCGCCGGTGATGATGTGCGCCTGGATGGTCAAAGAATTGAGCTCGCGGCGGCGCTCACGCCCATCAACGCGGATCCTGCGCTCCATCCAGCCGTGCAGCGCACCGAGGTCCTCGGCTATCACAAGCCCGTGGGTGAGGTGACAACGCGTCACGACCCAGAGGGGCGGCCGACCGTGTTTGATCATCTGCCGCCACCGAGTACGGGGCGCTGGATCGTGGTGGGACGGTTGGACGTGAACACCTCGGGCTTATTGCTCTTCACGAATGATGGCGAGCTTGCGCATCGCTTGATGCATCCTTCCTCACGCATTGAGCGAGAGTATCTCGTGCGTGTGCGCGAGCAGCCGACGCCTGCGGCGCTCGCGCGTTTGCGAACGGGCGTGCAGCTCGACGATGGCCCGGCTCGGTTTGAGACCGTGGTGGCAGCGGGGTCCGCCATCGATACGGGCACGGGCGCAGGCACGGGCGCGGGTGCGAATACGGACGCACACAGTTGGTATCGGGTGAGCTTGCGGGAAGGGCGCAATCGCGAGGTGCGGCGTTTATGGCAAGCGGTCGGCCACGAGGTCAGTCGCCTCAAACGATTGCGCTATGGTCCTGTGAGTCTGCCCGAGGATCTGCGCCCGGCGCAGGCGCGCCGTTTGCCCGAATCTTTGACTGCGGCACTCCGGGCCGCCGTCGATCAGGCTGCGCGCTGATCAGCGAAATTTGTCGGGGCGCAGCACCTCGACATCCTGCACCCACATGACGATGGCGTAATGGGCGTAATACTTGTCACTGAGCCTTGCGAGTACGCGCTCGGCGAGCGGCGTGTCGCAGACGATCTCGATGCGAATATTGCTGCTATGCCCCCAGTGCGAAGCCCGCACGCCCTTGTCGCCACGGCCGCGAGCGTCGGTGATGGTGTAGCCTACGACCCCGAGCGCCTCGATTTCTTTGATGAGGTCGCGCTCGAGTTGTGATTCGGTGATCACGGTCAATAATTTGCGCAGACTTTGGGCGGCACCGGTCATGAAAAAATTCCTCAGCCGGCAAGCAAGCTTTGCAGCGCTTCGGCCATTCGTTGGTAGAGCGGAATACCGATCAGGATATTGAAGGGAAAGGTCAGTGCCAACGAGGCGGTGAGGCTGAGCGCCGGATTGGCCTCGGGCACGGCCGAGCGGATGGCCGCCGGGGCGGCGATGTAGGAGGCGCTCGCGGCCAAGGTGGCGAGCAGGATCGATCCACCCAGCGACAATCCCATCGCCGCTGCGAACAAGAGGCCAATGGCGGCGAAAAGGGGCGGGGTCAGGAGCGCAAAGGCCGCCATGAAGAGCCCGTGTCGGCGAAATCCTCCAAGGTGATCTGCGGCGATCAGGCCCATTTCAAGCAGGAACAGGGCGAGAATTCCCTTGAACAAGTCGAAAAATACCGGTTTCAGGGGCTCGATGCCCGCATCGCCGGCGAGGGCGCCGATGGCGAGACCGCCGAGCAGCAGCATCACGCTGCGCCCGAGGATCACTTCGCGACCGATTTCGCCCCAAGAGGTGCCCGCCGAGAGGCCGCGGGCGAGCAAAATACCGATCACGATGGCCGGCACCTCGAGCACCACCACGAGCAAGGGCATGGCGGCCTCGAATTCGATCGCGGCCTGGCCCAGAAAGGCGACCGCCACCGCGAAGGTGCCGATGCTGACAGACCCGTAGTGCGCCGATACCGCGGCCGCATTGGCGCGATCTAGCCGTCCGAGCCCGCGCAGGACCGCAAAAGCGAGGAACGTCAGCAGCACCCCCATGACCAGCGTGAGACCGATCTGGCCCACAAGGCCCGCTGCAGGCTGCCGCGCGAGCTCCACGCCCCCCTTCATGCCAATGGACAGCAGCAATAAAGTACTGACGAACTCGTAAATGGCTGGGGGTAGACGCAAATCGGCTTTCAGTACACCGGCGAGCAGGCCGAGTGCGAAGAAAAGCACGATCGGGTCGATGGCGCCGAACATGAGGCCTCCTTGGCCGAAGTCAAACTCTGAAAGACTGCCATTGACACCCTATGCAGTGCAAATCACAATAGGCGGCTCGTTTCACGCGGAGGGGTACCCAAGCGGCCAACGGGAGCAGACTGTAAATCTGCCGGCTTACGCCTTCGTAGGTTCGAATCCTACCCCCTCCACCAGAACGGGCGGGACAGTAGCGAAGTGAGCCAGCGATTGCGTGTGAGCGGTGGACTTCTCCAGTGAACGACAGGCGTGTGTACGGCAAGCCGAATGCAACACAAGCGGGTGTAGTTCAATGGTAGAACCTCAGCCTTCCAAGCTGATGACGTGGGTTCGATTCCCACTACCCGCTCCAGAGTTTCGGCTCACGTAGCTCAGTCGGTAGAGCACGTCCTTGGTAAGGACGAGGTCACCGGTTCGATTCCGGTCGTGAGCTCCAGTTAGTTATTTTTTCGGAGAAAATTGTCGTGTCCAAGGGAAAATTTGAACGCAGCAAGCCGCACGTAAACGTTGGGACGAT
>CAZHLL010000089.1:0-5832 GCA_964533305.1 uncultured Acidibacter sp.
GTTGCCGGACGTGGTGACCGTGCCCACGTACTGCGCGTCATCGGTAAGTCGAATGAAATGGCCTTCGCCGGTTTCACTGACGACGCCGAGCAAGTCACCACCGCCGATCGGATCTCGACCTAGCCAGATGCCGCCCGGTGATGCATTCACCGGTGCGGCCGGAGGCGCGGAAGTGTTGTTGTCACTTCCGCCGCCACCGCCCCCGCAGGCGGTTAACACCAGTGCGCTGATCAAGCTGAGGCAGTGCAAGCGGGTATTGGATGATGTGTGATCGCGCATACGAGAAGCTCCAATGATTGGGTGCGTAGAACTCCGCAAACGCTATCACCGAGCTGTATCAATATTTGATCCCCAAAAAAAAATCGAGTAGGTCAGTTAATGAGCGAGTGGCCACGCACACTTTCAGGACGATCAACCTAAGAGGAGTTCCGCTATGGCTTTGCGCAATCAATGGTCATTGATGGCGATCATTCTTTTCGTGTTTGCACTGTTGCCGACACGGTCTCACGCGCAAGAAGTACCAGACACCTGGTATGCCGGTGCTGGGTGGTCGCAAGTGGATATTGATGACGATGATTTAAATGTAAAACCCGCCGTGTTGACGGGTTTGGTTGGGTACAACCTCGGGCCAAATTTCGCCCTGGAAGGTCGTTTTGGTGCGGGGATTTCGTCAGATGATTTGGTCTTCCTTGGAGTTCGTACCGAGGTCGATATCAAAAACTACTACGGACTATTTTTGCGCGGCTCATTACCGGCAAGCGATGCCGTCAATGTCTATGCCATCTTGGGGTATGGCTCCGTTGAGGTAGAGGTGACCGTGCCCGGCTTTGGCTCGGCCAGCGAGGACGACGACAGCGAAGCCTATGGCGCAGGAGTGGAGTTCGTGTGGGGTGGTAAGCGCCAGCACGGGCTTGCGGTTGAATGGGCGCGTTATTTTGAAGACTCGAACACGCTGTCGGCTATTTATCGCTTGCGCTTCTGATCACCATGAACCACCAATCAAAAATCCTGCTCAGCACGTGTGTGCTCAGCTTGGTGGTCAGCGGTTGCGCGACGACCGGAGCGGGCTCGCAATATCGGCCGATCATTGACAAGCGCGGGGTCGACTTCAATAAATTCGAAGTCGATCTCGCGCAATGTCAGGAATACGCGCTCAACCAGCCATCGGCAGCGACGGGTGCAGCCGCAGGAGCGGTGGCGGGCGCGGCTTTCATGGCTCTGCTTGCGGCTGTCGCAGGCAGCAAATATGACGCGGGCGCGGCGGCCAGAGTCGGGGGCGTGACGGGCGCGGTCAGTGGCGCGGCCGGTGCAGAGACCGACAAGCGCGAAATCATCCGCAAGTGTTTGCGAGGGCGGGGTTATTCGGTGCTGAAGTAGGCCGGTATCGGCGCCCCGTCGGCGCGCAATCCATCGAGGTGAAAGAGGACGGCTTCGTGGATCGCATCGGCGGCCGCAGTGAGCGAATCGCCTGTGGCAACGCACCCCGGGAGGTCGGGCACGTAGGCCGAAAAGTTGGCACCAGCGTTCTCAATGACAACCGTGTAACGCATTTCAATCACCCCGCCCTCGGTCAAGACCAGCCTGCTTGAGAATACTCTTCATCGTACCGGGCGCCAAATCATCTCTGGGCTTTCCAGCAATCGTAACTCGCCCGGACTTTCGGCTGTGTTTCAGCTGTCGGTGACTGCCGCGGATTGTCACAACGAACCAACCGTCGTCTAAGAGGATCCGCAAGATTTCAGCCACTTTCATCAAACAAAAATAAAGGTGTAAGCATCTCGGTAGGTAGCTGAGAAACTCGCTGGATGCCGCCGAAAGCGTTGCGCAGCGCGGTCTATTTCTGAAGGCTTTTCCCCGCCCCACTTGCAGCCCCCAACCCCAGCGCCCACAGCTCGCCGAATCCGCAGCTATGAGCTGTTCGGCGGCAGCCGTGAGGTGCGCATCGATCATGACGGGGTCGAATACCGGCTCACCCGCACGCGGCAGGGGAAGCTGATCCTGACCAAGTAACCATTCCGATTCTGCCAGCCGCCGGGGGTCTGTCTTTCCCTCTGGTCAGCGAGCCGAAAGTCCAATGTGGGACTCCAACACCGCATTCGTCCTGGAGGCGCATGATGCAAATCAATAACGAGATCACGCTGGCTGAGTTTTCGTTTCCGAGTCAGTTCGTCGTGTTGGGCTTGTTGGCGACGAGTGCGCGACGTCGACTCGATTTCCGCTCCCAGTGCGGTGCGCGTGCGGCGTTGTCGCGAACCAAATCATGCGCGATTGGGTCGAACCCTCACATCAATTGCAGTTGCAAGCGCGCCTAGCTGAGTTGGCAATACGGTTAGGTGCGGCTGGTCTGTGGGTTCGGTGCCAGAGCGCCGATCGACAGCGTTATCCCATTGCCTCTCTTCACTAACCGCAGGAGTCAACATGGACGAGTCGAGAACGCAACAAGCCATTCAGGCGCTCAATCACATCATGGAAATCGAATTATCAGGGGTGGTCAAGTACACCCATTATTCATTGATGGTGTACGGTTACAACCGGATTCCAGTGGTCTCATGGCTCAAAGAAAACGCCACTGAAAGCCTTGCGCATGCACACAAAGCAGGCGAGCTGGTCACCTTGCTGGGCGGTCATCCATCGCTCAAGATCGGGCCGCTGCTCGAGACTGAGCAACACGACATCGGGGATATCCTTCGTGAAAGTCTTGAGCACGAGAAGGGTGCGCAGTCGGCCTACTATGATCTTTTAAAGATCGCAGAGAGGCAGTCCGTGCTGCTTGAGGAGTACGCACGCGAAATGATCGTCAATGAAGAGTTGCACCTTGACGAGGTCAACAAAATGCTTCGTCGGCCCGGTGACATGGCGCCTTACAAAGGCTGATGTGTCCGGCTTGATCAGCCGACGCCCGCCCCCAATCTGAAGGGGGCGGGCGATGGCGTTCAACTTGCTAGGTTGTCATTGCCCCTTATTACTTGGGCAGAATCACTTGGGCAGGATCACCGTATCGATGACGTGGATAACGCCATTCGAGGCGGCGATATCGGTCGCGGTAACGTTAGCGCCATCAACGCTGACTTTGCCGTCTTTGACCGAAATCTTGACCGACTGACCCTGCACGGTTTTGGCCTCGGTCAGCTTGACGACATCAGCCGCCTTCACTGCGCCCGGAACCACGTGATAGGTCAGGATGCCGGTCAGCTGGGCCTTGTTTTCAGGCTTGAGCAGATTTTCAACGGTACCGGCAGGGAGCTTGGCAAAAGCGGCATCGGTGGGTGCAAACACCGTGAAGGGACCTTTGCCCTTCAGGGTTTCGACGAGACCTGCGGCGGTGAGCGCCGTCGCCAACGTGCCGAAGTTGCCTGCGGCGACGGCGGTATCAACGATATCTTTGGTGGCTTTGGCCTTGTCGCCATGGTTGCTGGCGAGCACCGCCGGAGCCGAAAACACGGCGGCAAGCGTCAGCGCCATTGCCGCGATCGAACGCCGCAAAGGTAGCTGTCGTGAGACATTAAAATGCAACATTAGAAAATCCTCCATGAACCTTCGTGGATGCACCGGCACAGAATAGTGTCCAGATGCGCCCCTTTGACCAGTGGCGGTCGGTATTGGTTCAGTGGTTACGCCAGAAAAGTGGCTAAATCAGCAAAAGTGACTAATTCAGTAAAAGTGGCGCCTTCAGTCGTGACGAATGACGACTTTGCCCATGTGTTGGCCGGATTGGAGGTAAGCGAGCGCCGAAGCGGCTTCGCCAAACGTGAACACTCGATCAATTTTTGGCTTTAGACCGTTGGCGGTACTTGCGCGCAGCAGATCTTCGAGCATGCGTTTGCTGCCCGAGGTGATGCCCTTCAACACGATATTATTGACGATCAGCATGCCGAGATTGGTTTGACCGACCGCAGGCCCGCCGAGCGCACCGAGTAACCCAACCCGGGCGTTCGGAGCGCAGCAAGCGAGCGATTGCGTCAGAGACGAGACGCCCACGGTCTCTACAACGATATCAACGCCACGACCGCCGGTGGCCTCGCGAATGGCGTTTTGCCAGTCCGCTTGCTTGCGGTAGTTGACGGTGATCTCCGCACCCAGTTCGCGACAAACGGCGAGCTTGTCGTCACTGGACGACGTGATCGCGACGCGTGCGCCGCTCATCTTGGCAATCTGTAGCGCGAGCATCGAAACCCCGCCCGTGCCGAGTGTGAGCACGGTGTCACCCGCTTTGATGCCACCCAGCGTCTCGATCACATGCCACGCGGTGATACCCGCCGCGCCGAGGGCGGCTGCGTCCTCAAAGCTCATCGTATCCGGCACTGACACCAAAGAATTCGCAGGTAACACGATCTGCTCGGCTAACCAGCCATCGCGGGTGTTGCCGGCATCTTCACCGAAAATGACTGGGTCGTAGTCGCCGTCTTGCCAAAGCACGAAATGGGGCGCGGTCACACGATCGCCCACTTTGAACTTGGATACACCGACTCCGATTTCACGCACGATCCCGGCACCGTCGCCAACCGGAATACGCTCGTCCGGCTTGCGCGGCCCATAGCGCCCATCAAGGATACTGAGATCGCGATGATTGAGTGCCGAGGCCCGCACCTCGATCACCACCTCGCCCGGGCCCGCCTGCGGCTGCGCGCGGCTTGCAAGCGAGAGTGACCCGAGGCCTTGCTGGGCGCCGATCTGGTAGGCGCGCATGGTGGCGCTCCGTTTCGCAGCGGGCATGGCCGCACTGGCAGCAAGGGGTGCCGCGGCGACGGCGGCAACGGCAGCGGTCAACGCCTGTCGGCGGTACGGGTCGAAGCGGCTCATGTTTGGATATTACCGAAGCGGATTTGCTATCGGCAGACAAAATCGCCGCCGGCTTGTCATCCTGAGATCAAACTGGATAGGCTCGCGCTCCACTTGCCCCCCACGGAGTCTCCCGATGATCTCTTCTGGTGCGTCCCAGTCGGATGCTCGTACTCGTCTGCGTACTGTGCTCGAGCAGCCTTTGATTCAACGGTCGATCTTGGGTCTGATCATCATCAACGCCTTGGTGTTGGGGCTGGAAACGTCCGACGAGTTGATGACTCTGTACGGTCCTTTGTTGTTGTCCTTGGACGCCGTCATTCTTTTCATTTTCGTGATCGAGATCATCGCGCGCATTTTCGTGTATCGCGGCGCCTTCTTTCGTGATCCGTGGAGTCTCTTTGATCTCACGGTCGTTGCGATTGCCTTGGTGCCTGCTTCTGGCCCGCTCGCGGTATTACGAGCGTTCCGTGTGCTACGCGTATTGCGCGCCTTGACCTTATTGCCGTCGATGCGACGAGTCGTTGGCGGTTTGCTCGCGTCCATCCCGGGTATCTCGTCGATTGCTCTCGTGATGGGGATCATTTTCTACGTCTTTGCCGTACTTGCCGCGACACTCTTTGGTGATGACTTTCCTGAATGGTTCGGCAGTGTAGGGCATGCGCTTTACACACTGTTTCAGGTCATGACCTTGGAAAGCTGGTCAATGGGGATCGCACGCCCGGTGATGGAAGTGTTTCCACTCGCGTGGATGTTCTTTGTGCCCTTCATTTTGATCGCGACCTTCACGATGCTGAATCTTTTCATTGGTGTGATCGTCAGCGCCATCCAGAGCTTTCATGACGCGGAGGTGGCCGACCGTGTCGAGCACGGTGAAAAGCCACCGGTGACGCTGGATAGTATGCAAGAGGAGTTGACCGCTCTGCGCAATCAGGTGACTGAGTTACGCGATCTCTTGAGGCAGTCTGCTAAACACAATTCTGGTGACTGATTTTTTTACCAAATACTGAGACGAAAAGCTCGTCACGGTACCTTTCTGGGCTTGATCTTGGC
>CAZHLL010000090.1:0-5805 GCA_964533305.1 uncultured Acidibacter sp.
ACTCGGGCCATCCATGGCCCTCGCCCCTCGCGCTCGCTCGGGGCGCGCTGCGCGCTCCGGCCCTTGCGCGCCTGAGCTTTCGTGTCTACAATGTAGACACTATTAAGGAAATTGAACCCATGAAAGCCGTCATTCGAAAATGGGGTAACAGCCCAGCCTTGCGCCTGCCCACGGCGGTCCTGAAAGAGGCTGGGTATCAACTCGAGCAGAAGGTGGATCTAGTGGTCTCGCGAGGGCGGATCATCATCCAACCCTCCAAGAAGATCGAGTACGACCTAGACGCTCTGGTGAACGGTATCCATGCAGGCAATACCCATGATGAGGTCAACTTCGGACGACCCGTTGGTAACGAGGCACTTTGATGCCACCGCGTGCCTATGTGCCTGATACCGGCGACGTCGTATGGCTGCAATTTGATCCGCAGGCCGGGCATGAACAGGCGGAACATCGTCCTGCCCTGGTGATCAGTCCGGCCAACTACAACGGCAAAACCGGCTTGATGGTCTGTTGCCCGTTGTCCACCAAGATCAAAGGGTATCCATTCGAGGTCGTCACCGAGGTCGACGGCATGGAGTGCGCGATCCTTTCGGATCAAGTGAAGTCTCTCGATTGGAAAGTCGGACGCGCCAAGCGAAAGGCCGCAGTCAGCGCTGAAACCATGCTGCATGTCAAAGCAAAGATGAAGGCACTTCTGCAGATTCCGTGACGAACTGGCCACTTGGCGGAGAGGGCGAGATTGACTCGGGCCATCCATGGCCCTCGCCCCTCGCGCTCGCTCGGGGCGCGCTGCGCGCGTCTGATTCGGCTCTCCTGCCGAATCGCCGAACTCGGTGAGTTCGTCCACGAGCCCTGCTCACACCAATGAAATAAAAAAGGGAGCACAAGGCTCCCTTTTTTATTTCATCTGGCGGAGAGGGTGAGATTCGAACTCACGATCCCCGTGAGGGGACGCCGGTTTTCAAGACCGGTGCATTCAACCGCTCTGCCACCTCTCCGTGCGCTTTAGTTTACCGCTTCCAAGCGCTCCTTGCCGCCCATATACGGGCGAAGCACCGTCGGCACGGTGATCGAGCCGTCGGCGTTCTGGTAATTCTCGAGCACCGCCACCAAGGCTCGCCCGACGGCGACCCCCGAACCATTGAGCGTGTGCAGGGATTCCGGTTTGCCGGTCTCGGGATTGCGCCAGCGCGCGAGCATGCGTCTCGCCTGAAAGCCTTCGCAGTTGCTGCAGGAACTGATCTCGCGATACTTGCCCTGAGCGGGAAGCCACACCTCAATGTCATAAGTCTTGGCACTGGCAAACCCGATGTCGCCTGAACAGAGCGCCATCACCCGATAAGGCAATTCCAGCCGCTGCAACACGGCTTCGGCGTGCGCCGTCAAAGATTCAAGCGCAGCGTAGGACTCTTCGGGTCGCACGATGTGCACGAGCTCCACTTTCTCAAATTGATGCTGGCGAATGAGACCGCGTGTGTCGCGCCCGGCGGCACCCGCCTCTGAGCGAAAACACGGCGTATGCGCCACATAGCGCAGCGGTAACTGCGCCGGATCCAGGATTTGATCGCGCACCAGGTTCGTGACCGGTACCTCCGCGGTCGGGATCAAAAAAAGCTCGCGCTCATCATCAAGCTTGAAGAGATCGGCGGCGAACTTCGGCAGCTGACCTGTGCCCGTCAACGCGGCTGCGTTCACGAGATACGGTGCGTAGATTTCCTCATACCCGTGCTCGTTGACGTGCAGATCAAGCATGAACTGCGCGAGCGCCCGATGCAGCCGCGCGAGAGAACCTTTGAGCACGCTGAAGCGCGCACCCGACAGCCGGCTCGCCGCCTCAAAATCGAGACCCGCCAAACCTTCGCCCAAATCCACGTGATCGCGTGGCGCAAAATCGAACTCGCGGGGTGTGCCGTGGCGTCGAACCTCGACATTACCCGACTCGTCGCTGCCCTCGGGTACGCTCGTATGCAAAAGATTGGGCAGATTGAGCAACCAATGATCGGCTTGGGCCTGAATTTCATTGAGCTCGATCTCGATCGTGGCCATCTCGGCATTGAGCTCTTCGCCGCGCTTGAGCAGTGCCGAGGCATCCTCCCCCTTGCCCTTGGCCATGCCCACGGCCTTGGCGTTGGCATTGCGCTCGGCGCGCAAGGCATCGACCTTGAGCTGAGCGGATTTTCGCGCCTCCTCCAGCGACTTAAAGCCCGCAAGATCAAGCTCAAAACCCCGACGCGCGAGATTGCTCGCCACCTCTTCGGTCGCTGATCTCAGGTGTTTGACATCCAGCACGGGTCTTCTCCGTCACCAAGGCAAGGCGCGCATTCTACCGAATCACTTGCCTGCCGAGCGGGCCCGGAAACGGGCCAAGGCCTCGCCGATCTTGATTTCAAGGCCCCGGTCCACCGGCTGGTAGTAACGCCGATCGGGCATCTCATCGGGAAGATACCGCTCGCCCGCGGCAAAACCACCCGGTTCATCATGGGCATAACGGTAACCCTGGCCATAACCCAGATCCTTCATCAACCGGGTCGGCGCATTGCGCAGGCGGAGCGGCACCTCGAGCGAACCGAATTCTTTGACATCGGCACGCGCGGCGTTGAAGGCGCGATAAACGGCATTGCTCTTGGGCGCGCAGGCGAGATACACGATCGCCTCAGCGAGCGCGAGATCCCCCTCCGGGCTCCCGAGTCGCTCGTGGGCCGCCCAGGCATCGAGCGTCAATTGCAGCGCTCTTGGGTCCGCAAGCCCCGTATCTTCGATGGCCATGCGCACCATTCGCCTCGCGAGGTACCCCGGGTCACAGCCGCCATCCAACATGCGCGCGAGCCAATAGAGCGCCGCATCGGGGTCACTGCCACGCATGCTTTTATGCAGCGCCGAGATCTGATCGTAGAACTGCTCACCGCCCTTATCGAAGCGGCGTAGGCTGCCGCCCGCCACCTCGGCGGCCTGCGTCAGGCCGATCACCCCCTCGACCGCGAGATCCGCCGCAATCTCGAGCATGCCGAGCGCACGCCGAGCATCCCCATCGGCGGCCTGCGCAAGTAAGGCGAGCACCGGCGGCTCGATCTCAAGACCACGCGAACCCAAGCCTCGTTCCGTATCTTTGAGCGCCCGCTGCAACAGCTCGCCGAGCGCATCAACGGGCAGCGCTTTGAGCACGTACACCCGCGCTCGCGAAAGTAACGCGCTCACCACCTCGAAGGAGGGATTCTCGGTGGTAGCACCAATGAAAATGAGGGTGCCGTCCTCGAGATACGGCAGAAAAGTATCCTGCTGCGATTTACTGAAGCGATGCACCTCATCGAGAAAGAGCACGGTCCGCCGCCCCGACTGCTGGCGTGCGAGTTGCGCTCGCTCCACCGCTGCCCGCACGTCCTTGACCCCGGCCATGACCGCCGAGAGCGCCATGAATTCCGCATCCGCCGTCCGCGCAAGTAGCCGCGCCAGCGTTGTCTTGCCGCTACCCGGTGGCCCCCAAAGAATGAGCGAATGCAACTGCCCACTGTCGATCGCCGCTCGCAGTGGCTTGCCCTCGCCCACCACCTGCACCTGCCCGAGGAACTCATGGAGACTGCGCGGACGCATGCGCTCGGCAAGCGGGATCAGACGATCATCCGTCATGACCGAGGCTCACGCCGCCGGGATGGATGACTTTCGGAACACATAGCGCTCGACCCACTGCAGCCAGGACTGGCGGGTCAGGAGCGAGAGACCCGTGGCGAGCACGATACCGCCCCCATTGGCAAAGAAATCCGCCCACTCGGCACGCCGCCCGAGCGCCATCCAACCCTGCGCGAGCTCGATCGCACCCCAAGCGCAAGCAAGGTCAACCCCAGTGCGAGGTAATGACGCCGCTCGACGAGTGCCGCATACCACAGCATCAAGGCAAAGAAACCGGCGCCGTGGGCCATCTTGTCGCCCCCCGGAAAGCGGCGCTCAAACCCCGGTGCGGCTAAAGTGAAATAAAGCACGAGCCCGAGCAAACCGATACCCAGCACGAGCCAAAAGACCCGATAGTGCAGTGAACGCATGATGGCTAGGGCCCTACCGGCGTGCCGATGAGATCCGCACCCTCCGGCACGGTAAAGCGCAGCACCTCGGGCGCAAAGACCTCATTGCGCTTGCTCTGCGTGAAATCGAGGATGACCGACTGCCCGAGCTTGTCAGTGAGCTCCATACGTCGCAGGGCATTGCCCTCGAAAGCGAGCCGCGCCTCGCGAAACTCGGCATCCGTCTGCTTTGGGGTCACGCGCAGCCAGTCGAGCCCCGCACGCCGCGGCAGAGGCTCCAAAGAAAACCCTTCACGCAAAGGCACGGTACCCGCCAGCAGGCTCGCTGGGGTAGCACTCATCGAGTCACTGGCACGCCTGACCGTCACTTGCTCAAGATCGCGATCATAAAACCAAAGATTTCGGCCATCGGCCACCATGATCTGCATCGGCTCTGGCAGCCCGAGCTGCCAGCGAAATCGACCCGGTCGCTCGATCCAGAGCTTACCCTTGAGCGGCGCAGCGACACGACCGCGCGAATCGGTGACCGTCTGGGTGAACTCCGCCTCCCAGCTCCGTAGGCCATCGACAAAGAAATCCAGCCCCGTCGAGGCGGGCTGCGCCCAAGCCGCCGACCCCGGCAGGCCACCGACCAGCAGACCGCCAATAAGCAGGCCACCGAGTCGCAGGCCACGCAGGAGCACGCCGCGCACGAGCAGCCAACCCCGCTTCTGGGACAGCGGACGAATCATTCGCCGTTCGGAGGCGGCACCAGAATCTCGCGCCCCCCATTCGATTGCAGCGGCCCAACCAAACCGGCTGCTTCCATCGCCTCGATCAATCGCGCGGCGCGGTTGTAGCCGATCTTGAGACGCCGCTGCACATACGAAATCGAGGGCTTGCGCTCGGTGATGACGATTTTGACGGCTTCGTCATAGAGCGCATCCTGCTCGGCATCGCCGCCCTCACCGCCCGCGCCATCTTCGGGCGCGAGCCCCGGTACGGCCCCACTCGGCCCTGACAGCACTTCCTCAATGTAATCCGGTGCGCCTGCATCCCGCAGGGCTTTGACGACGTTGTGGACTTCATGGTCGGCCACGAACGCCCCATGCACACGGGTCGGCATGGAGGTGCCGGCGGGCAGATACAACATGTCACCGTGACCGAGCAAAGATTCCGCCCCGCCTTGATCGAGGATCGTGCGGGAGTCGACCTTGGCGGAGACCTGAAAGGCAATGCGGCACGGAATATTGGCCTTGATGAGACCGGTGATCACATCCACGGAAGGCCGCTGCGTCGCCAGAATCAGGTGAATGCCCGAAGCACGCGCCTTTTGCGCAAGGCGAGCGATCAATTCTTCGACCTTTTTCCCGACGATCATCATGAGATCGGCCAACTCATCGATGATGACAACAATAAAGGGCAGCGGCTCAAGGTCGGGAATCTGCGATTGGTCTATGCCCGGATCATTCGCGGCCCGCTGCAGCAGCACCGGATCTTTGATGGGCTTGCCCTCATCGATGGCGTCGCGCACCTTGCGATTGAAGCCGGCGATGTTGCGCACCCCGAGCGCCGCCATCAATTGGTAGCGCCGCTCCATCTCGGCCACACACCAGCGCAAGGCATTCGACGCCTGCTTCATGTCGGTCACGACCGGGGCCAGCAGATGCGGAATCCCCTCGTACACCGAGAGCTCCAGCATCTTGGGATCGATCATGATGAGTCGGACATCCTGTGCGGTGCTCTTGTAGAGCAAAGACAGCACCATCGCATTGATACCCACCGACTTGCCGGAGCCCGTCGTGCCCGCGATCAA
>CAZHLL010000091.1:0-5764 GCA_964533305.1 uncultured Acidibacter sp.
CGGCCTGTTGCGGTGTCGCGGTCAAGCCAGTGCCGATCGCCCAAACCGGCTCGTACGCAAACACCACCCGCGAGAGTTCATCCCCTTTGCACGCTCCAAGCAAGGCAGAGAGCTGTCGTCCGACCACCTCGTGCGTCTCTCCCGCTTCGCGCTCGGCCAACTGCTCACCGACACAGGCTATGGGCGCAAGCCCTGCATCGAGCGCCGCACGCAGCTTGCTTGCGACCACCTCGTCGGTCTCGCCAAACAGACTGCGTCGCTCCGAGTGTCCGATGATCACATGGCGGCAACCGACATCATGCAGCATGGCACCCGATACCTCACCGGTATAGGCGCCCTGACCCGGGTGCAGGCAAAGATTTTGCGCACCGAGCGCGATCTTTTGCGCGCTGGCTGAATCTTCGAGTCGTGCACGAACGGCATCGAGATAGACAAAAGGCGGACAGACCACGACATCCACCTGCGCCGTGAGCGACTGCGAAAGCATGGGCAGCAAAGAATCCAGCAACACGGCATTACGTTCGCGACTGCCGTGCATTTTCCAGTTTCCCGCTACCATCGGTTTGCGCATGGCTTGTCTCCTTTTGTCCCTCGTTACCTACTCACTCGTCAATTAAACAGCTGTGGCATGCCGCTGTACGATGGCCGCGAGCTCCTGCGCTAATTCTTTGGCCTGCTCGCGATCATCGGCTTCGATCATGACCCTGATGACAGGCTCAGTTCCCGATGCGCGCAGCACCACCCGGCCGCGACCGGCAAGCCGGGACTCGATCGCCGCCACCGACTCGACGATGGCAGGCTCCGCCAAGGGATCAAACCGCCGAGCGACCTTGACGTTGAGCATCGTCTGCGGCAATAGCGTGAGCCCTGCCGTGAGCTCCGCCAGCGTTCGACCGGTCTCGCGCATCACCCCCAGCACCTGCAAGGCCGCGATCATTGCATCGCCTGTGGTCGTGTGTTGCAGCGTCAACAGATGCCCCGAGGTTTCACCTCCCAGCATGCCGCCCGTTTCACGCAAGCGCGCCAGCACATATCGATCGCCGACGGCCGCCCGCAGGAACTCGATACCGCGCTCACGCAGAGCGCACTCCAGGGCGAAGTTGCTCATGACCGTACCCACGACCGGGCCGCGCAGACGACCCGCGGCCTGTTCCGCCAAAGCCATGACGTAGAGCAGCTGATCGCCATCGACCTTGCGACCAAGGTGATCCACCATCACAAGACGATCGCCATCGCCATCGAGCGCAATGCCCACATCCGCGCGCACGCCCGGCACGGTCAACTGCAGCAGTTCAGGCGACATCGCCCCACAGGAATCATTAATGTTGCGTCCGTTCGGTGAGCAGCCGATGGGGACGATCTCGGCACCGAGGTCCGCAAGAATGCGCGGGGCCACCTTGTAGGCGGCGCCATGGGCGCAATCGATCACGATCTTCATGCCCTTGAGCGAGACGCCCGCAGGCAAAGTCGCCATGCAGAACTCTTGATAAATACGCCGTGATTTATCCACCCGCGATGCGCGCC
This sequence comes from uncultured Acidibacter sp., assembly GCA_964533305.1. Classification (GTDB taxonomy): domain Bacteria; phylum Pseudomonadota; class Gammaproteobacteria; order Steroidobacterales; family Steroidobacteraceae; genus UBA964. Next base: position 1,525 of record CAZHLL010000091.1, read on the forward strand.
CCAACGCGGCGGACTCACGCGTCATCGGCGCCTTTGCAAGCTCAGCCTCGATCAAAAGCTCCTCGTTGTCCGAGAGCTTGCCACCGTGACGATCAAAGAATTTGATGCCGTTGTCATCGTAAGGGTTGTGCGAGGCACTGATCACCACGCCAAAATCACACTCGAAGTGACGCGTCATGAACGCAATACCCGGTGTTGGCAAGGGTCCGATCAGCTTGGCATCCACGCCCGCTGCCACAAACCCGGCCTCGAGTGCCGATTCGAACATGTAGCCGGACAAACGCGTGTCCTTGCCAATGAGCACACTGCCACCCTGTGGCGCGAGCGCTCGCGCCGCCGCACTCGCGAGCTGCAACACAAAATCCACCGTCAACGGCGGCTCGCCCACCCTGCCACGAACGCCATCGGTACCAAAATATTTACGCGTCACGTTGATCCTGCCTCCCCTCGCCCGCGCTCTGCAGGCTGCACCAGACCTTCAGCACATCCACGGTCTCGGCCACATCATGGGCGCGAATGATACGCGCTCCGCCCACGAGTGCCGCATAAGCGAGCGCGAGACTGCCCGCGAGCCGCTCTCCCACCGAGCGCCCAGTCAATGCACCCAACAAGGACTTGCGAGAAAGACCTGCCAAGACAGGAACACCGAGCGATTGCAGGGCAGAAAGTTCGCGCAGCAAGGACAGATTATGCTCGAGCGTCTTGCCGAAGCCGAATCCCGGGTCCACCAAAAGACGGGCACGGGCGATCCCTGCCGCCTCGCAGGCCGCCAGTCGATCGCCAAGGAAATCTTTGACGTCCGTGACGACGGCCGCATACTGCGGCGCGGTCTGCATGGTTTGTGGCACACCCTGCATGTGCATCAGGCACACCGCTGCCTCCGATTGAGCGACGGTGGCCAAGGACATGGGCCGCTGCAAGGCGTGTACGTCGTTGATCAGGTGAGCACCCTCGTCCAGCACCGCCCGCATCACCTCAGCCTTGCTGGTGTCCACCGACACAATGGCGCCCTGGCGGACCAGCTCTTTGACAACCGGCAGAACCCGCGCGAGCTCTTCGTCGGCGGAGACGGCAGCCGCGCCGGGTCGCGTGGACTCGCCACCGACATCAATGAGATCGGCGCCGGCAAGACGCAGGCGCTCGGCCTGCGCCAGCGCTCGACGCGTATCTAGGAACTCTCCACCGTCCGCAAAAGAATCCGGCGTCACATTGAGCACCCCCATCACACGGGGGGTGCTGAGATCGAGCCAGCGATCGCGGCAGCGAAGCAGCAATCGAATAACCGGCCGTCAGCCGGCGCTGCCTTCCCCAGCAGGCTGACCGATGGAGCCACTCGATGAGGAGGCCTTCGGGCCTCCCGACGGCGGGCTACTCGGCGCTGAATCATCCCAGCCTGAAGGCTCGCGCGGCGGCTTGCCCTCCATGATGTCCTTGATCTGCCCGTCGTCGATCGTCTCGTACTTGATGAGGGCATCGGCCATGGCATGCAGCTTCTCGAGGTTGGTTTCGAGGATGTTGCGTGCACGTTGGTAATTACTTTCGATCACCCGCCGCACTTCCTGGTCGATGGCGTGCGCGGTCTCATCGGAGACCTGCTTGGTCTGCGTCACCGAGCGTCCGAGGAACACTTCACCCGACTCCTCGGAATACGTGAGCGGACCGAGGCGATCCGACAGACCCCATTTGGTGACCATATTGCGGGCAAGATCGGTCGCGCGCTCGATGTCGTTCGAGGCACCGGTCGTTACCGCATCCGCACCAAAGATGATTTCTTCGGCGATGCGACCGCCAAACAGCGTGGCGATGCCGCTCTCGATGCGACGCTTGCTCATCGAGTAGCGATCCTGCTCCGGCAGAAATTGCGTAACGCCGAGTGCCCGACCACGCGGGATGATCGTGACCTTGTAGACCGGATCGTGCTCGGGCACCGAGAAGCCGACGATGGCGTGCCCCGCCTCATGGTAAGCCGTCATCTTCTTCTCATCCTCGGTCATGACCATGGAGCGTCGCTCGGCGCCCATCATGATCTTGTCCTTGGCGCGATCGAACTCTTCCATGCTGACAATGCGTCGATTGGCGCGCGCCGCAAAGAGCGCAGCCTCGTTCACGAGGTTCGCCAGATCAGCACCCGAAAAGCCGGGAGTGCCGCGCGCGATCACGCCCGGTTTGACATCATCCCCCAACGGGACCTTGCGCATGTGTACGCGCAGGATTTGTTCGCGGCCGCGCACATCGGGCAACGGGACCACGACCTGCCGATCAAAGCGACCCGGACGCAGCAGCGCAGGGTCGAGCACGTCCGGCCGGTTTGTCGCCGCAATCACGATGATGCCTTCGTTACCCTCAAAGCCATCCATTTCGACCAGCAGTTGGTTCAGGGTCTGCTCGCGCTCATCATGCCCGCCGCCAAGACCCGCGCCACGGTGGCGACCAACGGCATCGATCTCGTCAATGAAAATGATGCAGGGAGCGTGTTTCTTCGCCTGCTCGAACATGTCGCGTACGCGCGATGCGCCGACACCGACGAACATCTCGACGAAATCGGAACCCGAAATCGTGAAGAACGGGACCTTGGCCTCACCCGCGATCGCGCGCGCTAGCAGGGTCTTGCCCGTGCCCGGGCTGCCCACCATGAGCACACCCTTCGGAATCTTGCCGCCCAATTTTTGGAACTTGGAGGGATCTTTGAGGAAATCGACGATCTCGCCGACCTCCTGTTTGGCCTCATCCACACCGGCCACATCGGCAAAGGTGACGGCGACCTGATCTTCACTCAGCAGGCGGGCCCGGCTCTTGCCAAAGGACATGGCGCCACGACCACCGCCCCCGCCCTGCATCTGTCTCAGCATCCAGACAAAGACCAAGATCAGCAGCAAAGCCGGCGCGAGCTGCAGGACCAGCTGAGCAAAGAAATTCGGTTGTTTCGGCGCACGGCCGATGATGGCGACATCCGACTTGGCGAGGGTGCCGATCAGGGCCGTATTGTCGGTCTCGGGGTTGTAGAGCTCGAAGGTGGTTTTGTCGCGACGCGTGCCGATGATGGAATCACCCTGCAGCACCACACTCTCCACTCGGCCGTTTCGGACCTCATTGAGGAACGTGGAGTAGCTGATCTCCGCCACCGGGCCGGTGCGCGGCATGAACTGACTGAAGAGCACGAGGACCGCAATTGCGATCAGTGCCCAAACCACAAAATTTTTCATCAAATCGTTCATGCTCTTCACCCTTAAAGGTCGGTGCTTTCCCCGCACCCTTTACCCGAACGCACACGCTACACCATCAGACCCAATGCGGCCAGTGAGGTTCAGTCCTCACCCGCCACGCACAGCCCGCAACGAATCCCCGGCAACGAGTACAATGGGGGCGTGAAACTCAATGACAAGCAAAGAAGGCACCTGCGGGGTCTCGCTCATCCCCTGAAGCCCATCATTCTGGTGGGTAACGCCGGGGTGACCCCAGGCGTCGTCGCGGAAACGCAACGCGCGCTGCATGACCATGAGCTCATCAAGGTCCGCATGACCGGCGCCGAGCGCGACGTGCGCGATGCCGCATTGGAGGCTCTCGCGGTCGCCACGGATAGCGCCTTGGTCGGCCGGATTGGTCACGTTGCCACCCTGTATCGCCCGCGCAAGGCGCTGCCGAAGATCATTCTGCCCGCTTGACTCCCTGTCTGACGATTTTTGCGGCCGTGCGATTAATGGGCAGATCTGCCGGCTACTCGTAACGTACCGCCACGATTTCGTAGCTGCGCGTTCCCCCTGGGGCCATGACATCCACCACATCGCCCTCGCTCTTGCCAATAAGCGCACGCGCGATCGGCGAGGTGACGGCAATGCGCCCCGCCCGGATGTCCGCTTCGTCCTCTCCCACAATCATGTAGGTCACCGACTTGCCGTCGCTCTCGTCAGATAGATCCACCGTGGCACCGAACACCACCCGACCTTCGTTCGACAATTGCTTCACGTCAATGATATCGGCCGTCGACAGCTTGGCCTCGATCTCACTGATGCGCCCTTCAATGAAACCCTGCTGCTCACGAGCCGCGTGATACTCGGCGTTTTCGGAAAGATCGCCGTGGCTACGAGCCTCGGCAATCGCCTTGATCACATTGGGTCGATCTTCGGATTTGAGTTTTTTGAGCTCCGCGCGCAAGAGCTCGGCGCCACGCAGCGTCATGGGATAGCGTTTCATGTGAGCGGAGCCTCCTGGTGCAGATCCTGCAGCCGATTGACATCAACCT
>CAZHLL010000092.1:0-5760 GCA_964533305.1 uncultured Acidibacter sp.
GTGACCGGATACTTGGCGTTACTGAAAAAATTGGACACACCCGTCTGCACCGGCTTGGGCGTCACGCGCTGATAGGTTTGCGCGATGGGTTTGACGAGTGCGCGATCCAGCCCTTCGTTAAAGGCATAGGTGCCTCGGTTGAGCGACTCGAGAGGGTCGCGCGGATCGGGCGTGACGATTTTTTGGCTGCTGACGCAGCCGCTCAGCAGGAGGCCGCACACGGCCGCCACGGCAAGGCTAACAGGGTGTTTCATCGCGCTATTCTAGCAGCGGCCTCGTTCGCCTGATTGGCCTTGCGGCGCTTGCCACTTTCGGCGAGCACCTTGCGAATTTCTTCCATGCGGGCGTCGAAGCGGGCGCGCTGAACTTCGGTCAGATCCGGGGCGGCGAGCGCGAGCTCAAGTTGTCGAACCGCCATCGGCAAATCGCCGAGACTGATGTGGTATTCCCCCATGTAGTAGTAGGCATCGCCCGTGTCACCGGCACCGCTCGCCGCAAGCGCGGTCAGGCGGATCTGCTCTGGGGTGGGCGGCACGTTATTGAAGAGATCGAGCAAGAGTTCATGGGCCGCCTTGTAGCGGTCGGTGCGGATCAAGATCTCGGCGTAGCGCACGCTCAGCGGCACGTTGCGCGGGGCGACCTCGAGCGCCCGTCGCAGCGTTCGTTCGGCTGCCTCGGTCATGCCCGCGGCAAAGTAAGCTTGTCCGAGCGCGGCCTGCAGCATGGGGCTATCGGGTTGGACGGCCACCAATTCGACGAGCGCGCTCGCCGCCCGCTCCCGATCGCCTCGCCCAAGGCGTGCGAGGGCCTCTCCGTAGCGCTGCGCTGCGTTGAGCGGCGCGCGTTCGCTGAGCGCAGCGTAAAACTGCGTGAGATCCGCATCATTCGGCGCACCAAGCACGCGCACTCGCTCGCGCACAAACGCATAGAGGGGCGTTTCCGCCTCGATGGCAACGCTCAGCTGTTCCGCCCTTGCGCGGGATTCGGCGATGCGATTGGTCGTCACCGGGTGAGTGCGCAGGAATTCCGGCACCTGAGCGCCGGCGAGACCTGCCCGTCGGCCCATGGTTTCAAAGAAATCGGGCATGCCGTTCGGATCAAAACCCGCCGCAGCCAAGAAGCCGATGCCGATGCGATCGGCTTCGTATTCATTGGAGCGGGTGAAGTTGATTTGCTGTTGAGCCGCGGTGCCTTGCGCGATGGCAATGCCCGCTTGTACGGCATCGCTTGCGCCCGTGGTCACACCGACCAGAATGGCAGCGAGCATGGCGGCGGTCGCTGCCAGACTTTGCCTGCCTCGCGCCTGAATGGCGCGGGCAATGTGGCGCTGCGTGACATGGGCGATTTCGTGTGCGAGCACACCGGCGAGTTGGGCTTCGCGGGCGGTGGCGGTGATCAGTCCCTGATTGATACCGATGAAGCCGCCGGGCAGGGCAAAGGCATTGATGCTGGGGTCGCGCACCACAAAGAAATAGAACCGTTGGTTCGAGTCGGGAATCTGCGCGGCGATCCGATTGCCGAGGTTCTGGATGTAATCATTGACCTCCGGGTCTTCGAGGATGGCGCCCTGTTCGCGCAAGCCCCGCACGACGCTGCGACCGATCTGGTGTTCGTCGTTGAGGGTGAGCGTGGAGTCGGCGCCGGAGCCGATGTCGGGCAGATCGATGGCGGCCGATTGGGCGCGCAGCGCCGAGGGTGCCCACCCAATGAGCGCCGACAGCAGCGCAAGCCACACCCAATGGAAGCCCGGATAAGCGCGCCGCGAGGTCATATCTGCATCGACCCCTGACCGCCCGCAAAGTTCACAGTGCTTCGGAGGCGTAGTCCGCCAGCCGCGAGCGTTCGCCACGCTTCAAGGTCAGGTGTCCCGAGTGGGTCCAGCCCTGAAAACGATTGACCACAAATGTCAGACCGGACGTCGTCTCGGTGAGATAGGGCGTATCGATCTGGGCGAGATTGCCGAGGCACACTACCTTGGTGCCAGGGCCTGCGCGGGTGACGAGCGCGCGCATTTGCTTGGGCGTCAAGTTCTGCGCCTCATCGAGGATCACAAAGCGATTGAGAAAGGTACGACCGCGCATGAAATTCAAGGAGCGGATTTTGATGCGATGGCGCAGCAAGTCGTTGGTTGCCGCCCGGCCCCAACTGCCGCCATCGGAGCTCTGCGTGAGCACCTCGAGGTTATCCATCAATGCGCCCATCCAGGGTTCCATCTTTTCTTCTTCTGTGCCGGGAAGAAAGCCGATGTCTTCGCCGAGTGGAATGGTGACGCGGGTCATGATGATTTCGCTGTAGCGGTTGTCTTCCAGCGTCTGGGCAAGTCCCGCCGCGAGGGTGAGCAGGGTTTTACCCGTGCCCGCTGGGCCCAGAATCGAAACAAAGTCGATTTCGGGATCGAGCAAAAGATTGAGCGCAAAGTTCTGTTCGCGATTGCGCGCGCTAATACCCCAGACCGCATGGCGCTCGCTGCGATAATCGTGGATGAGTTCGAGCATCGCGGTCTCGCCCTCGATCCGGCGAACGATGGCCTCGATGCCGTGTTCGCGCTCCTCATAGACAAATTCATTGATATGCCAGTCAGCGACCGAGGGCCCCTTGATTTCATAGTAGGTGCGCGAGCCCTCCTGCCAGGAGCGCATGTGCTGGCCATGCTGCTCCCAAAAATCGGCAGAGAGCGCCGTGTGCCCCGTGAAGAGTACCTCGGCGTCATCAATGGTGCGATCGCTGAAGTAATCCTCGGCGTGTACGCCGACCACCGCAGCCTTAATGCGTAGGTTGATATCTTTGGAGACCAGAACCACCCGAGCGGTGGGATGCAGTGCCTGCAGTGCCAGCGTCTGCGCGAGGATCTGGTTATCACTGCCATGCCCGGGCAGGTCGTTGGGCAGGGTGCCCTGCAATTGTTGCGTCTGAAAGAAGAGCTTGCCACTGCACGGGGCCTTGCCGTGATTGCCGCTGAGACCGCCTGGCAGTGCGAGGCCTTGCTCGATTTGTTCGCGACTCGCATCCCGCATCAGCTCATCGAGAAAACGACTGACTTGACGCACGTTGCGTGAGGCCTCAGAGAGGCCTTTTTTATGTTGGTCGAGTTCCTCGAGCACGATCATCGGCAGGTAGATGTCGTGTTCCTCGAAACGGAAGATCGCCGCCGGATCGTGCATCAGCACGTTAGTATCGAGCACGAACAGCCGGCGCTGTCGTGCGGAGTGTCGGCGCTTCAAAGGGCCTTGGCCGCAGCGAGCACCTCGGCCGCATGGCCGTCGGCCTTCACCTTGCGCCACTCGGCGGCGAGCACGCCTTTGTCGTCGATCAAAAACGTGCTGCGTTCGATGCCGAAGACTTTTTTACCGTACATGTTCTTTTCACGGATGACGTCGAACAGTCGGCAGAGTGCTTCGTCCTCATCCGACAGCAGTTCGTAATTGAGGTTTTCTTTGTCTATGAACTTTTGATGCGAGCGGCAGGAATCACGCGAGACGCCGATCACGAGCGCCCCCGCGCGCTTGAATGAGGCGTGCAGATCACGAAATTGCTGAGCTTCGACCGTGCAGCCCGAGGTCATATCTTTGGGGTAGAAAAAGAGAACGACCTTGGTGCCCTTGGCATCCTTCAGTTGCCAGCTGCCGCCATCGGTGGTGGTCGCGGTGAAGTCGGGGACTTTGCTGCCGACGCTGACGGTTGCTTTCGTTGCCTTGGCCATGCGGGCTCCTGCGTGTGAGCGAGGGTGATGATCGATCAGGATTTTACCGGTTCAAGAATGGCATCCAGATTGCGCGAGTCACAGAATTCCATGAACTCCTCGCGCAAGTGGGCAAGGTGCAGGCGGCTCGGCACATTCACGATCATCTGCACCGAAAACATGAGTGCGCCGGTGTGAGCGGCAGGGTAGCTGCGGGTGGCGACCTCGGCGATATCGATGTCGCGGCTCGCGCAAAAACCGGATAGTGCCGAGACGATCCCTGTTTGATCGAGGCAGACCGCATCGATGGAGTAGGGCAAGCGATCGGTGCGAGCGCTGCGACCTTCGGTGCGCTTCAGGTGGAGCGTGAGGCCCGCTTCGCCCGCAAAGCGCTGCAGCTCGGCCTCAAGCTTCGCCAGCGAATGCCAGTTGCCACCCACGAGCAACAGCATCGCAAACTCGTTGCCGAGACTCGCCATGCGACTTTCGCTGATATTGCCGCCGCAGTCGGCGATCACCTGAGTGAGGTCGTGGACAATTCCGGTGCGATCCGGGCCGACCGCGGATATGGCGAGAAGCTGGTTCATGCGTCTGCCCAAGTGTAACGATTCGGCGCGCGCCTTGCAGCGCGCAGGCCTGCTTCGTAACATCCACGCCTCGCGCGTAAGGCAGGATCGTCCTGCTGGCCTCTCCTCTGGGTGAAGTTCATGTTTCAAGGCAGTTCGGTGGCGTTGGTGTCGCCCATGGCGGCAGACGGCAAGCTTGATTTACCCGCTTGGCACCGATTGCTCGATTTTCACCTGGCGGCGGGCACCGATGGCGTGGTGGTGGGTGGCACGACGGGCGAGTCGGCGTCTCTGACCGACGCTGAGCTGCGCCAGCTCATCGTCGTGGCCCGCGAGCACATCGGCGATCGCATGGCGCTCATTGCCGGTGCGGGGCTTAGCAGCACAGCCGCGACACTCGATCGCGTGACCTGGGTCAGCGAACTCGGGGTCGATGGACTTTTGATCGTCACCCCCGCCTACGTGAAGCCCGCGCAGGAGGGGCTTTACCAGCATTTCAAACTGGCCGCCGAGCGGGCGACGGTACCCGTGATTCTCTACAACGTGCCAGGGCGCACGGCTTGTGATCTCATACCGGCGACGGTCGCGCGCCTTGCGCAGTTGCCAAGGGTCGTTGCCATCAAGGAGGCCGTGGCGGATGTGGGGCGCATCCGCACCTTGTGTGAGTTGGCGCCCAACTTAACCGTGCTGTCGGGGGATGACGTTAGCGCCCGAGAGGCCATCTTGGCTGGCGCACAAGGGGTGATCTCCGTGACGAGCAATGTCGCACCCAAACTCATGGCCGAGATGATTGCCGCTGCGCGCGCCGGTCGAGCGGCTGAGGCCGAGGCGCTCGATGCCAAGCTCGCACCGCTGCATTCGGCGCTCTTTGTTGAGGGTAACCCCATCCCCGCCAAGTGGGTGCTCGAGCAGATGGGGCTGATCGCGGGCGGCATCCGTTTGCCGCTCACGCCGCTCTCAGCGGAGTACCACGGGCGCCTGCGAGAGGCCATGCAGGCGGCGGGTCTGGTAGGCTCTGCGCCATGACAGTGTCCAGATCCAGTCTGTTTCGTCCCGCCCGGGCGGTTTTGTTGCTCGCCATGGTCGTCACGCTGAGTGGCTGCCAGTCGTGGAAGATCTTCCAGGGCAAGTGCGCCATGCCCGAGGACTTTGCGGGCGTGGTCAACAACGAGCCGCTCAAGATCCCGCCGGGCAAGGATGCGCCGGATACGCGCGCCGCACTCACCATCCCGAATCTCGATGCGCCGGAGCCCCCGCGGCCCGTCGATTCACCCTGTATCGATACCCCGCCCAACATCCTGCCGCCCAAGCCACCTCAGGCTTGATATATCATCGCGCTCCGCGCCGGAGAGATGGCCGAGTGGTCGAAGGCGCTTGATTGGAAGTCAAGTAACATCGCAAGGTGTTCGTGGGTTCGAATCCCACTCTCTCCGCCAATTCCAAAGAAAAAGGGGCCTTGAGCCCCTTTTTCTTTGGAACCGGAGCAGGGTGTGTGGACGAACCTACCGCGGGCTG
>CAZHLL010000093.1:0-5639 GCA_964533305.1 uncultured Acidibacter sp.
ATCGAGCATCACGTTCAGAGGTGCGGTGGAAGTGCGTAACAAGATGGTTTCCGCCTATCAGGAAATCATGAACATGCCCATTTGAGGTTATGACTGATGGCTATTGAAGCGGCAAGCAATCCGGCTATGGGGTTCGGCAGCAATTTGGGCGCAAGCGTGCGTCCCTTATTGTTGATGGTGGGGATGGCGGCCGCGGTGGCCGCCGGGGTCGGGATCACCCTATGGTCACAAGGCCCGACCTACGGCTTGTTGTACGGCAGCCTCGCCGATACGGACGCGGCCGCGGTGACACGTAGTTTATCGGCCGCGGGAATCGAGTATCGGCTCGACGACGCAAGTGGTGGCATCTCGGTGCCCGCGAGTAAATTGAATGAGGCGCGGATGCTGCTCGCCGAGCAGGGGGTGCTTGATTCGGGTGGCTTTGCCAGTCTCGCCAAAGAAAACGGCCTGGGTATTTCGACCTTCATGGAGAGCGCGCGCTATCAGCACGCTCTCGAGATGGAATTGAGCAAAACAATTGCCAGCATGCAACACGTGGCCTCGGCTCGGGTACACATAGCTGCACCGCGGCAGTCCAGTTTCATCCGTGACCGAACGCCCGCGCGCGCGAGCGTATTTTTGCAACTGCGTGCAGGTCGGCGTTTGACGGGGGAGCAAGTGTCCTCCATCGTCAATCTCGTCGGCTCCAGTGTGCCGGATATTGACCCTTCGCAAGTCACGGTGATCGATCAGCAGGGACGACTGCTGTCGGCGCCGGAAGGACGGGGCGAGGGTGCCTTGCGTGATCAGCAACTCGAATACACCCGTCAGATCGAGGAAAACCTCGCGCAGCGGATTGAGGCATTGATTACTCCCATGGTGGGTATCGGCCGCGTTCGGGCTGAGGTGAGCGCCGACTTTGATATGACCTCGAGCGAAGAGGCTCGAGAGCAGTTTTCTCCCGATGGGGCAGTGGTCCGCAGCGAGCAAGTGGCGGAAGAGCGCGGTGCGGGCGGTGCACGAGGGGTACCCGGCGCCGCGGCCAATCAAATCAACGCAGCGGCGACCGGGGCGGGGGTCGTCGCCGGAGAGAGCGTCGCGCAGACTGGGCCTGTCAGTGTGCAGAGCACACGCAACTTTGAAATCGATCGGACGGTGTCTTATCTGCGTCAGCCGGGCGGCCGTTTGACGAGGCTCTCTGTCGCGGTGCTGGTCGACAACCCTGAGGTCGAGGGACCCGATGGCAGCTTAGTTCAAACTCCGCTGACGCCCGAGCAGATTGAGCGAATCACGCTGCTTGTCAAAGACGCGGTCGGTTTCAATGAAGCGCGTGGTGATCGAGTGTCGGTCGTGAATAGCGCTTGGCGGGGAAATCCCAGCGTGGATGCGACCGAGGTGACCGGGGTGCCTGTGTGGGAGCAGGCCTGGTTCATTGATGTGTTGAAAGCGCTCGCAGGCCTTGTGGCGCTCATCGTCTTGATCTTCACCGTGATCAAACCCATGGTGCAGCGCTTCAATGCGCTCTTGCCCGCGGCTCCACCGCCACCGGATGCAAATTTCATGAGTTCGCGCCTACCGGTGCCGGTGACCCAAGCGGTGGCCAGTGCGGGCTCGGACACGCTGCCCGTGAGTGCGGCCTCAAGCGAAGGTGGTCGACGCATGCCCACTCGTTACGACGAGCAGATTGATTTGGCGCGCTCGATAGTCAATGAAGACCCTGCGCGAGTGGCGCAGGTTGTCAAAAAATGGGCGATGAACAATGGCTGACATCACTTTTGGCGATAATCGCAGCGGTATTGAACGAGCCGCGATTCTGCTGCTGACCTTGGGCGAGCGTGAAGCGGCCAAGGTGCTCAAACACTTGCCGTCCAAGCTGGTGCAAAAAATCGGCGCGGCGATGGCACAGATTTCCGATGTCACTCGGGATGAGGCGACCGACGTCATCACAGGTTTCATTGATGATGCGGAGAGCCAGACGTCGGTCGGGATTGCCAATACGGAATTCGTGCGCAATACCTTGATTGAGGCGCTGGGGGAGACCGCGGCCTCCTCGATTATTGATCAAATCTTGTTAGGGCGTGCCAGTAAGGGGCTTGATTCGCTCAAGTACATGGAGCCCAAGGCGGTCTCTGATTTGATTCGGCACGAACATCCACAAATCATCGCGATTATTTTGGCGCAACTCGAATCCGCGCAGGCCGCGCGCGTTCTCGCGTTCTTGCCAGACGAGCTGCACGCAGATGTGCTGATGCGAGTGGCAACGGTCGAGGGGATTCAGCCCGATGCGCTGGAAGAACTGGATGCGGTTATGGAACGCCAGCTCGGTAATGCCACCCGCTTGCAGGCAGCCGGGTTTGGCGGGCCAAAGATTGTCGCCGATATCGTCAATTTTCTGGAGCCCCGGATCGAGACCGCCGTGATGACCGAGATCAAAACGGTCGATCCCGATCTCGGTGCCAAGATCCAGGATCTGGTATTCGTCTTCGAAAATCTGATTGAACTGGATGATCGCAGTATGCAGGAGCTCTTGCGCCAGATCAGCAGTGATCGCTTGCTGCTCGCCATCAAAGGGACAGACGATCGTTTGCGCGACAAGATCTTCAGCAACATGTCGCAGCGTGCAGCCGAAATGTTGCGTGACGATCTTGAGGCTTCCCTACCAGTTCGCTTGTCGGAAGTGGAAAGTGCACAACGCGAGATCCTGGATACAGCCCGTCGACTGGCGGACGAAGGAAGCATCACACTCGGCTTGAAGGGCGGTGAAGCCTATGTCTGAGTCGCGGTCCGAGCCCCGCACGGCATCGGCGTCGAATCCCTGGAGCCCACCCGCGATGAGTGGGCCAGTCATCAGCTTTCGCGGCAAATTGGCGGACGCGACGGAAGTCGAACACGAAGCCCATCGGGCGACGCGCGAGGGTTATGCACGAGGTCGCGAAGAGGGGCTTGCAGCTGCCGCCGAAGAAATCAACCAATTACGTCGTCGTTTACAACAGCAATGTCATGGTGTGGAGCGCCTCTTGCGGCAGATGGCGAAACCCCTCGAGCGCTTGGATGAAGGGGCGACCCAAGAACTGGTGCATCTTGCGTTGCGGGTGGGTGCGGAGTTGGCAGCGAGGGAGTTGCGTACGGCACCCGAAAAAATTCTCGATATGGCCCGGCAGGCGATGCAGCACCTGCCGAGCGCATCGCGCGAGCTCCGTCTGATGCTGAACCCCACGGATTTTGCCTTGCTCAAACAGGGCGGGTTCGGTACGGCCGAACAAGAGGGTTGGCAATGCCTCGCAGACCCACAAGTAGGGAGGGGCGGGTGTCGAATTTTATTGGATAGCAGTGAGATTGATGCCGGTTTTGATGCGCGGGTCGCGATGCTCGCAGAGGCGCTGTTTGCCGAGGCGATAGCCATGCCGCAAGGGGATGTCACGGCGGAGCTTGCGGCCGAGCGGGGTGAGACATGAGTGATTTCTCCGCTGCCATCGCGGGCTTCTCCCGTCGCTTGGACGCAACGAGGGCGCTGCCCGTGCAAGGCCGCTTGAGTCGTCTCATCGGCCTGATGCTGGAAGCAGAGGGCTGCCGTGCGGCCGTCGGAGATCGTTGCCTGCTCGTGCCGCGCGAGGGTGCAGTGACCGAGGCCGAAGTCGTGGGTTTTGCTGCGAACCGACTTTATTTGATGCCTGCCGGCAGCCCGCAAGGTCTTGACGCCGCCACTCGGGTGGTTCCCACCACCCACGGGGGTATCACACGAATCGGTCCGGGCTTGCTCGGGCGAATCATTGACGGCAATGGTCTGCCGCTCGATCAACTCGGTGGCCTCCGTGGCTGCCCGGAACGCCGTCCCCTCGCAGGCAAGACCATCAATCCCTTGAGTCGGACGCCCATCGTTGAGCCACTCGATGTGGGCGTGCGCGCCATCAATGCCCTGTTGACCGTGGGCCGTGGTCAGCGTGTCGGCCTTTTCGCTGGCAGTGGCGTCGGAAAGAGCGTCCTGCTCGGCATGATGGCCCGACACACGGCTGCGGATGTCATCGTCGTCGGGCTGATCGGTGAGCGTGGCCGCGAGGTCAAAGAATTCGTCGAAAGAATACTGGGTCCTGAAGATCGACGTCGGGCCGTGGTCGTCGCTGCGCCGGCGGATGCGCCGCCCTTGCTCCGTCTGCAAGGGGCGATGCTCGCGACCACCATTGCCGAATACTTTCGTGATCAAGGTAAATCCGTCTTGCTGCTGATGGATTCGCTGACTCGCTATGCACAAGCGCAACGCGAGATCGGTCTTGCGGTAGGTGAGGCACCTGCGACCAAAGGCTACCCGCCCTCGGTCTTTGCGCGCCTGCCGCAATTGGTCGAGCGCGCAGGTAATGGTGATCAAGGCGGCGGCTCGATCACGGCTTTTTATACGGTGCTGACCGAAGGCGATGATCAGCAGGACCCCATTGCGGATGCGGCGCGAGCCATTCTGGATGGGCATATTGTCTTGTCGCGTCGGATCGCCGAATCAGGCCATTACCCTGCCATCGACATCGAGGCGTCGATCAGTCGAGTGATGCACGATATTGTGCCCGCGGAGCATTCGGAAGCCGCACGAGGCGTGCGCGAACTGCTGTCCGCCTACAACCAATCACGCGAGCTCATCAACCTGGGAGCCTGGAAGAGCGGGGCAAATGCGCTGCTGGATCGGGCCGTGAGCTTGCACCCCGCCATTCAATCTTTGCTTGCACAAGGGCCATTTGACAAGGCGGGCTATGACCACAGTGTGCAAAGCCTGTTGCAGCTGATGCAGGGAGAGTCCTGATGCGCAGATCCCAAAGAATTGACGTTTATCGACATACGCTGGAGCGGACGCGAGAAGAACGCGCCGCCCGCGTGCAGGAGATTCAGCAGCGGCTTGTGCTCGCTCGGCAACGGCTCTGCGAGCTGCAAGCTTATCGGCAGGAGTATGCCAGCGCCTTACCGCAGAGAATTGCGCAGGGACTCGGCGCTGTCGCCTTGCTGGATTATCAAAGTTTCATGGCGCGGCTGCAGTTGGCGATTGAGGCCCAACAGGAACTCGTGCAACGCACCGAGCAGGAAGAGGGCTTTGGTGTGCAGCGGCTACGGGAAGTCGCCGTACAGCATCAGGCGGTCAGTGCCGTCATCGAGCGCTGGCAGCAGGAGGAACGCGCTGGCGAGCAGCGACGTGAGCAGCGTGTCAGCGACGAACGAGCCCAGAGGCCGTCAGCCCTTAATCTATTGCGGGAGGCATCATGATGTCCGCCATTATCAATCCTTTTGTGTCACGCGCCCCGGATCCGGACGCGTCGGAATCCGTCGCCGAGATGGAGGGCGAGGGAGAGACCAAAGAAGCTTTTGCAGAGGTCCTTGCCCCGCAGACCAAACAGGCGGCGTCAGACAACATGGATGGCGATACCCCGCCGGTAGCAGATCCATCGACCCGGGCCACGCCGGCAGCCGATCGGCCGGAGATGGCGTCCCGTTCTTTGGTCTCGCGACCTGCGACGGCGGGTCGCTTGGCCAGTGCCCCTGCTGCGGCCGAGTTTTTCAGTCAAGGCCAGAATCCCATGGCGAAAGACGCTGGCGCGCCCCGCAAGCTGGCGGGGCACCCCACGCTCGGCTCGAAATCAAAGATGGATGGGGCTGCAGGCGCCGTGTTGGTGCGTGCCCGTGCT
>CAZHLL010000094.1:0-1330 GCA_964533305.1 uncultured Acidibacter sp.
CCATCGTCGTGACATGAATTCGCAGGCTGGCTAAATCCTCGCTGACGGCCTCATCCACGGCCGAATGACCCAGTGTCCCCTCGCCAAAGCTCATTGTCGTCTCCTCAACTTTTGGACTTGAGATGCCTCGCGCTTCATGACAGGCTCCGAGCTCGTACCCGATGGCGGGTACACCGCGCAGTAAGGATTTACTGCGCGGGCCCGAAGGCGAGCAATACGTTGCCGGGCATGTGGAAGTAGATGCCGTAGCCTGAGGCGGCGAACAGCATCCCGTCCTGCACGATCGGCCCTGCCGATCCGCCAAAGGAGCCACCGGTGGCGGTTGCGCCATCGGTGGTTTTGACGGTTTGGGTCGAGTCAAACTCCCAAATCAACTGGCCCGTATCGCTCGCGTAGGCGCGCAGTCGCCCATCCATGTGACCGGCGATCACCGCCCCTGGGATGGCGGTGATGGCGGCAGAGATGCCCGGCTCGCAGTAAGCCCGACCATTGCAGACATTGTCGGCGGGCGTTGACCAAAGAAATTCTCCGGTCATGACGTCGAGCGCATAGATGCCCGCTTTGGATGGCACCGCATGCAGGTGGACTTCGGCTTCGGGGCTCGACATATCCGAGATTGGTACGAATAGCCGTTGACCGTCTAGCGCCATACCAAAGTGCACACCGCCTTGAATGCCGCCGCGACCCACTTTCTGTTGCCACACAGGTTCGCCTTTTCGACGCGGATCAAGAGCATAGACATCGCCGGACTTTTGACCCGCGAGCAGCAGGTCACGACCGTTACGATCCCGCGCGACGATGGTGGCGGCACCGAAGTCAACATCGGGGCCATTCTCCACCGGGCAGTTGGGGTTATCCGGCATCATGCAGGCGACGTTCCACGCATCACCTTCGGTCTTTTGACGATGCCACAGTATTTTTCCGGTAGTGAGATCAAAGGCGAATAGGGCGTCGCTACGATCATTGGCGGGTGAAGAGTAGTTTTCACCCGTTCCGACATAGAGCACGCCGTTCTGCTCATCGATGGATGGGCTGTTCCATACGGGTGCACCCGAGGGCCCAAAGATATCCGTGCCCACCCGGGTTTTACCGAACAACGCGGGTTCTTCGTCAATGGTGTACGTCTTCCACGTCGTCTCCCCGGTCTGTGCATTGATCGCCATCACCGCACCGCGGAAGGTGCAGCAGGGATAGTTCGGATCAGCCGCCGAGGTGACCTCAAGCGAGGAGACCGGCACATACAGGCGGTCGTTCAACAACACCGGTGCACCGGTCACCGTGGCATTGGGATGGTCATCCGCCTTGATCACCCAGACCAATTCTCCTGTCA
>CAZHLL010000094.1:1430-5547 GCA_964533305.1 uncultured Acidibacter sp.
ACCGTGGCATTGGGATGGTCATCCGCCTTGATCACCCAGACCAATTCTCCTGTCACGGCATCGACGGCATACACGCGAGCAATCAGATCCGCGAAGTACGCGAGCGGGCGCTCGGGTTGGGCGTTCGCTTCCCAGCCTTCAATCACGACGGGGGTACGCACCTCGGCGCTTGCTTGAAAGGTCCAGCGCACGCAGCCGCTTGCTTTGTCGAGCGCGTAAACGGTGCCATCCTGGCTGCCGACAAACACCGCACCCATGGCGATGGTCGGTTGCGAACGGGCGCGTTGAGCATTCGGAAAGCGGAAGGCCCATCTCAGCTCGAGCTTGCCGAGATCCTTGGCCTCAAGTCCGGCTACCTCTTTATCGATGAAGCGCTGGTTTTGCCGGCTGACACCCCAGCCCGCCTTGGCGGGAGGGCGATTGAAATCGAAGCTCGCAGCCTCACCGGTGCACATGGGCGCGGATGGTTGTTGTGCAAGATCCGCCAAAGATTGTTTGGTGAGATATTCGGCGACCGCTTGCTTATGGGCTTTGGAGAGGGCGGCCGATTGCGCCTGCATGATGCCGTTTTCCATTGAGTTGAGGATGGACTGGGCGGACATCATTTCGAGGAACATCTTGTGTGGCGCTTTGGACACACCGCCCTCGTGACACTGAGCGCAATATTGTTGATACGCTTTCGCGCCCACGTCTTTCTCTTCGGCAGAGGCCTGCGTGGTCAGCATGGCTATTGCCAAAAACGTCGATCCCAGGGTGTTGCCCCATCGGCGCAGCATCGCGCCCCGTGACGAGTGTTTCATTGCCCCCAATCTCCTGTGTCAGTTCACCTTGTTGTTCAATATGAGCCTTCTTCCAGGCATTTTTTGAGATCGGCCAGGAAGCGCGCGCCCACCGCGCCATCGACGGCACGATGATCGCATGACAACTGCAGTTGCATGGTTTTGGCAACGGCCAGCTGACCGCCCTTGACGATGGCCCGTTCACTGGCCGCGCCCACAGCCAAAATGGCGACCTGTGGCGGATTGATGATGGCATCAAAATAGTCGATGCCGAACATGCCCAGGTTCGATACGGTAAACGTGCCGCCCGTGATTTCATCCCGGGTCAACTGACCCGTCTTGGCCTTGGCGGCCAAGCTTTTGACCTCGGCTGCGATCTGCGGAATATCTTTTTGGTCGGCCGATTTGATCACCGGCGTTGTCAGCCCACCCTCTGTGGCCACAGCGACGCAGAGATCGACATGCGGAAACTTCAGCAACTCTTTGTCGGCCCAGTGCGCGTTGACCGTGGGGTGCGCGAGTAAGGTCTTCGCGACCGCACGCAATAAGATATCGTTGAATGACACTTTGCTGCCTGCCGCTTCCTGTCCGCGGCGATAGCGCTCCATGGCAGCCACGTCCACCTCCACACCGATTCGGAAGTGGGGGATGGTTTGCTTGGACTCCAGCAGCCGCCGAGCGATCGTCAGACGCATGGAGGTCAAAGATTCACGCTGTGGCAGGTTCGAGTCGGCTGACGGCGCAGCAGACGCCGCGCCGGGTGCACCCTGCGTGCTCTGAGCCCCTTGCACACCTTGTGCGCGAGCAAAGGCTTCGACGTCTTCCTTCGAAACGCGACCGTTGCGTCCGGTGCCTTTGACGAGACTGATGTCCACACCAAGGCTCTCGGCGACGCGACGCGCAATGGGGCTGACTCGAACCTCGTCACCTGCGCTGCCGGAGGCAGCGGCGGTAGTGGCTGTGGGGGCTGCCATTGCTCCGGAGCTGGCCGCCGGCTCGGATGAGGTGGCGTCTGCCGGTTCAAAGGAGGCATCGGCTGCCTTGAACTGACCAATGAATTCATCGAGTTCGCTCTCGCTGACGTCATCCATGGCAAAGAGACCGAGCAAGGTGCCAACCGGCAAGGTGTCACCGGTCTCAACCAGGATTCGTCGTAGGATGCCATCCACCGGTGATTCGACGGAGTTCACGATTTTTTCCGTCTCGACATCCAGCAGGGCGTCTCCCTTCTTGAGCGCGCTACCCACAGAGGTATGCCAGGCATTGATGGTGCCCTCCTGCATCTCGATGCCCCACTTGGGCATGGTGATCGGATGGATACGCTTTTTCACGCTGGCTATTCCTTCAAGAGTTTGCGGATGGCAGCCTCAATACTTTGAGGGCCGGGTACATAGGCGCGCTCAAGCTCACGCGCAAAAGGGACGGGAGCGTGCGGCGAGGTGACCTGAGCCACGGGCGCCTTCAGGGCATGAAAGGCGTTACTGGCGACGAGCCCGGCGATATCCGCAGCAATCGAGCAGCGCGGCGGAGACTCATCGACGATCACGAGTCGCCCCGTGCCTTCGACGCTCTCGTAGATGGTTTCGTCATCAAGGGGCGACAGCGTGCGCGGATCGATGAGATCGGCGGTGATGCCCTCTGCGGCCAGCGCGTCGAGAGCTTTCTCTGCAAAGCTGACCATGCGACCGATGGCCACAACCGTGACATGCTCGCCTTGACGCACGAGATTCGCTTCGCCAAAGGGGATGGTGTAATCCTCTTCGGGCACCGGTCCCTTGCGTGGGTAGAGTGCCTTATGTTCAAAGAAAATGACGGGGTCATCGTCGCGAATCGCAGTCAACATCAAGCCCTTGGCGTCATAGGCGTTCGATGGCACCACGACCTTGAGACCGGGAACCCCCGTGACCATCGCATACATGGATTGGCTATGCTGAGCGCCCATGTTCATGCCGGCGCCGGTCGCTGCGCGGATCACGATCGGGCAACTTGTCTTGCCGCCAAACATGTAGCGGAATTTAGCCGCCTGATTGAAGACTTGATCGAAGCAGACACCAAGGAAGTCCGCGAACATGAGTTCTGCGACCGGACGCAAACCTGCGAGCGCGGCACCGTTGGCGGCGCCGATGATGGCGGATTCGGATATGGGCGTGTCAATGACCCGATCTTCACCAAACTTGGGTAGCAAACCTTTGGTGACTCCGAAGACGCCACCGGCGGCATCGCGCTGACCGGAGGTGCCTCCGGCGCCGCCGGACACGTCTTCACCGAGTACGATCACGCGGGCATCGCGCGCCATTTCCATATGCAGCGCTTCGTTGATGGCGTCGCGCATCGAAAGTTGTCTCATGAGCAGCCGTCCCCTGATGAAGGTCAGTAAGCGACGTAGACGTCGTTCAGCAGATCCGCCGCCGACGGAGGAGCGGCCGTACGCGCAGCCTCCACCGATCGGTCGATCGTGGTCGCCACCTCGCGATCGATGGCATCGAGATCGGCATCGCTGAGCCAACCTGCTGAGGTGACGCGTTCGCGGAAATATTTGAGGCAGTCCATGCTCTCGCGCAAGCGAGCCACTTCGTCCTTGGCGCGGTACAGCATCGGATCACCTTCAAAGTGACCAAAGAAACGCGTGATTTTGGCTTCGATCGTGCTTGGGCCATCACCGCGTCGAGCGCGTTCGACAGCCTTACCCATCGCTTCATAAACAGAGAAAAAATCGGCTCCGTCACATACTTCCGCCGGCATACCGAAACCGCGAGCGCGACCTGCAATATCTTTGGAACCCACGGCATAGTCGGCGCCGGTGTGCTCGGAGTAGCCATTGTTCTCAAAAACAAAGATGACAGGTGCTTTGAGCACCACGGCGAGATTCATGGCCTCGAAGACCGTGCCCTGGTTGGCGCTGCCGTCACCGCCAAAAGCGACTGCGAGCTTACCCTGGCCTTGGATTTTGCAGGCGATGGCGGCGCCGACCGCGATCGGTGGACCGCCACCGACGATGGCGTTGGCGCCCAGCATGCCCTTGCTCATGTCGGCAATGTGCATTGAGCCGCCTTTGCCTTTGCAGAGGCCATCGCGTCGCCCATAAATCTCGAGCATCATGCCGGTGACATCACAACCCTTGGCGATGCAATGGCCATGGCCCCGATGGGTGCTTGCGATCCAGTCGGCGTCGCTCAGGTGTTCGCAGACGCCAACGGCGACCGCCTCCTGACCTGAGTAAAGGTGCGTGAAGCCGGGGATTTCCCCGGTCTGGATTTCGACGTGAAGACGCTCCTCGAAATCACGGATAGTCCTCATTTGCCGATAGGCTTGCAGCAGTTGCGGGCGTTCGAAAGACA
>CAZHLL010000095.1:0-5497 GCA_964533305.1 uncultured Acidibacter sp.
GGAATCTGGAATGGTTGATCGCGCCTGAGAATTTCCGTGCGCTCGCCAAGGACTGCGTGCCGCGCGGAGCGCCCCGCGGCCCAAGAAAGCGCAGCATCCCCTGCAATGTGGTGGATCGGCTTGAGCGCTCGAATATCGATTTCCGGGCGCTCGCTCGAATCGCGCGCGAACTCGATGCCGATGTGGTGGCCTTGCAGGAGGTGGATGGTCCATCGGCCGCGAAACGCGTGTTCCCAAAACATGATTTTTGTTTTGCCGATGACGCAAGTGTACAGAACGTCGGCTTTGCCATCCGTCGCGGGGTGCCGCATCGCTGCGCGCCCGATTATGTGGAGCTGTCGCTCGAGGGCCGTCTGCGTCGCGGGGCGGTGGTGGTGCTCTACCCAGACGACCCGCGCGAGATGCACCTGATGTCGGTGCATTTGAAGGCGAGCTGTCCCCGTCGGCCTCTCGATGATGCGAACCCTAACTGTGTGACGCTCGCCAAGCAGGTACCGATCCTTGAGGAATGGATCGATGAGCAGGCTTCAGCTGGGCGGCGCTTTGCCGTGCTCGGTGATTTCAACCACGATTTCTCGACCCGCGGCCCGGCGCGTAACGAGCAAGGCGCACTGCGCAATTTTTGGGCCGAGATCAATGATGGCGAACCCGCCGGCGCAATGCTTGTTAACCCTTCGGAAAACAAGCGCTTCCTCAACTGCTCTCCCGCGCATAACTACTCGAGCTACATCGATCATGTGATTCTGGGCGAGTCGCTCAATGAATGGCGGGTACCGGATTCCTTCATCCGGGTGACCTTCACACCCAAAGATGCCCTGCAACGCAAACTGTCGGATCATTGCCCCGTGGGGGTGGATTTGCGCTGGCCTTCAAATATTTTGGGCAACGCCGGCGGCTGATCCCCCGCCGACCATGCAACAGCCGATGCCATGCAACAGGCGGTGCTAAGCGCGGTCCTGATGCTGATGGTGTTTGCGGTCGCACTCGATCTGACCGTGGAGGATTTTCGGCGCGTACTGACGATGCCGAGGCTGGTCGGCATCGGTCTGCTGCCACAATTTCTTTGGTTGCCCATCGCCACCTGGCTTGTGACGCTGGTGCTGCCGCTGCCGGCGCCGCTCGAGGCGGCGATGTTGCTCGTCGCCTGTTGCCCGGGCGGCTCCATGTCGAACGTCATCACGCACTGGGGGCAAGGCAACACGGCACTCTCGGTGACGCTGTCGGCGGTCTCGGGCGTGCTGGCGATCGTGCTCACCCCGTTCAACTTTTCATGGACGATGGCCAGCAATCCCGCCACGGCCGCATGGCTACGAGAGCTTGCGCTCTCGCCACTCGACATTCTCGGCAGTCTGCTGGTGCTGCTCGCCCTGCCGATGGTGGCGGGGCTTTTGGTCACGCGTCATCGGCCCGCCTGGGCACGGCGCGTTCGTAGTGGCCTGCGTCGTCTATCCGTCGCCGCACTCGCCGCATTCATCCTACTCGGCCTCTATCGGGATCGAGAATTATTGACGGCTGCTCTGCTGCTGCCCCTCCTCATCGTCATTCTGCACAACGCCCTCGGACTCGGGCTTGGCAGTGTGACCGCGCGGGTCTTCGCGCTCGCTGCACCCGAGCGTCGCGCCATCGTCGTCGAAGCTGGCATGCAGAACGCGGGGCTTGCGCTCGGCATCATTGCCTTGCAGTTCGATGGCGAACTCGGCATGGTCGTTCTCGCGAGCCTTTGGGGAATCTGGCATTTGATATCAGGCCTCGCGCTCGCGTGGCACTGGCGGCGACAGGAGGTGGCAGACCATGTTGGATCTGATCTTTGAAGGAGCCACGGTCATCGATGGCACAGGCGCTGCCGCTCGCGCCGCCAACGTCGGCATCAAAGACGGCCTGATTGTTCACGTGGGTGCCGAGGCGGGTCGCGCTCGACACCATATCGATGCGCACGGGGCCTGGCTCACGCCCGGTTTCGTCGATCTGCATACTCATTATGATGGCCAGGCAAGCTGGGATGAGACCCTGAGCCCCAGCATTCACCACGGTGTCACGACCGTGGTCATGGGCAATTGCGGTGTCGGCTTCGCCCCCCTGCATTCAGGTGACAAGCCCCGTGCCATCCAGGATTTGATTTCATTGATGGAAGGCGTCGAGGACATCCCCGGCGTCGCCCTCAGCGAGGGCGTGAGCTTTGACTGGCAGAGCTTCCCCGAGTACATGGCGTCGCTCGCACACCGCCCTCACAGTCTCGATTTTCTGCTGCAAGTGCCGCACGACCCACTGCGCATGGCCGTCATGGGTGAACGGGCGCTCGCGCAGGAAGCGGCCACCGACGCGGACATCGCCGAGATGCGGCGTCTTCTCATCGAGGCACTCGACGCGGGCGCCGCTGGGTTCTCAACGGGCCGCACCGACAATCACCGCACAACCGCAGGGCAAGCCACCCCCGCCTCCGACGCCGATCGACGCGAACTCGCCGCGCTCGCGAGCGCCTTCAAAGGCCGCCGTAGCGGCGTGATCCAGCTCGTCAATGATTTCAATGTGCTGCACGGCGAAACCGGTTTTGATCCGGAATTCGATCTGGTTGAATTGCTGGCACGCGAGAGCGGTCGACCGCTGTCGATGACTTGGCTGCAACGCGACCCCGGCGGCGATCAATGGCAGCGGATTCGCGAGCGTACCGAAGCGGCGGTCCGTGCGGGACTGCCGATTTATTTGCAGGCCGCGCCCCGGGGTATCGGGGTGTTGCTGGGGCTCGACACCACGTTCCACCCGTTCATGGGCTTTCCGCTCTATCGGGAGGTGGCCGACTTGCCGCTCTCGCAACGCGCAGCGGCTTTACGCGAACCTGCGCGGCGTGCGCGCCTGCTGACCGAAACCTCACAACGCTTATCGGGCGATGGCAGTTCGATCCCACCGATCGTTGATCTAATGCTGGCCCGGATCGATAGGGTGAGCGCGCGCATGTTCCCGCTCGCCAACGCACACGGTCGCCCCGACTATGAACCTCGTCTCGAAGATAGCTTCCTCATGCGCGCTCGTCGCCTCGGCACCACGCCGCTCGAAGCGCTCTATGATTATTTGACCGCAGGTGATGGTCGAGCCTTGATTCACTTTCCGATCTTCAATTACAACGCGGGGTCGCTCGCCGTCGTGCGCGAGATGCTTGATCACCCGCGGGTGCTCTATGGGCTGTCGGATGCCGGTGCGCACGTGGGCACCATTTGTGATGCCAGCACGAGTACGTTTTTATTGAGCCACTGGGCGCGAGACGCAGAGCCCGAACAACGCCTCACACCTGAGCGGGCCATCCACCTGCTGACTGCGCGCAATGCAAACTACATCGGGCTGCCCGATCGTGGGCAGATCGCCGTGGGGATGCGCGCCGATCTCAATTTGATCGATCCCGGCCGCCTTGCGCTGCTGCTTCCCGAGCTTGTGCGTGATCTGCCAGGCGGCAGTCAAAGATTTCTGCAAAAGGCGGAAGGGTATCTAGGTACCTGGGTGGCCGGTGAGGCTGTCGCACTCCATGGCGAACCAACGGCGGCGAGGCCGGGGATGTGGGTGGGGGTGGGTCATTAGGAGACAGCATAGAGATTCGCCATAAATGCGCGCTATCGCACCGATTGGCTACGCGCCCTTCAGTCAGTCTCAAGCCTTCATGCAAGGGGAAGTTGGAGGATCACGATGTCACGCAACGCGCCGATTCACGATATCTTTCAAGGCCCTGGCGGTAATGCGACCTTTGTGGTCTTTCAGATGATGCATGACGTGGCTCAGCTTACCCATCAGTACCTCAACCAGAAGCCGTCGGATGAAGACTGGTTGATTTTGCACCAGTTTTGGGTCGCACATCTGACGGGGCGAGAACTCTATCTCGGGGATCTTTTGGGACTGGGCCCCGCTCCAGACATGATCCAAGACAAGATCAAAGAATTAATGCAGGATGGACTTTTGGAGTTTCAAAACGAGGGAGATGAATTGGATACGCGGCTTGGCCTACGTATCCAACTCACCGCCGAGGGCGCCCAGCGAAGCCGAGAGCTCGCGAACCACCTTTTGCGGATCATTCACGAACACTGCAGCCTCGCCGGGATCAACCCCTTTGCCCGCAGGGCTCCGGCGTGGGGGGAGCTCAGTAACCGACGGCAAAGCCGATCGAACCGCCGTTCTCGTCCCCATCCGAGGCAAAGTTGACACTGAACTTGGCCCGCTCGCCCACCTTGAACCCAAGGCCGACAGCGCCTGCCGTCTCGCCCTTGAAGTTGCCAAGGCCAACACCCAAAGAAAAGCGTCCGTAATCGACGGTCGGGACAGCCGCAATCGCCATCGCCATCGCGACGCCTTTCTCCACAGTGTCGACTCGTCGATCAAGACGAGCATCACCCGCCAACCGAAGTGCAGCCTCGGCATCGATATTGGACTGCAAAGTCACATCAGCCGCTGCGCGGGTGGCCGCTTCCGTATCAATGGCGGACTGCAACAGCGCATCACTTGCCGCCACTTGACCCACCGTGGCCGCATCGGTCACGGCGACACCATCGGCAAGCCCCGTGACGCGATTGCCATTCATCGCCACATCGCCGCCGAAACTCCCCGTGCCCGCGACCACCAAATTGCCGCCCTCGGCCACTTCCTGCGTTTCGGTGACCACCGCTGCCACTGTGCCGGCCACAAACGCGCCGGTGGCGGGATCATAGCTACCGACCACACCCTCAATGGCAGCGCCGATCGGCAAACCTGTGTCGTTGTCGATCAATACCTCCGTCGCGAGATCAAACGTCGTGACTGACGTGGTCGTATCGGTGGAACCTTTGACGGTGGTGATGTTGCCGTTAGCCTCGATCAGCACATCGCCCGTCGTCACCGTCGTGGTGGTCGTGGTGCTGGTCGCATTGGTCGCCGTCACCGTGTACACCGTGCTCGTGCCATCGCCGTTGTCCACGATATACGGAAGGATGCCTTCGCCACCTTCACCGTCCGTGGTCTCCGTATCGGTGGTGGTGGTCGCCGACCCCACCTGCAAATCGCCATCGATTTGCGCATCACCCGTCACCTCGAGATCGCCATCGATGGTGGTCACGGTCTGCGCCATCAACGGCGTGCTGCAGAGACCCGCCAAACTCAGCGCGAGAACACCACAGCCTCGGGTCAGGGGCTTGCTTGTCATCAAAGAAATACTGCTCACGTGTGCTACCTCTTGATCGTCATAAATTGAGAAAACGATTAACAGGCGGCACGGTAGGAATCGGTCTCGCTGGCGTCTGTTCGTCGCGAAACCCTGAGCCATATTTTTCCGCCGTCCTCGTGCTTGCGTTGCACCCATGCAACACAAAAGGGGATATCTGTGCAGCAACGCACGGCGCCGCAACAAATTGTTACTAAAACATGATGACCAGACATCCAGAGTGCGGTAACTTTGGAAAGTCGCTCGGCAAAACTGTCGTGTGTTATCGAAAAACTTCGGAGGGTTGAATGAAACCAGTTCGTTTCATCGTCGCGGCGATTGTCG
>CAZHLL010000096.1:0-5407 GCA_964533305.1 uncultured Acidibacter sp.
CACGGAGTGTTGAAATTGTTGAGGTCGGTCCCCGTGATGGCTTACAAAGCGAGCCGGGCGTGTTTCCCACCGAGGACAAGATTCAACTGATCGAGTCGCTGATCGATGCGGGTCTGCAGCGTCTCGAAGTGACAAGCTTCGTCAATCCAAAGAAAGTACCGCAGATGGCCGATGCGGAGGCGGTGCTGGCAGGTTTGCGCAAACGCCCCGGGGTGCACTACATCGGCCTCGTGCTCAATCGCAAAGGGTTTGAGCGGGCGGTCGCTGCCGGATGCACCGAGGTGGGCATGGCGGTGGTCTCGAGCGACACCTTCAACCGCCGTAATCAGGGTGTCTCCACCGATGAGTCGATTGCCGCCTGGCTGGAGATCGCCCGGGCCGCCCGGGAGGCGGGGGTGCGCGCGCAAGTCACCATCGCGACGTCTTTTGGTTGCCCGTTCGAGGGCGAGATCCCGGTGGCCCGTGTGCTCGAGGTGGCCGAGCGGGTTGCCGAGGGGCAACCCCACGAAATTTCGTTTGCCGATACGGTGGGCGTAGGGGTTCCCTGGCAGGTGAGTGAAGTCATTCAGGGCGCGCGCGATCGGCTCCCGGGCCTACGTTTACGAGCGCATTTTCACAATACGCGCAATACGGGTCTCGCCAACGCCTATGCGGCCGTTCAAGCCGGGGTGCACGCACTCGACTCGAGCGTTGGCGGTATCGGCGGCTGTCCCTTTGCGCCGGCGGCCACCGGCAACATTCCAACCGAAGACCTCGTGTACATGTTGCAACGCGCGGGTGTCACAACGGGCGTCGATCTGCCAAGATTGCTGGCAGTCGGCGAGTGGTTGCAGCAGCGGCTGGGGCGTACGCTTCCTGGCATGTTGCTCAAAGCCGGCAATTTTCCGCCTGCTCAACAGGCGGCTTGATCTGGGATCGGTGCCGGCGATGTCGGCATCGTGGTTTTCTTTGATACCGAGCCCATAGGGGGGCGCATGTCATATCGCTTGGGTGTAGATGTTGGCGGCACGTTCACCGACCTGCTGCTGGTTCATGAAAAGTCCGGCAAGACCTGGTCTGCCAAGGTTCCCTCAACGCCGGCCGATCAGTCGATCGGGGTGTTGAATGGCATCACCAAGGTGTGCGAGCGGGCGGGTATCCACCCGACCGAGATCGAGCACGTGATGCATGGGACGACGGTGGCAACGAACACCGTGCTCACGGGCACCGGCGCTCGCGTTGGGCTCGTGACCACGCAGGGCTATCGTCAAGTGCTGCAGATTGCGCGATCGTTTGTGCCCGGCGGGCTCGGTGGCTGGATCATCTACAACAAGTCGCTGCCGATGGCGCCGCTCGCCTGCACCATTGAAGCCATTGAGCGCGTGAGCGCCAAAGGGGATGTGGTCAAGCCGCTGGATGAAGCCGCGCTGCGTCAAAGCCTGCGCAAGCTCAAGGCCCAGAATATCGAGGCGTTGACCGTTTCTTTGATCAATTCGTTCGCGAATCCTTCTCACGAGCAGCGGGTGCGCGAGATCGCACTGGAGGAGCTGCCGGGCACACCGGTGTCGATTTCTTCGGATGTCGTGCCTGAGATGCAGGAATACGAGCGTACGGTTACCACGGTGGCCAATTCCTATGTCCGCCCGCGCGTCGATCGCTATGTCAAGAACTTGAAGGACAAGCTCGCGCACATCGCGTCAGACGTCAAATTACACATTCTGCGATCCGATGGTGGTCTGGCCTCGGCGGGGTCGGCGGCCGAATACCCCGTCAACTTACTCATGTCAGGACCTGCCGGCGGCGTTACCGGCGCTGTTTGGGTAGCCATGCAGGCGGGATTCCCTAATCTTTTGACCGTCGACGTGGGCGGCACCTCGACGGACGTGGCGCTCATCCAGGGCGGTGAGCCACGGTTGCGTCGTGAGACGACGGTGGGTGACGTCACGGTTCGCGCATCGTCGGTGGATATTCGCACGGTCGGTGCAGGCGGTGGCTCGATTGCCCACGTGCCCGAGCTGACCAAAGCCTTGCGTGTCGGCCCGCAGTCTGCGGGTGCTGACCCGGGCCCAGCCGCCTATGGTCGTGGTGGCACCGAGCCCACGGTCGCAGACGCCAACATCGTGCTTGGCTATCTGCCCGAGATGCAGCGCCTTGGCGGCGATATGGAACTTCGGCGCGACCTTTCGCAGGCGGCTGTCAAAAAAATCGGCGATGCCTTGGGTCTCACCACCAAAGCGGCGGCACTTGGCATCTACAACATCGTCAATGAAAACATGGTCGGTGCCTTGCGCTTAGTGTCGGTTGAGCAAGGCTATGACCCGCGCGACTATGCGCTGATTGCATTCGGTGGCGCAGGTCCGATCCACGCCAACGCACTCTCCAAACTGCTCGGTTCCTGGCCATCCATCATTCCGCCGGGCCCGGGCGTGCTGTGTGCGCTGGGCGATGCGACAACGGCCGTGCGTGATGAGCGTGCACGCACCTTTGTGGCCAAGTTCTCCGACACGAGCGCGAAGGAAGTCGAGAAGATTCTGAAGGAACTCGCGCAGGACGCCGCCAAGGCGCTCATCGACGAGGGTGTGTCAAAGAATGAAATCCGCACCAGTTATCAGATCGATCTGCGCTATCACGGCCAGGGTCTGCGTCTGACGGTCGAGCTCGACCTCAAGGACTTGCAAGCCAAGGGTCTGAAGGGCATCTCGGATCAATTCGACGAGGAGCACAAGCGACTCTTCACGTTTGCGTTGCCGCTCGAGCACGAGCTCGTCACGCTGCGTGCGACCGTGCAGGGTCAAGGGATCAAGATCAAGCGGCCGCCGCTCGCGGTCGGTAGCAAAGATCCCAAAGCGGCAGCCGTCGGCAAGCAAAAGTGCTTCATGGAAGGCAAGGACGTCACGGCCATTGTTTATGACCGCGCCAAGCTGAAGGCGGGTAACCGCGTGCCCGGACCGGCGATTGTGATGGAGATGGACTCCACCACCGTGATCCTGCCCAAGCACACCGCGACGGTGGATGGCTCAAGCTGCCTGTTGATCTATCCGGACAACTACAAGCCCGCCACCAAAGGGGCAGCACAATTGAAGGTCAAGGCAAAGACTGCCAAGGCGAAACCAGCGAAAGCGAAACCTGCCAAGGCCAAGCCCGCCAAAGCGTCCAAGAAGGCTAAGCCTGTCAAAGCGCCGAAGAAGGCCAAGGCGACCAAGGCCAAGAAGGCGCGCAAGTAAGCCCTGACGCACCATCACGAATTAACCAAAGGAAGTTCCCATGCCTGCAACAATCGTTCAGCGCAACAAGAAGGCCTTCAAAAAGACGAAGGTCGATACCGTCACCATCGACATCATCGAGAGCGCGCTGCGTAATGCGCGCTACGAGATGGACACGGTGCTGTTCCGCACGGCCATGTCGCCGGGTATTCGCGAGCAGCACGATGAGTTCCCAATGATTGCCAACACCGACGGCAAGATGGTCGTCGGTCAGTTTGGCTCATTTATTTGGGGCTTCATGCAGGGCTACGACGGCACGGTCGAGGAAGGCGATATCTTTCTCACCTCCGATCCCTACTCGGTCAACGGTGCAATCAGCCACGCCAACGACTGGTTGATGCTGATGCCGGTGTATCGCGATGGCCGCATCATCGCCTGGACGGCGATGTTCGGTCACATGACCGACGTCGGCGGCAAGGTGCCGGGCTCCTTGCCCACCGATGGCACCACGATCTACGAGGACGGCATCGTCGTTCCGCCCGTCAAAATATTCAAAGGCGGCCAGTTGAACGAAGACGTGCTGCGGGTGGTGCTGCACAACTGCCGCTTGCCGCACTGGAACCTGTCGGACTTCAACGCGATCACGGCGGCGCTGCGTACTGCATCCAGCCGTTGCATCGAGATCGCCGAGCGCTTTGGTGACGATGTGTTCTATTCGGCCATGGACGCCATGCTCGATCGCAACAAGCGTGCGATGCGTGCGCTCATCCGGCAGAACGTGCCGGAGACCAAGCAGCACTTTGAAGACTACATCTGCGATGACGGACTTAATATGGGTCCTTATCGCATCAAGTGCAGCATGTGGCGCGAGGGTGACAAGTGCATCTTCGACTTTGAGGGCACGGACCCCCAGTCGATTTCTTCGATCAATTTCCTGTTGAACGAAGAAATGTTCAAGATGTTCGCGGGCATTTACATGATCATGGTGTTCGACCCGCAGATTCTCTTCAATGACGGTTTTTATGACCTGATGGAAGTGCGTATCCCGCCGGGCACGCTGCTCAAGCCGCTCAAGCCGGCTGCCTTGTCCTGCCGTACCCATGCGCTCGGGCGTATCTTTGATATCCTCGCGGGTCTCTTGGGTCAGGGTAACCCCGATTTCATGTGCGGTGCTGGCTTCTCCGATAGCCCGCACTTCATGTACTCGGGTTACGACAAGAACGGTGAGTGGTATCAGCTCTACCAGATCACCTTTGGTGGCATTCCCGGCAAGCCCTTCGGTGATGGCCCTGACGGTCACTCCTTGTGGCCCTCGTTCACCAACGTGCCGAACGAGTTCCTCGAGAGCTACTTCCCGCTGCGCATCGACATCTATGAAACGATCGCCGATACGGGCGGAGCCGGCAAGCATCGCGGTGGCAACGGTTTGCGCATCGGCTATCGCTTCCTCGAGCCGGGTGAAATCTCGATTCACGATGATCGTTGGTTGACCTACCCTTGGGGTGCGAACGGCGGTGAGCCGGGTGCGCGTAGCCGCAAGCTCTTGCAACGTGCGGATGGCACGGAAGAATTGCTGCCGTCCAAGATCGATCACGTCAAGGTCGAGGCGGGTGATCTCCTCATCGCCGACACCTGGGGTGGCGGCGGCTGGGGCGATCCGCTCGAGCGAGATGCAAAGCTTGTTGCCTTTGACGTGGTGGCGGGTTTGGTGACGGCCGACGGGGCACGACGCTACGGGGTTGTGGTGGATGCCGATGGCAACATCGATGAGTCTGCCACCGCCGCGCTGCGACAGAGCATGGCGGCCAAGCGCGGGCCGAAGAAAATCTTTGATCGTGGTTTTGAGTCGATCGACGAACTCAAATCACGCTGCAAGGCGGAGACTGGCTTTGAGCCCCCGATGCAGCCGCGCTTCACCAAGTGGGCGAAGGTTGCGGCGGAAGCGATGGCCAAGAAGAAGGGCGCCAAGGCGGCCTGATTCAGTGGCTGGCACGGAAGCTCGGGTATTCCCGGCTTTGGCCTAGGCGAAGCGAAGTCCCCGTCCCTCACGGCACGGGGACTTTTTTTTGGTGTCGGCGTAGTTGCGAGAGTGGATGGCGGCGCCGATGAAGAGATGAGGCGAGGCAACTGATGGCAGATCGATACGTCGATGTGGGCTACGCCACCGGAGAGGTGGGTTTCGGTCACAAGGCAGCCGTGCTGGTCGTCGATTGGCAACTCGCCTT
>CAZHLL010000097.1:0-5379 GCA_964533305.1 uncultured Acidibacter sp.
GGATCTGGACAGACCATCTTGGAGACATGGTTCGCCAGTAACGCAGTTGCCATCAACGGCAACATGAGCTGGTGGTTTCCGGTCATCTCCATAACGATGACAAAGGCCGTGATCGGCGCCTGAACCACCCCGGTGAAATATGCGACCATGCCGAGCGCGATCAACGCGCTAGTCGGTGCTAATTCTGGGATGAAATGGGCTAGATCTGAACCCAAGCCTGCTCCGGTTGCCAATGACGGCGCAAAAATCCCTCCAGGAACACCGCTGAAGTAGCTGGCGATTGTGGCTAGGAATTTGGCGATCGGATACCAGAGATCTGGGGTCTCCCCTACAGCCCCCTCAACCATCGCCCTCGCCTCGATGTACCCGGTCCCAAAAACAGGGCTATTCGTAGCCCATGCAAGCACGACGATAAACAAGCCGCAGCCTGCTGCAACCAGAAAGGTGTAACGGTGTAGATAGGGTGCGACACGCGCGACGCCTTTAATCAAAGCTTGACTAAACAGCCCGCCGAGAACGCCGCCTACGACACCTGTGATCAGGATTGCGCCTGCATAATCAGCCAGCGGAAGGCTTGCTGAGACTTGTCCGAAATAATGGTATTGACCGTGCACTGCGACAGCAGTCAATCCAGCAAGAATCACCGCGGTTAATACCAGTCCGCTGGTTCGCTGTTCATAGGCGCGGTTCATTTCTTCTATGGCAAAAACAATTCCAGCCAAAGGCGTGTTGAACGCGGCTGCAAGACCTGCTGCGCCGCCCGCAAGAATCAGACCGCGCTCCATGTAATGCGCGGGGAATTGCGCCCAGCGACCCAGACTGTGCATGACCGCCGCCCCGACATGTACGGTTGGGCCTTCACGCCCTACAGAGCCCCCGCTCCCAATAGCCAGTACGGTGAATGCGATCTTTCCCAATGCGATCTTGATGGAGAGCAGGCGGTCGCGCTGACCCGTGTCGTGACTACATTCCAGTGCAGCGAGGGTTTGCGGAATCCCACTCCCCTGCACTCCGGGCAACCAGCGTTTGGAAATCCAGGCAATCGTTCCCAGCCCAACTGGTAGTGTTACCCAGGGCAGCCAAGAATATTCTCCGCGCATCGTATGAAACCACTCATCCGCATAAGCAGCCATTAGCGCGAATGCAGATGCGGTTAGGCCCACCACGATTGCACCGATCCAGAATACGATTCGGATTCGCCATCCGCTTTCTTGCGTGTGATCGTTCATGCGCACCTTACGAAGTACCGGAAACCCAAGGCTATTTCCGCCTAAGTGTACTTATTTATGCGGTATCGATCCCGACAGCACACGAATTTCCAGCCGTCGCAGGAATTCGCCCATGATTTCGCGATAGAGCTGATCTTTGAGCACTTGGTCTTCAACGCCTGAGTCGATGCTTGGATTATCGTTGACCTCAATCACCACCGGACCCTTCGTGGTTTGTTTGAGGTCAACACCATACAAGCCATCCCCAATCAGATTTGCCGCATGTAATGCCGTGGCAACAATATCCGGTGGCGCTTGCTCGATTGGATAGGTCTTCCACCGTCCATGCCGCACTCCACCATCGGCCTGGTGTTCTACGATCTTCCAGTTCCTCTTGGACATGAAGTACTGACAGGCATACAACGGTCTCCCCGCAAGGATGCCAATTCGCCAGTCATATTCGGTGTAGAGAAACTCTTGGCCCAGAATCAGTTCTGACTTCGCGAACAATTCACTCGCAATTCGCTCGAGCTGTTCCCGATCTTTAACCAACTCCACGCCAAGAGAAAATGACCCATCCGGTATTTTGAGCACCATCGGATATCCCAATGCCTGCTCCAAGCCATCGAGATCCTGTGGCCCCGCGATAATAGAGGTCGGCGTCGGCACTCGGTTGGCCCGCAGCAACTCGGCGAGATAGACCTTATTGGTACAACGCAAAATCGAGGTCGGATCATCGATGACCACCATCCCCCCACGCTCTGCCTTCTTTGCAAAGCGATAGGTGTGATGATTGATACCCGTGGTTTCGCGGATAAATAGCGCATCAAACTTGGCCAACTGCGTATAGTCGCGACGGTTGATGCGCTCGACATGGAGCCCAAGCGCACGCCCAGCTCGTTCAAATTTTTTGAGGGCCCCTTCGTCAGAGGGAGCCAGACGTTCTTCCGCATCAACCAGAATGGCCAAGTCAAACCGGGCTTGTTTGCTGGCTTTGGTTGTGCGGCGTTGACGTTGCTTGGTAAAGATTGCTACTTGTTGCAAAAATAGCGAGGCTTCCGTACGAGGAATCTTCGGTAGGGTCAGTAGACGCAGATCTTCCAATGCCCATTCATCTGCCTGCCGGCTACGCTGAAACAATACGCGTAACAGTGGCGCTGGGAATAATTCGTAGGCTTGACGTGCAATCTCAGCTAATTCTGGATATGCGCATCGACCAAAATAGACGTTCATCTCAAAGCGCTGCAACCCATCTTCCTTAGAAGCATATTTATTCAGTAGCGTGCGGATACGCGACGTTTCGAGCAGGTCACTACGCAGGCGGATCAGTCCTCGGCGAGAGACATCGAGTAAGGTGCTGACCGAAGGCAAGACATCGTGATGGCGCGCCTCTGCTAATAATGAGGCGTAATACCCAATACTCAGATAGCGACTACTGCGACACAGGTTGAGTAAATGAATGTTGCGCTTGCCACCCATCGATTGGGCCCCTGTGAGGTAGTCATCGACATGAACCGCGGGTAAGTCATGTTGCGCCAACCATTGGAGGTCTTTTTTTTCTTCGGCCAGAAAGATCCAACGACTCATGTTCGGTCCTGTTTGTTCGCTGTTGGCGGATGGATGAGTAGCGTGATTCGGGTTTGAGCACGTCCATACCGCGCCATTTTTTCAAATTCGCGCTGTCGTAGTGGAATGTTGATACGGTCAACGGCGCTGTACTCATGCTCCGGGTCAATCCACGGGTCATGCAGATAGACATGGCGAGAATCAAAGCCAGTCACTACCACCCAATGCGGCGAGCGTTCACGATACAAACGCCAAGTCGAGATCAACACGATCGGAATTGCGCCCTGTTCCATGGCAGTTTGTAAGTCCTCAAGGGTGAGGATTTCGTCGTACAGAGGAATCCCCCGCTCGGCCATCTCTGCAAGGTAATCCTCTTCTGTCAGAGCAATGACCTCCTTTTTGTCGTCGGAGCGCACAGAATCTACAAATAAGGGGCGCGGGCCGGAGACATACACGCTTGCGCTGAAACCCCGACGCGCTGCAGCGAGCGCCAGACCAAACGGAGTCGTACCACCATGCCCGGATGTCATAAAGACCGTGGTGGCTTCTCGCCAGAGGCGCAGCTCTAGGCTGCGTTCGAGCGGCGTCTCGGGATCGAGTGCATGCATCGCCATCATCAAGGCGGCAGGCCCGCAGGTGAAACTCAGTGTCTGTTCGTAATATGCCACCTTGGTCACAGAGCGTTCCAGCGGCACACGCAGACGCTTCTCCATGCGCACCGCATCGGCTGCATCTTCGTAATAGTGCACCCACTGCCCAATACGCTTGTAATCACGTTCTTCATACAAGCGAATCGCGGTCGTATTGTCGGCACGCACCTCTAAGCGCAAGAAGAACCGCCCGGAGTCAATGGCTGCGATTTCTGCGGCTTGGGCTAGTGCACTGGCTAGACCTTGCCGCCGATAGTCAGGATCCACCGCCAAGGAGTAGATGCGCGCTAGGGAGGTATTTTCATTCAGAAGCAAAACGAGGTTACCCGCCACCACGCCTTCGACTTCCGCGACCAAGACGACCGCATGGCCCTTATTGATGAGGTGACGGAAGGAACGCTTGGACAGGCGATCCCCTTGGAAACAGCGCTCCTCGATTTCTACTAGACGGGACAGGTCGCTCAGAACAGCCGTGCGTATCATGCGGTACTCCAGCGCGGGTACCCACCGCGCCGTCGCATTGAAGCATTTACGGGGGCTGGCGAATAGAGACAAAAGTATCGACACTGTGAATCTTTGCGTTTCTTTCCATCTCTTTCCCTGGAGTGTGCATGCCCGCCCTGCCGAACCTGTTGGAACGCATCCAAACCCTGATTCGCCTGCCTTCGGTGAGCAGCGCGCATCCAGCGTTCGATACCAGTAATCGTGCAGTGATCGATCAACTGGCCGGCTGGCTCGCTGATCTCGGGTTTCGGATCGAGATTCAGCCACTACCGCTGCAGCCCGACAAAGCCAATCTCATTGCGGTGCTTGGCTCGGGTTCCGGCGGTCTAGTCTTGGCTGGGCACACTGATACGGTGCCCTGGGATGAGGGGCGTTGGAGTCGAGACCCTTTGCAAATGACGGAGGTGGATGGACAGCTGCGCGGTTTGGGCATTGCGGACATGAAGGCATTCTTTTCCATGGTAATTGAGGCGGTGGCTGATCTGCAGACAGCTACCCTGCATCACCCGCTCGTGGTGCTGGCAACTGCCGATGAAGAAAGCTCCATGGAGGGCGCACAGGCGCTAACCGCGGCAAGCCTCCAGCATGCGCGTTATGCCGTGATCGGCGAACCCACTGGCTTACGCCCGATTTATGCCCACAAGGGCATCTTGATGGAATCCATTCGTGTTGTAGGTCGCAGCGGACATTCCAGTAACCCGGAGTTGGGTCGTAATGCGATTGAGGGTATGCAGCGAGTGGTGGATGCTCTCCTTCGCTGGCGTGATTCCTTGCAACAGCGCTATCGCGATATGCGCTTTGAGGTGCCAATGCCGACCCTCAACTTTGGCCATATTCATGGTGGCGACAATCCCAATCGTATTTGCGGGGCGTGTGAATTGCATTTGGATTTGCGCCCCCTTCCAGGCATGTCGCTGGAAGAGTTACGTCTTGAAATGGCCACGCGCTTACAGGATGTTCTACGAGAGCATGACTTCGGTTTGGAGTTGAGGCCGCTGTTTGCCGGTACGCCGGCGATGGAAACCCCGCGAGACAGTGATCTGGTACAAACGGTCGAGCGTTTGACTGGTGTGGAATCTGGCGTGGTGAACTTTGGCACCGAAGGTGCTTATCTCAACCAATTGGGGATGCAGACGTTGATTCTGGGACCGGGAGATATCGAACAAGCACATCAGCCCGACGAATCGCTACCCATGGATCGCATTGCGCCGACGGTTTCGCTACTGCGAGATCTAGTTGAACGGTATTGTTTACGACCATGAACACGACTTCATACGAGCGGCATGTCCGCACAGAAATCTTACTTGGCACAGACGGTGTACGGATGTTGCGCGGCAAAAAGGTCTTACTTGCCGGCTTGGGCGGAGTTGGCTCGTTTGCAGCCGAAGCCCTCGCACGCAGCGGCATCGGCGAGCTGGTCTTGATTGATTGTGACGTGGTGACAGCGAGCA
>CAZHLL010000098.1:0-2308 GCA_964533305.1 uncultured Acidibacter sp.
TGGGCCCAAAAAGAATGGCAACGTTCATGGCAGTGGCGAGGCCCGGGTCAATCGCAGGAAAGTGTCCTGCGCACGTTCGCGGAAAAAATGCGCCCCGGGGCACGCGAGCGTGGTGCGCAGGCGATCGCCGAATTTGACATGGCCGCCGCGCTGCTGGCCTTGCGTGCGCCCCTGCTGCTGGTGCGCCCCAAGGACGATCTCTGGGACGCCACGGGTCGGGCGTTTGATCTTCGCCCCGACGCGGATCGCGTGGAGCTACCGGAGCTCGGTCATGGGGCGTGGGATGATGATCAGGCTCGCCTGCACGGAGTCGTCCACGAATTCTTGGGGCAGTGATCGCTCTACGCCAGCGCGAGATACGGAATGAATATCCCCTTTCAATGCTATTTATTGACGATAGTATCGCGTGGCGATCCTATTTGAATACTGAGAGTTAGCAAATGAGAAAAGTGCCTTATCCTAAACCGGGTGAAATTCTACTCGAAGAATTTCTCAAACCGATGAATATCTCCGCCTATAGACTGGCCAAAGATATTGGTGTATCTCAAATACGAATTGGGCAAATCCTCGCCGGCAAGCGCGCGCTGCGATCTCGCAGAACTCGTCACGCTGGGCGCGCTGGTGCGCACCGGCGAGCGGCGCGGCGCACGCTACGGGCTTTCTTTGTAATGTCGCGGGCTCAGGTCATTCATTTCTGAGGCACAACGGTTTTAAGTCTCCGACCAAAATCCAGCCGATTGGTGTTTGGTCTTGACTTTATTCCAGTTATCGCAACAATAGTCGGATGCAGCGCCTCATCGAGCCCCTTATCGAGCGCGACCTCGATCGCAAGATGGTATTCCTCTCCGGCCCCCGCCAAGCCGGCAAGACCACTCTTGCCAAGGCGATTGCCGCGCGCCGACCGGGCGCACAAGTGTTCAACTGGGATGTTCTTGCCGACCGCCGTGTGATGCTGGGGCAGTCCTGGTCGCCCGGGGCGCCGCTGCTCGTCTTCGACGAACTTCACAAGATGAAAGACTGGCGCCACTGGCTCAAAGGTGTCGCCGACGGTCGCGCGGCCGGTCAGTCGATCCTTGTCACCGGCAGCGCGCGACTCGATGCCTTTCGGCAAGCCGGCGAATCGTTGGCGGGTCGCTACTTCTCCTGGCATTTGCTGCCGATCACTCTGCGCGAGTTTGTCGCTGCAACCGACGTGACACCGGACGAGGCGCTCACCCGGCTTCTGCAGCGCGGCGGCTTCCCCGAGCCGCTGCTCGCCGAAACGGACGCCGATGCACAGCGCTGGCGGCAGCTCTATCTCGACGGATTGCTCCGCGACGACATCCTCGAGTTCTCACGCATTGCCGAAGTGCGCGCAATGCGCCTCTTCGTTGAGCTGCTGCGCGAGCGCGTCGGCTCACCGCTCTCGCTGGCCTCGATCGCACGCGACCTGCAGATCTCGCCCACCACGCTCGCGCGCTACCTTGAAATCCTTGAATCGCTGCATGTGGTGTTCGTGGTGCGTCCGTACCATCGCAATATCGCACGCGCCTTGCTCAAAGAACCGAAGGTGTATCTGCACGACACCGGCCTCGTCCGTGGCGACGACGGTGCGCGCTTTGAAAACGCCTGCGCGGCGATGTTGTACGCCGCCGTGCAGCATCGCCGCGATGCCGAGGGGGCCGAGACCACCTTGCACTACATCCGCGACAAGGAGCGCCGCGAGATCGACTTCGTCGTCTGCGAACAGGGCGAGCCGGCGCGCTTCATCGAATGCAAGTGGTCGGACCCCACCGTGCCGAGTTACCTCGCGACGACCGCCGCGAGGTTTCCAAAAGCCAGTGCAACACTATTGCTACGCCATGCCCGCCACCGCGAGCAGCGCGATGCCGTCAGCGTCGAGCCTGCAGCGCAGTGGTTGGCACTCGTTTGATCATCCGGCAGATGGATTCCAGCACGCTGGAACTTCAGCCGCGGGCCTATCTAGCCGCTGCGCTCAAACGCCAGAGCACCGAATCGGGGGCAGGGCGCTTCACAGATTTCCTACTCCCGCCGCTGACATTCTCCGAGTATCTCGTGTTACGACCCGAGCCGGCCGCCATCCGCGAAGAGCAACCCAATCTGTACGCCCTCGACGATATAGCGCTGCTGAACCAGCAGTTCGTCGATTATGTGAACTACGGCGGCTATACGGGATCAAAGATATCCAGGAGCTCAATTCGCTGTTCACCCTGCTGGCATTCAATACGGCGGAAGAGGTGTCTCTGGAGCAGCTTTCGCAACGAAGTGGATCTAGTTGAATGCTCGCAAGCGCTGAAGCCCTGAAGGG
>CAZHLL010000098.1:2408-4833 GCA_964533305.1 uncultured Acidibacter sp.
TTGATGAAGTTCGCCCGCACCAACAAACTGGCGGCGGTCTGGGCAACTACACGCAGCAAATTCGGACAATGTGCGATCCCGAGCGGCGAGCTTCGTCAATGGCCGGCCAAGGTAAAAGGAATCGATGCATGACTCATCTGCTCGGGTATGGTTGTCGATAAAATTGGTTCGGATTGAGTATCGAACCTGCAACCCAGAGGAGGATTAGTCACTTGAACCAGGAACCCCTCAGCGATGACGAGATCGATAAGCTCAATGATTTCCTGCTCGAGCGATCAGGCCTTGAGGACGCGATGGACATCGCCATGCTCGATGGCTACCTCACGGCGATCGTGTCCGGGCCACGAACCATCCTCCCGAGCGAGTGGCTGCCCCTGGTCTGGGATATCGAAAAAGGCAAGGCGGCACCAAAGTTCAAGAATAAAGCCGAGGCGCAGCGAATCTATGAATGGTTGATGCGGCACATGAACGACATCGCGCGCACCTTGTACAGTGCGCCAGATTACTATGAGCCTTTGTTGATGGAGAATCCAAACAAAGGGGACCCTATTCCAATCATTGATGAGTGGTGTACCGGCTTCATGACCGGCGTCGCACTCGATGCCAAAAACTGGCAGCCCCTGATCACCGCGCAGCCCGAGCTTTTTCTCGTTCTCAAGCTCTATGGCACAGTGGAAGGCTTCGACGAGTTAGTCAACAAACGCTACTCACTTGAGCAACACAAGGCGCTCGCGGAAGGACTCGGCGACACCGTCCGCGTGATCCACGCGCATTGGCTCAAGCAGCGATCATCGGCGGGGCCGCATTAGGGTTGGTGACAGCAGTGATCCTACGCATCCGGGATCACATAGATACCAACGGCTACGGCATGGCAGGCCGCCCCTGCCACGACCCATAAATGCCAAATGGCGTGCGTGTAGCGCACAGATTTCATGGCGTAAAACACCGTGCCCAAAGTAAAGCACCCGCCGCCCCCTAGTAGCAGCCAAAACCCTGGTCGCGGCAAGGCTTGCCACAACTCCCAAAAAACGAACAGCGCGAGCCAGCCCATCGTCAAATACGTCGCGAGTGACAGCCAACGAAATCGATGTACATGAAAGATCTTGAGCACAACACCCGCGACCGCCAGAGACCAGACGATCGCGAGTAACGCGGTGGCCATCTGCGACTGCAACGTAATCGACATGAAAGGCGTGTACGTGCCGGCGATGACCACAAAGATGGCGCCATGATCAATGCGCTTGAGCCTATCTTTGAGCGGTGGATCCAACACAGCGTGGTAAAGCGTGGAGGCTGAAAAGAGCACGATAAGGCTCGCTCCATAGAGCGCCACCCCGGCAAGTTGCCACCCGGACAACACCCCGAACCCTTTGTTGATGAGGAGCACGCAAGCCACGAGTGCAGCCACGGCACCCACGCCATGAATGGCCGCGCTCGCGATGTCCTCTGCACGGCTGTAGCCCGGTGTGGCGGCAAACCAGTTCTTTGAGGGAGTCATCGTCAGGGATGTCTATATCGACGCGGACGTGTTGCGGACCAACCCTCAAAACTCCTGAGTACTGCTGAGTACCAGTGAGGAAGCATGGGACTATTTACCCCATAGGGTAGCGAGCGGAGCGGCCCAGATGTTATCGCCCAACGGCAAAGTCTCGTCACCGTCGTAAAGCAAAATGCCCATCTTGAATTGATTGCCTGCCAGACTGGCCAGCTTTCTCAAGCCCCGCAAATCAATTTCTTTGACTGTGGCAGAGGCTTTGACCTCAACGCCGACCAAGTGCCCGGCCGCGTTTTCAATGACCACATCGACCTCGACTTTGTCGGCATCGCGGTAGTACATCAGCGAGTAGTCGCCTTCCGCAGTGGTCGTCGCTTTGAGCAGCTCGCCGTAGACAAACGATTCCAGCACGTGGCCAAACCGGGCTCGGTTCTGCGGGACTTCCTCTGCGGTCAACTCGAGCTGGGTTGCCAGCAAACCCGAATCAATGAATTGCAACTTGGCCGTTTTCACGACACGGCTGAGTCTGTTGCGCGCCCAAACGTCCACTCGCCGCAGCAGGTACATCTGCTCAAACACGCCCACGTACTTCGCTGCGGTTTTGCTATCCATACCCACCTGACCACCCAGCTGGCTGTAGTTGCACATTTGACCAGCGGTCTGCGCCAAGGCGCGCAAAAAGCGTGGCAACTGATCGAGCTTTTCGATGCCAGACACGTCGCGGACGTCGCGTTGAATCAGTGCGTCGATGTACTGCCGCGCCCAAGCGATCCGGCGCCTCTCCGTAGAACGTGAAATGGCTTCGGGATAGCCGCCGCTTAACACCCGGTCGATCAAGTCACCACCCAGCGCTTGCGTACCCTGCTGAGGGATCTGACCTGCAAACACGCTGTCAAGCCAGTTGACTGACTGCTCCTCAATTTCACTTTG
>CAZHLL010000099.1:0-4815 GCA_964533305.1 uncultured Acidibacter sp.
CTGGGCACGCGGACTACGTGAAGAACATGATCACGGGTGCGGCGCAGATGGACGGGGCGATCTTGGTGGTGTCGGCGGCCGATGGCCCGATGCCGCAGACGCGTGAGCACATTTTGTTGGCGCGTCAGGTGGGTGTGCCGTACATCGTGGTGTTCATGAACAAGGCGGACATGGTGGACGACAAGGAGCTGTTGGAGCTCGTGGAGATGGAGGTTCGGGAGCTGCTCTCGACCTACAAGTTCCCGGGGGATGACACGCCGATCGTGATTGGCTCTGCGCTGAAGGCGTTGGAGGGAGACACGAGCGAGATTGGGGTGCCGGCGGTGGTGAAGCTGGTGGAGGAGATGGACCGCTACATCCCGGTGCCGCAGCGCGATGTGGACAAGCCGTTTTTGATGCCGGTGGAAGACGTGTTCTCGATTTCGGGCCGCGGCACGGTGGTGACGGGTCGTATTGAGCGCGGCATCGTGAAGGTGAACGAGGAAGTGGAGATCATCGGTCTGAAGGACACGGTGAAGACGACCTGCACGGGCGTGGAGATGTTCCGCAAGTTGCTGGACGAGG
The DNA here is from genome assembly GCA_964533305.1 of uncultured Acidibacter sp. Classification (GTDB taxonomy): domain Bacteria; phylum Pseudomonadota; class Gammaproteobacteria; order Steroidobacterales; family Steroidobacteraceae; genus UBA964. The sequence goes on from CAZHLL010000099.1 coordinate 565, forward strand.
GTCAGGCGGGCGACAACGTGGGTGTGTTGCTGCGTGGCACGAAGCGCGAGGACGTGGAGCGCGGACAGGTGTTGGCGAAGCCGGGCAGCATCAACCCGCACACGAAGTTTGAGTGCGAGGTGTACGTGCTGACGAAGGAAGAGGGTGGACGTCACACGCCGTTCTTCAAGGGCTATCGGCCGCAGTTTTACTTCCGCACGACAGACGTGACGGGGACGATCGAGTTGCCGGGCGACACGGAGATGGTGATGCCGGGCGACAACATCAAGATGACGGTGGATTTGATTGCCCCGATCGCGATGGAAGATGGTCTGCGCTTTGCGATCCGCGAGGGCGGTCGTACCGTCGGCGCCGGCGTCGTCTCAAAGATCATCCAGTAAAGATCAATCAGTTTTTATTTTTGAAGGGCGGTTGACGCCCGGGCAGAGAAGACATGGCCAATCAAAATATTCGTATCAGGCTGAAGGCCTTCGATCATCGCCTGATCGACAGCTCAGCGCGCGAGATCGTGGATACCGCCAAGCGCACGGGAGCAACGGTCAAGGGCCCCGTGCCCTTGCCGACCAAGATGGAGCGCTACACGCTCCTCGTCAGCCCGCATGGTGACAAGGATGCGCGTGATCAGTTCGAGCTGCGTACGCACAAGCGCTTGATGGACATCCTGGATCCCACCGACAAGACCGTAGACGCTCTGATGCGTCTTGAGCTGCCGGCGGGTGTGGATGTGCAGATCAAGCTCAACTGAGCAGCGGGTTGAGCCGGGTCAGGCTTCGGCTGTCCGGTAGACCGACACCATGAAGCGCCGCAGGATGTCCTGCGGCGCTTTTTTATTGGGCCATTGGGCGACGAAGGCATCGAGCTCGGCGCAGACCGGCGTCAGGATTTCATCGGGCAGCACCCAGCTTTCGGCATCGTCGCGACTGCGGATCCCGGCGAGCACCTCTTCCGGTGAAATGCGAGCCTGCCATTCGGCGGCAATGATGTCGGCAGCGATGGCGGTGGCAGGAGCGGTTGCCCCGGCGGGCTCGCACACAGCGGTCGCACCGATCGCGAGCAGCGCCTGATGTAGCGCCGGGCCACCGGCTGGGGCGGCGGTCTTGAAGCCTTGTTTCATCACGGCCATGCGGAAGGCCATGCGGATCTGACCTGCCATGGAGGCAGGATCCACCCAATCCCGCCCGAGCAACAACACGCCACCGGGTTTCACCACCTCGGCGAGCCGTTGCAACACAGCGGGCCAATCGGCGACCAGATGCAGCACGTGTGTCACCATGGCCGCATCAAACACACCGCGGCAAAATGGCAGGGCGGTGATGTCCCCCCGGACGAGGTGGATCGCGGCTGGCGACTGCCGCAGATGCTGCGCCAGCGTCGCCAGCATGTTGGCCGAGAGGTCGATACCGATGACTTCTGCCCCTGCCGCCGCCACCGGCAAGGCGATCCTACCGGTGCCGACGCCGAGTTCGAGTATCCGCGGCGGTGCGCCCTTCAGGGAGGGGCGGGTCAGACCCCGCAGCGCCTCGCCAATGACCTGGGCCACTTCGGGAGGATGTCCGCGTAGCGCATCGTACTGAGCGACCACTCGCTCATCAAAAGCAAAATCAAGGCTGGACATGGATCTCAGATTCGATCGCTGATTCGCCGAATTCCTCTACGCGTTTCAGGCAGTTGATCCCGCATCCATCGCCCGAGTGAGATCAGCGCGCGACAGTGGCGCCATCTGTGACGCTCTGAAACGAACCGTGCTCACGCTGACCACGAGCGCCGCGGCGACCAGCAACCCTGCTGCCTCGAGACCAAAGATAGCGCCATAGGCGTAGGCAGGTTCAATGAGACCTGAGCCAATGAACGCCGTATGTAGTGCGCCACTGCCGATCGATGCCGTGCCCTGCGCCATCACCTGCGAGGTGCCCCAGAGCCCCATGTAGAGGCCGGTCGCACCCGGCACCGTCATTTCCATCATCAAAGAAAGCGCGCCGACATTGAAGATGCCGGTAAAAAGCCCCATCGCCATGAGCGAAGGCAACACCCATTCGCGCAGGCCAAACACCGAGGCGGTGGCTAATCCGACCATGAACAAGGAGGTGCCGATGCAGCCGATGATGACAATCTGACGTTTGGAAATGGACCAGACCGAGCTCGCAATGCCCATCAGGATCATGCCGATCAAGACTCCGCCGCCCCAGGTGGGTTGAAAGCGAGTGGTTTCGGCCACGGTCATGCCGAATACTTCGGCGCCGAATACTTCAAGGATATTGTCCTGCAGGAAGATCGCGAAAATCGCAATGAAGATAAAGAGGAAAAACGATCGGGTTTCCGCGTTGCGATTGAGTGTTTGCCACGCGACGACCAAGGGATTGCCCGGCGGTGCGACGAGTCTCGCACGTTGCAGACTATCTGTGATTTCCTCTCTCGACATGCGTTTTTCTACGCCCCAGATCCCAATCAGTGTGCACCCGATCACGATCAGCGGCGTCAGGTTGTAGAGCGCCTGCATCGCCTCGGGCGAATACTCGGGCCTCACCTTGTTCATGAGTATGGCCGATGCAATGGTGCTCATGATCATCACGATCCAGACCACTGCGATCACGCCACCACGGGTTTTTTCATTGGTGACTTCCGCGATCAAAGAATGGTAGGAGTCACCGATGGTGGCCATGCACAGTCCGAAGAGCACAAAGAGCAAGATGGCGCCGGCGAGCCACATTGTTGAGCCTGCCCCGACACCGTGGGCAGCGGCCGGCAGCAGCATGAACAGCAGGCTCGCGACAATGCTCGCGCCAATCAAATACGGAGTACGACGGTAGCCCCATAGGGGGTGCATATCGGCGAAGCGTCCGATCACCACTTGAAACGGCGCCAGCATGTAGTGCACCGACAGCAGACTGGTGACGATGATCGCAGCGATGCCGAGCTCAACAATCGATACGCGGTTGAAGTCGATGGTGAGCAACGCAAACATCCAGCCGACCCCGACCTTGGGTAAGGCGATGCGCAGGGTATGCAGAAACGATCGAACCAGCGTCCACATGGTGCTGTCTCCCAAAGCCGTCACACGACAGCCGTCAATCAAACTGGACACAGTATGCTGTCAAACGCTCCTGACATCTAGCCTGCAATTTCCGTACTGATTTCACCCCTCCCTTTGCGGATCGATAGAGAGTGCTTGCATCCCTCTGCGAGCCTGCTTACAATTCGCGCCCTTTTTAGCTCCGGGCAGTTTCTGGAGCAAACCGCAAGTTTTGCGGCATCGGGCGCGGTTGGCGGTAAGCCGCCAAGACCACTCGATCGGTCGAGCGACGTTCCGTCGTCGGCCTTTCTGGTTGTCTGTGATCGTAACCCGATGATTGGTCTGGTTTTTTTTGTGCGTCTGCCAATCGCAGCAGGCGCCGTGGAGTAACGACAATGGCAATCGGGCTAGTAGGTCGCAAATGCGGCATGACCCGCGTATTCACGGCGGAGGGTGAATCCATTCCCGTGACGGTCATCGAAGTTCTGCCGAACCGAGTGACCCAGGTCAAAACGACGGAAAATGACGGCTATCGAGCCGTTCAGGTCACGTACGGTGCGCGTCGGCCGCAGCTGTTGACCAAGTCAGCGGCTGGGCATTTCGCCAAGGCGGGAACAGCACCCGGCAAGGCGCTGGTCGAATTTCGGCTGGATGACGGCGAAGCGGCGGACATCGCCGTCGGCACCGAAGTCACTGTGGCGCATTTTTCGGTGGGTCAAGTGGTGGATGTGACCGGTACCACCATCGGTAAAGGCTTCGCTGGCACCATGAAGCGGCACAATTTCGGTGGCCACCATGCCACCCACGGTGTGTCTGTCTCGCACCGTACGCCGGGCTCCATCGGTCAGCGTCAGACGCCGGGCCGCGTATTTGCAGGCAAGCGCATGTCGGGCCATATGGGTGTCGCGCGTCGTACCACCGAAAACCTCAAGGTCATCGAGGTCGATGCCGAGCGTAACTTGCTCTTGATTCGCGGCGCGGTGCCCGGATCCGAAGGTGGGCAGGTGGTTGTTCGTCCGTCGCTCAAGGCCGCTCGTCTTGCCAAGCGCAAGACCATCGCGCCGAGCAAGGCCGGCAAGAAGTAACCCGGGGGCCTGCAGCACATGAAAATCAAAGTCGTGGGCGGCTCCAGCGAGCTGCAATTGTCCGAAGCGACCTTTGGGCACGAATTCAACGAAGCTCTGGTACACCAGGTGGTGACGGCTTACCGCAATGCGGGTCGAGCCGGCACCAAGGCCCAG
>CAZHLL010000100.1:0-4803 GCA_964533305.1 uncultured Acidibacter sp.
CCTGCCCACTGCTGAAGGCGATGAGCTGATCAAGCAAAGATAAACCATCACGCATGCTGCCATCGGCTGCCTCGGCGACAAGACGCACCGCTGCGGACTCAAACGCGATCGCCTCAGCCTCGAGTATGCTTTTGATACGTTCGCTGATCAAAGAAACCGACAGTCGCTTGAGATTGAACTGCAGGCATCGGGACAGCACCGTGACCGGTAGCTTCTGCGGGTCGGTGGTCGCGAGCAAAAATTTAACGTGCGGAGGCGGCTCCTCGAGCGTCTTCAACAAGGCATTGAAGGAATGCGTCGAGAGCATGTGCACTTCGTCGATGAGGTAGACCTTGTACCGACCTCGGGTGGGCGCATACTGCACGTTGTCGAGCAGCTCGCGAGTGTCATCCACCTTGGTGCGCGAGGCGGCGTCCACTTCGATCAAATCCACGAACCGCCCCTCGTCGATCTCTCGACACGTCGGGCACTCGCCACAGGGGCTCGGGCCGAGCCCCGTCTCGCAGTTGAGGCACTTCGCCAAAATCCGTGCGATGGTGGTTTTGCCCACGCCCCGGGTCCCGGTGAACAGAAAGGCGTGATGCACCCGGTTGGTCGCGAGCGCGTTCGAGAGCGCCTGCAGTACGTGCTCCTGCCCGGTGAGCTCTTCAAAGCGCTTGGGGCGCCATTTTCGCGCGAGTGCGGTGTAACTCATCTGCCAACCCACAACCTGACCGAAATGGAGGCGGCCCGCACCAGCCTGACTTCGGCACCCGATCGAACCGCGACCGTTGCTCCCTTCCGGGCCTGGCGGAATTGACGGTGGATCGTCGCGAAGGGACCGATGCGGGACACCATTGAAGACGGGCAACCTGCCGCCCGCAAGACTCGAACTATACCCGAAGCGCTATACCTGAGGCGCCGAGTCCGAGGTCGAAAGCGCGGCCGATGGGCCCGAGGGCGCCACGCTTAACGATAAACGTCATCGTGACTACCCACGTGAACCGGCACGATTTGCGTCTGTCTCACCAACAGCACCAACGTCACGCGATAACTCAGGTTGATCGAGACGCTGTGAAGGCCAGCGAGCTTGCCCTGCAATCGATGTAGTCGTAGCGACGGGTGATGCGGGTTGATCTCCAACAGTTGCAGGGTCTTAGTGTATTGCGTCGTGACCTCGGGGTGACGCTTAAGAAACCGCGCCGCGCGCCGGTTGTACTGCTCGGTGAAGACCAGTTGCCACGTCATCCCCAGAGCACCGTTTCTCAGCGACCCATTTCTCAGCGGACCATTTTTTCGAGACGCTGGATGTGCTGCGCCACGGACTCTGTGACAAAGCGCCCCGCATCGAGATCCGCTTTGGATTCGGCCAACGCGGCTTCGAGTTCGCACTCGCGCAAGTGCACATACTGCTCGCGACTCATGACAACGTATTTCGGCTCACCCCTCACGGTCAGGGAGACTTCAGGCTCGGATTGCAGCGCTTGCTCAATCGCTTTGATGCCTTTGGTCTTGAGTTCGTTGGCAGAAATGGCGGACATGGGGCCTCTAGTGGGGGGGCAGCGAGATGAATTAGACGGAATATAGCACGGTGGATCACATTACCGATCGCACTATTTACCACACCATAATAGACCCGATCGCCTTCTGCAAGCTAACGACGAAATGGGCTCCAATCAGCCCATATCGAGCTCCAATTGCGGCGCGTCCGCCCCCGCCTTCTGATTGCCACGACGCTTGCCCCGGCGGCTCGGGGGCCGGTTGCGACTACCGAGCTTGCGGTACACCTCGCGGGCCTGCTCCTTGAAGCCCTCCTCCTGTCGGTACACGGCCATGCGTGCCCGCGCCGCGCGCACCGCTTCGGCATGATCGACGATCGGCGCTGGATAATCTTTGATGGGATCCCCAAGCAGCCAGGGTTCGTGCACGAGCTCATCGGGCAAGTGAGCAATCTCGGGTACATAACGCCGAATGAAGCGTCCCTCGGGGTCCTGATCACGCGATTGCTTGATCGGGTTGTAGATGCGGATGGCATTGATCCCGGTCACACCCGATTGCATCTGGAACTGGCTGTAATGGATCCCGGGTTCGTAATCGGTAAAAAGGCGCGCCATGTACGGCGCGGTGCGTCGCCAATCAAGCCAAAGATGGTAGCTCGCGAACGAGACCAGCATGGCGCGCATGCGAAACGTGATCCAGCCGTTGACATGCAGCGAGCGCATGCAGGCATCGATCAGCGGATAGCCGGTTTGCCCCGCGCACCAGGCATCAAAAAAATCTTGCCGAAAATCCTGCTCGCGCATGCCCTCAAAAGCCGGGTGCATGCACTCATGCTCGAGCCGCGGTTGTTGCTCGAGCTTTTGTACGAAATGACAACGCCACGCAAGACGCGAGCGAAAGGCGTTGAGCTGCCGAACCCAGGCCATGGCCGCTCTTGAGTCGGCCTCATCAGGGGTGTCACGCTGGGCCTCGGCAAAATCCTTGAGCAGTAGCACTCGTCGTGCGGTCGCTTGCTCGATCTCACGCACCGAGAGCGTGCCATAAGCAATGTGCGCGCTCAGGCGCGAGCAATGTCGGGCCGAGATACCCGGCTTTGAAATACTGCGCATGTAATCGCGGGAGCGACGCTCTAGGAAGGTCTGCAAGACCCGCTTGCCTTCCTGCCGGCCACCCGCCTGCACGCACGGCGTCACTGCACCAAAGATGGAATCCTCGATCGCGGGCAGTGGCTCACTCGTGATCGTCACCGGCTGCAGCTGGGCGGGCGCACTCAGTACGGGCGCCGACATGATCGCATCGCGTGCACTCGCCCAGTGATCGCGATCGGCTAAGCGCCTGCGCACACCGTGACTCGGGGCTTCATGCCACGCTATACCCTGCTCACGACACCAACCCGCGACGCGCAGGTCACGCGCATAAGTCCAGGCGTTACCGGTCTCCTCGTGCGACCAGAGTGTCACCTCGCCAAGCTCACGCTTCAACTTCGAGAGCACTTCAATGATTTCACCCCGGCGAATCACGAGGGGTGCTCCCCGTCGTGCCAAAGAATGACTGAGATCCTGCAAACTTGCGCGGATGAACTGCCAGTGACGCGAGGACACATCAGGTTGCGCCCAAAGTTCAGGCTCAATCACGTAGAGCGGCAACACCTTCCCGCGCGCCGCGGCGTCCGCCAGTGGCACATGATCCGTGACCCGAAGGTCACGCTTGAACCAAACGATGTGGGTGGACACGATAAATGAACGACGCGGGCCGCACGCCTCTGCTCGAGGGGCCGAAAGTATCAGGCACTGAGCTCCAACCGGGAAGCAGAAGGGTGTTTGGCTCAACCCATCCGTGACGCTTGAAATTATATTGTTACGATATAACAATACGATCATGGACGTTTGACTGTTCGAGCCCATCCAACCTGTCTGGCCCCCGTCATGCTGCAAGCCATCGATCTGCACAAACGCTACGGCGACCACGTCGCGCTCGACAGACTGAACCTCACGGTTCAGCCAGGCGAAATCTGTTGCCTACTGGGTGCAAACGGAGCGGGCAAGACCACCACGCTGCATCTCTTTCTCAACTTCGTCCCGCGCACCAGCGGCCAAGCCTTGATTTGCGGTGAGGACGTGGTGGCGCACCCTTTGCGCACCAAAGAATTCCTCGCCTATATCCCGGAGGTCGTCAACCTCTACCCTGCTTTGACGGGTCTCGAGAATCTTCAATACTTTGCGAGCCTCGCAGGTTTGCGCTGGCAGGTCGACGCGTTGGTCGCCGAGGCGGTGCGCGCCGGCCTCACCGAGACGGCTGTGCATCAGCGACTCGAGGGCTATTCGAAGGGCATGCGGCAAAAGCTGGGCATTGCCATCGCACTGGCCCGACGGGCAAAAGTCTTATTGCTGGATGAGCCCCTCTCGGGTCTCGACCCTCAGGCCGCCAATGAATTCTCGCAGCTGCTGCGCGAAATCGCGCAAACCGGGGTGGCGGTATTGATGACCACGCACGACCTCTTTCGCGCACGGGATATCGCCACTCACATCGGCATCATGGTGCGAGGACGATTGATCGACTATCGCACCGCCGACAGCATCCCGCCGAGCGAACTGGAATCGATTTATCTCGAACACATGAGGAAAACGGTGTGATCCGAATCATCGCTCGCCGCGAACTCCTCGAGTGGTCGAGAGACGGGCGAGTTCGCTGGCTGGCAGGTAGCTGTCTGCTGGTGTTGTGGGTCGTGCTGATGGTGGGTTGGCAATCGACTCGCGCTCAGATCGATTTGCGTCAAGCCGTCAGTGAGCGCGAGCTCGATAACTTTCTGGGCCAGGGCGATAAAAATCCCCATGCCGCCGCGCACTTCGGCCAGTACGCGTTTCGGCCGACTTTGATCCCAGCGGCCATCGACCCGGGTGTCAACGCCTGGATGGGCTCCATGATCTGGATGGAAGCCCACCGAAGAAACCTGCCTGAATTCCGGGCCGCCGAGGATGGCGCCGGTCGCGACCAGGCGAGCGCCGTCTCTGTCGCGTGGGTGCTGCAGTCCGTCGTGCCGCTGCTGTTGCTGATCGCAGGCTTTGCGAGCATTGCCGGTGAACGAGAGCGCGGCACCCTACCCCAGCTTCTAGCGCAGGGTGTGCCCATGCGCATGATCGTGATCGGCAAGGGTCTTGCCATCCTCGTCGCGATTTCTTTGGTGTTGGCGCCCTTGCTGATCGCCGTGACCGCGCTGCATGGGTTCACACCCCAAACGGCCTCGCAGCACGAGGCGGGTATCCGACTCGCTGCGATGGGCGGGGTGTATCTGCTCTATTTTCTCGGCTTTGCCGGCGTCGTCCT
>CAZHLL010000101.1:0-4761 GCA_964533305.1 uncultured Acidibacter sp.
CGATGACTTCGATGTTGCGGAATCGCGCACTCAGCTCACGCTCCATGGCCGTCGCATTGGCACTCAGATAGCGTTGTGTTCCGACGAATGCCAGCCCGCCGCATACCAGTGCGAGCACGATGGTGATCATTGGCCACACCGGCAATCTTTTTTTGCCTGCCTGCTCGACGGTATCGGTGTGAATTTCAGGTGCTTCAGCAATGTGATCAGTCATATATTTGCCATCCAACTTGAAAACGCCATGACCCGCTGCACGATCGCCACTAGCAGGAGCTCGCCAATGGATTTCGACCCCACCCAAGGCACAAACAAGCCGAGCCCGAGCAGCACCACCATCAACGAAAACTCCGTGGAAACCTGGCCACGTGACCCGCCCGCACTGTCAATGGGGAGAGAAAATCTGCATGACGAGCCGCACCGAGACCGATTCAGCGACCATGGCCGCTTGCAACTGCTCCCCGCCACGCGTTGCGAAAACCGGCGGGACCCCTTTGATCCATTTGTATCCAGTCTCTTTTTCAAAGTTTTTCAACTCCAGCGTCCAGTGATCCGCTTGCAAGGCCGCGACCACGCGCTGTCGCGCCTGTCGTAACGGACCGCGATAGTCGAAGGTGAACGTTCGCACCACGCCATGGATTGTTTTTTCTTCGGTAGTGGTCAAAAGCGAAAATTCCCGTGGAACGCGCACCGGAAGCCTTGCGGTAGCTGCGACGGGATTACGCAAATCCTGCCGCGAATAATTGGCAAGGCACTCGTGACCGAGGCCAATTCGGCGAAGACTGAGAGCCTCATGCCGCGCGCCATCCCAGCGTGATAACACCACCCGATCGCCAGCGCCGACCGAAGCTTTCCATCCGCCATCGATGACTGCTTGTTGCTGCAGACCGCGCAGCAACCGTTGCGCGACCGGCTGACCAATCCGAAGCTCACCCACTTCCAAGACGACCCCATTGACCGAAATTCGGTGCAGACTGGGAATCGATACGCCGGACGATTGCATCAAAGATTCGAGATCTTTGGCAGCGATGACACGATCCACGCGTACAGGGTCGACCCGCACCTCAACGCAGGCTGAAAGCGATACATCAACCCACGTGACGAGCCCCGCACTGACCCGCAGTAGTGCCTGTACGACGCACCTTGCGTCTACCCTCAGCATGGCTCTTTCCGAAAATCGTAGAAGCGACCGCCCGTTATCGACAGTCGATCTTCCGGTACCGTTTCGAGCACCAGACGTCCCGGACAAAACCGATCAAATGAGGGTTCAATGATGCTCAGCACCCGGCTCACGGCACGAATGGGCTCGGCGATCTCGGCAAGCTGAGCGGCAACGCTGAACGACCCAACCCTCGCCGCGAGCATGGCGTTACCATCGACCTGCCATGCATCGGTCAGCAGCGTCAATGATTCCTCGTATTGAAGACTGCGACCCTGCAACCATTGTCCGATGCCGTGTGGCATGACCAGCGGCAGGGTCACGGCTAGTTGCTTGGCGGCCTCGGGTTCGCGCAGAAAATCGTTGGAGCTGACAGATTCCAACGTCGCCAATAGCGTCGTATTCCAATCCAGACTGACATCGTCAGTGGTCAGCGGCTTGTCAGACCATTCATATCGGGGATGAGGTAAGGCATCGGTTCCGGCGAGATGCTTGAGATGCGTCGTCATGGCAGACGCCGGACCGGAAAATCTCTCCGCTGTCGTTGTCGAAGCGAGCGGCGAAAAATACGTCTCGAGCAGGACATGCCGCACACTGCTGATCAATTGATGCTGCACCATGGCCAGACGCGACAACTGCTCGATCGCGATCGCCAACGGGACAAGTACGATCAATAGCACCACCGACTCCGTGAGCGCCTGCCCTCGCTGATGACGCCTCACCGGCTGATACCGCTGCTTCATGGCGCCGCTCCCGCAAAGCCGAGCGGAGTGGAGTCGGCGATGGCCATGGCGATTCGCTCGGCTGGATGGACAGTGCGCATCCGCGCCTGCCAATGGGGACTGAATAGATTGGGTTTCTCTATTTTCCGGTCTGCGCGCTCCTCGGCGCGTGCGAACCACACCGAAGCTGACGCATCCGCAAAGAAATCGTTGTCGGAAAAGACCAGGCTGTGCTCAACGTTGGCATGCGCAAGCCGAATGGGCATGACGCCAAAGGCGCCGCGACGCTTTTCCCGTGGCAGACGCAAGCGGACCGTCACGGGATGGGGGTCAAATTCCTGTCGTTGCGCGACTGACAGGTCGAAAAGCGATGGCAAGCCCAAGTATCCGCGCTGAGGGCGATACGAGGCGTCCGCGAGTCTCGCCGCTCGTGGATTCACGCGATAAGCATCGCCAAAGCCGCTGGTTCGTGGGGGCCACGTACCGATTTGATTGATGGCAGCTGAGCCCCAACCGAGCGGTACTCGCTCGCGCATGGAGCCAAAGAAAACGTATCGACGCAGGTGCAGCGATAAGGTGTCGACGCCGCGCCAAGTCTCGAAGTTGACCAGTTGGGTGCCGCCACGGCGTTCAATACGAAATCCCCAAGCGTTACTACCCGGCCAGCGAAATTGGCGCTCTGCGGTGAAGCCGTCCAACGAGCGGTAGAGCACATCCTGCTGGCGCCAACGAAATGCGCCTCCATACATGGACGCGAAACGGGGCCACGCGGCCTGCCATAACCGCAGCGCGTTTTCACCGCCATCGGTGATTTCATAGCGAGGATCAATCGCGGCCACGCGCTCCTTGACGATGGCCGGCACCGCCAGAAACGCGCCACCATGCATGCTGCGCTGAGCAGCCGCCAAACTGTGATCCACCAGACTGGTGGACGCCTCCAGTACGACAAGACCCGAGGCCAAACCCCGCTCGAGACCTGACCAGGCTCGCTCCAGGACACGCAGCGCCTGACCAATAAACGGCACCCAAGTGATGACCACGGATGAGTTTTGGCGCAGTTGACCTGTGTAATCCACGAACGAGCGCAGACTGACGGACTGGGCGATCACCGCTTCGTTGGCGATGATCGCCCGGTTCATGTAGGCATCAAAATTCAGCGTACGCGCCTGCCACACCGCGCCGCTGAGTGCCGCCATGTCAGCCGCTTGGGTGAGTCGACGTTTTTCGCTGACCGCCGCGGCCGCATCCAGCACCCACCAAAGACATGCGCCGAGCAGAACCAACAGGGGTAAGGCGAGCGGAAAAATCTGACCGCCTTGGCTGCCGGCTGTGCGTACTGTCCGCGAATCCACGTGGCCCGCCCGCGCCTATTGCTCTTCGAAATCTTCGAGCGTTTTGGAGCGTGACTGCTGATTGGCACGCTGCGAGCCACCCGTGACAAGACTGCGACCGGTGGAGTTATCGTCCCCAGAGAGCGCAACCGCGGCGACAGCGGCCTGGCCGCGCACCACATCACCAAAGGCTCGATACACGCCAATGGCGGCCACGGCCACGAGCGCCACGATGATGATGTACTCGGTCATGCCTTGACCGCGGCAACGCGGTGGCGCGCAGGTACCTAGCTGAGAAATGGGATGGGAAAGGATCCGAAAATTGGGATGGCGCATGCGGGTTCTCCTCAAGTTGAACGGCGACCTGCCGTGCGGTCGATTCGACCCCCGACCGGCGCATGAATCACCCCACAAAAGAGGGAGAATTCGCCCTATTGCGAAAGGGCCGTCACCCGAACTGAATTAGCCGGCAGCTGCCGACTTTCTGGTCCCTGTGGTGTAATGCCGGCCATCGCGTCAATTGAGCGTCGACCGAGTCAAGGAGCCCTGAAATGAAAAGTCGGATCGTGGTGGCCATCCTCGCGGCATTGCCGGTGCTTGCCGCCCACGCTGATGAAGGAATGTGGACCTTCGATAACTTTCCTGCGCAGCGCGTCGCTCAACAATATGGTGTCACCATCGACCAGCCTTGGCTGGATAGGGTCCGACTTGCCACGGTTCGCCTTGCGGGATGCACGGCCTCTTTCGTCTCCGAGGATGGCCTGATCCTGACCAACCATCACTGCATCACCCGCTGTCTCGCCGAGAATTCGAGCAAAGAAAAGAGTCTGCTCGATGACGGTTTTCTGGCACGCGAACGCGAAGACGAAATCAGCTGTCCCACGCAGATTGCAGATGTACTCGTAGCGATGGACAACGTGACGGAGCGGATTTCGGCTGCAACAGCGGGGCTGGATGAACGCGCCGCAAACGAAGCCCGTAAGCAAATCCGAACCCGTCTGGAGCAAACCTGCGAATCGGAAACCGGCCTCAAGTGTCAAACCGTTTCTTTGTATAACGGTGGACAATATTTTTTGTACCAGTACCGGCGCTATACCGACATCCGCCTGGTGTTCGCACCTGAGGCTGGTATTGCCGCCTTCGGCGGCGACCCGGATAACTTCCAATTTCCGCGCTGGTGCCTCGATATGGCCTTCCTACGTGCCTATGAAAATGGCCAACCGGTCGCCATTGAGCAACCACTGCGCTTTAATTTCGCAGGACCTGCCGCCAATGAATTCGTGCTGGTCGCCGGACACCCCGGCTCCACCGATCGCTTGCTCACGGTGAGCCAACTACAGGCGCTGCGCGATGTAGTCATGCCGCAATCGCTGTTGCGCGCGAGCGAACTGCGCGGACGCTATATCCAGTTTGCCAAGCAAGGTGAAGCCGAACGGCGGATCGTTGCCGATACCCTGAGTGGTTTGGAAAACGGCATCAAAGTTCGCCGCAAACTGCTCGACGCCTTGTTGAATGAAGACCTCATGCAGGGTAAGCGCGAGGCCGAGCGCGC
>CAZHLL010000102.1:0-4351 GCA_964533305.1 uncultured Acidibacter sp.
AGTAGACGACGCAAACTCGCCTCCTGTGCTTCGATCAGGGCGCTGAGTCTGCTTGTCTCTTCCTCGCCGAGCACACGCATGTCGGGGTCTGCATCGAGGGTGAGGTCGCGCGCAGTTTGTTGTTCTGCCTCCAGTTCAAGATAGCGCCGGTAGCTTGCCGCCAGATCGTCCAGCCGCGCGTACTCCATGGATAACTCGCGGAACGTGCTGGATCCACCCTCCAGCGACGGGTCCGCGAGTTGACGACCGATTTCCTCGTAGCGCTCGTATTGGCGCTGCAGACGTTCGCGAATGGAGGTTTTCATGGGCAGGTCTTCATGAGCAGGCGCGATTCTCTAGGTCAGCGCGCGGGCTGACAAGTTATAGTCCACCAAAACCATGGTTAGATCCTCGCAATACTTTCGGACTCTGCTGGCGATCAGCTCGATAGCGCTCGCTTCGATGGCTGGCTGGGCTCAAGAGGGCGCGGCCCCCGGCGCGGTGGGTGGGGAGTCCCACGGCTTGCTGTCGATGCACGATGAAGCATTGATGGCGGGCGATTGCCGCGCCGCATCGGAAGGCTATGTTCTCGAGGCGCTCGCCGATCGTGATCCGCGAACGGCGGTGCGGGCGATCGAAGTGGCGCGGGCCTGCCGTCATTTGCCCGCGGCTTGGCAGGCGGCTGGTCGGCTGCGGGAACTCGACCCTGAGAACCCCGAGGCGTTGCGGCTGATCGCGGTCGTGGCCTTGGAGAGCTGGCGCCTGGATGCGGCTCGAGATTTATTCGTGGAGCTTTTGGCCAAGCCCGATGTGGATCCCGAGCTTGCCTGGCAGGACATCGTGCCCTCTCTCGCCGAGGGGGAGGCGGTCGATGCCGCCTGGCAGGTGCTTAATCCGCTCGTGGATCGTGGGGTCGTCTCGCCCAATACTTTGGCGGCGCTCGCGCGCATGGCCTGCAATGCCGATCACTTGCAGGAATGCCGCCGCCTGATCGATACCGCGCGTGCGGCGGGCGGTGGTGGCGATGCGCGAACGATCCGTCTCTCGGCGAGCGTGCACGCAGCCTTGGGCGATCCTGAGGAGGCGCTCGCCGAGGCAGGCATGTTGGCGCGTGCTGATCCCAGGGATCATGCTTTCGCTGCCGTCGAGATTCTGATTTTTTTGGATCGTCTGGAGGACGCAAGACAACTGCTCGAGGAGATTCAACGCCTCGCGAGCGAGGCGGGCGTCTCGCAGATTTCGCACGAGGCCGATCGGCGACTTGCCTTGCTCGCGCAACAACAAGGTCAGTGGACGCTGGCCGAAACGCGTTGGCGGGCGCGGCTCGAGCGTGATCAAGGCGCGGGTGAAGCTCTCTTTTACCTTTCTTTGATCGCGGAGCGTCGCGGGGACATTGAGCAGGCGCTGCGCGGTTATCAACAGCTTATCGCTGCGGGAGCGGGCCTTGCGCCGCGCGCGCGGGCGGCGCGTTGGCTGCTTGAGCGTGAGGAGCTCGATCCGGTCCAGACACTTTTCGACGATTCGATCAGGGCGGGTCGCAGCGACGCCGTTTCCATCGAGGTCACGCGTTCACGCGTGCTGGCTGAGGCGGGTCGTCACGACTTGGCGCTCGCTGCGCTCGCCGCTGCGCTCGAGCGTCATCCCGAGCACCATGACTTGCTCTACCAGCGAGCCATCGTACACGATATGGCAGGTGATACCGATGCTGCAATCAAAGAATTCGAATCTTTGATACGCACACGTCCGGGTGATGCTGGGCTGCTGAATGCATTGGGTTATACCCTCGCGGATCGCCAGCGTGAACTCAGGCGTGCCGAGCGCCTGATTCGCGAGGCGTTGCTGCAGCGACCCGACAATGCGGCGTTTCTCGATAGCCTCGGCTGGGTGCTTTATCGCCGAGGACAATTGCGCGCGGCACGACCCGTGCTCGAGCGGGCATGGCGTTTGTCGCGCGAGCCCGAAATCGGCGCTCACCTCGGTGAGGTGCTGTGGCGGCAAGGGGATGAGGAGGGCGCCCGGCGGGTATGGCGTCGAGCCTTGCAATCTGCGCCCGACTCGAAGCCGGTGCTGAGGATAGTGGAAAAATTCATTGATGGAGCTCTCTGACTCCGATGAGATCCGCTGAGGTCGTCGAGCCTTTCTCAAAGCAGATTTCAAGTCGATTCATCCGGGTGATGCTGGTCGCAGGATGTTGCCTGCTCGCCTCCTGCGCGGCCTGGACCCCTCGCCTCGATCTGCCAGCACGGTCGCTACCCGTTGAATGGCCTGCCCGAGCTGCCGAGCTTGCGCGCTGGAGTCAGTATTCCCTGCGAGCGCGCGTCTCGGTCAGTCGGGCTGAGGACGTGTTGACCGCGCGTCTTGGTTGGTTGCAGCGATCCGGTCGCAGTGAGCTCAAGCTTTCGAGTCCTCTCGGTGTCGGCGGCCTCGAGATGACGGTGGATGAGGGCCTGGAGCAGACGCTGGGCGAGGCGCTTGGAGTCGAAGTGCCGCTCAAATCTTTGAGGTACTGGTTGCTGGGCATCCCCGACCCCACGGTACCGATCGAGGCGCTGGAGTTTGGCGATGACCCTGCCGGGAGCCTGCCTCGGGTGTTACGTCAGGCTGGTTGGCGGGTGGAATTTCGGCGTTATGCGCCGGTACCGTCTACGGGTCTCGTGTTGCCCAGTCGTCTGGATCTGCGGCGCGATGCTCTCGAGGTTCGCGTATTCATTGAGGTCTGGGGATCGACGATATGAGCGTCGCACCGACGGATCAGCATCAAGTTTGGTGGCCTGCGCCGGCCAAGCTCAATCTTTGGTTGCATGTGACAGGGCGGCGCCGTGATGGCTATCACGATTTGCAGACCCTGTTTCAATTAATCGATCTTTGCGATGAGCTCTCATTCGAGCTGACGGATTCGTCCGAGATTGAGCGCTGCGATGACGAGACGGCTGCGCCTTGTGGTCTCGCTCAGGTCGCCTCGGCGGACGATTTGGCTGTGCGGGCCGCGCGCCTGCTGCGCGAGCACGCCGATGATCGGGCGGCGCGTCTGCCGGGCGTGCGGATCCGGGTTCGCAAGCGCATTCCCATGGGTGGGGGGCTGGGCGGCGGCAGTTCCGATGCGGCCACGACCTTGCGCGTCCTGAATGCGCTCTGGGGTTTACATCTGCCGCGACAGGCGCTGGCCGAGCTCGGGCTCGCCTTGGGCGCAGACGTACCGCTCTTTGTTTGGGGCCAGAGTGCCTACGGAGCAGGTCGAGGCGAGCACCTGCAGTCGGTGGCGCTGCCGCCGCGCTGGTACCTGGTGCTGCGACCCGAGGTGGCCATCGCCACTCGGGACATATTCCAGGCCCCTGAATTGACACGAAATTCCCCGGTCCTCACAATAGCGGGCTTGATCGACGAGGGGCGCAATGATTGCGAACCAGTCGTGCGTGCGCGTTACCCGGAGGTGGCGCAAGCGCTTGACTGGCTCGGGTCGTACGCCACGGCGCGGCTTTCCGGTACCGGATCCTGCATTTTCGCCCGTTTTCCGACCCGGCTTGAGGCCGAGGCGGTCCACGCGCGGGTGCCGACCGGGTGGCAAGCCTGGGTGGTGCAGGGTCTGCAGCACTCACCGCTGGAGTCTAAACTCGACTGATTGCTCGATCGCACCGTCTGCTGGGGTGTCGCCAAGTGGTAAGGCAGCGGGTTTTGATCCCGCCATTCGGAGGTTCGAATCCTTCCACCCCAGCCAATTTGACGGGATGCCGTTTTGGGAGAGGGCCGCGTGGACGATCAAACGATGGTGCTGTTTTCGGGCAATGCCAATGGGGCATTAGCCCAGGATATCGCCCGTCACCTGCGTGTGCCGCTCGGCCGGTCGGTCGTGGGTCGGTTCAGTGATGGCGAGGTCAACGTCGAGTTGATGGAAAACGTTCGGGGGCGCGACGTGTTTCTCGTGCAGCCGACTTCCCCGCCGGTGAACGATCATTTGATGGAGTTGCTCATCATGGCCGATGCCTGCCGCCGGGCGTCGGCCGCGAGCATCACTGCCGTGGTGCCCTACATGGGGTATTCCCGCCAAGATCGCCGGCCGCGCGCCACCCGTTCGGCCATCTCCGCCAAGCTCGTCGCCAACATGATGGCCGGCGCCGGCATTAACCGCGTGCTCACCGTCGACTTGCATGCCGAGCAGATCCAAGGTTTCTTTGATATCCCGGTGGATAATGTCTACGCCTCACCGGTGTTGCTCGGGGATGCCTGGAAGCAGGGTTATGCCGACATGATCGTGGTCTCGCCGGATGTGGGCGGCGTGGTGCGGGCGAGGGCGCTGGCCAAACGGCTGGACGATGTGGAGCTCGCGATCATCGACAAACGCCGTCCGCGTCCCAATGAATCCAAGGTGATGAAC
>CAZHLL010000103.1:0-4327 GCA_964533305.1 uncultured Acidibacter sp.
ACACACGGGTCGTGTCGCCCGGTGGTGATGACCTCGCCCGGCTCACCCGCCACATTGATGGTCTGCCCGGGCACCTGACTGCTTGACGTCGGCTTGAGCGAGACGTGCACGACAATGTCTTGCCCGCTCGAGATGCCGCCCAACACGCCGCCCGCGTTATTGCTCAAAAATCCGCTCGGGGTGAGCTCGTCGCGATGCTCACTGCCCCGCTGCTCGACCGAGCGCACGCCCGCGCCGATCTCGACAGCCTTCACCGCATTGATGCCCATCATGGCGTGCGCAATGTCGGCATCGAGTCGATCGAACACGGGCTCACCAAGGCCGGGTGGCACCTTGCGTGCGACCACGGTCACGCGCGCCCCGAGCGAATCCCCCTCACCGCGGATTTTCCAGATGAGCTCTTCGAGCTCGGTCACCCGTGCAGGGTCAGGGCAAAAAAACGGGTTGTCGTAGGCGGTCTCGGGCGCGACCGGCGCAAGCTCCAAATCACCGATCTTGCTCAGATAGCCAAAGATTTCGATGCCGAGCCGCTCGGCCAAAAATTTGCGCGCAATCGCTCCGGCGGCCACGCGCACCACGGTCTCGCGCGCGGAGGATCGGCCACCACCGCGATAATCGCGAAAACCGTATTTTTGTTGGTAGGTGTAATCGGCGTGCCCCGGTCGAAAGCGATCTTTGATCTTGTCGTAATCGCGCGAGCGGGCATCGGTATTCTCAACGAGAAGCCCGATAGACGTTCCGGTAGTCCGGCCTTCAAAGACGCCAGAGAGGATACGCACAACATCCGCTTCTTTTCGTTGACTGACAAACTTCGAGGTACCCGTGCGTCGGCGATCAACGTCGCGGGCAAAATCGGCCTCGCTCAGCTCGAGCCCGGGCGGACAGCCATCCACCACACAGCCGAGCGCTGGCCCGTGGCTCTCGCCAAAGGTTGTCACCTGAAAAAGACGTCCCCAAGTATTTCCGGACATGCGCTTTACCTGACCTGCCGCTCGATCTGCTCGCGCGTCAACAAAAACACACCACCCCCACCGCGCTCGAACTCGAGCCACGTGAATGGCCAGCTCGGCCATGTGCGCCGCACGAGCCCCTCGGTGTTGCCCACCTCGACCACCAAGATACCTCTCGGGTTGAGATGCTCGAGGGCCTCATCGAGGATCACGCGCACCGAATCAAGACCTTGTCGGCCCGCCGCCAAACCAAGGCTCGGCTCATGGCGGTATTCTTCGGGCAAGGACTTGAGCTCACGCGCGCCCACGTAGGGCGGATTGCTGACGATGATATCGTACCGCTCACCCTCGAGCGCCGCGAAATGGTCGGACTCGATCAAGCGCACCCGGCGCGTCAACCCCAGCGCACGGCGATTTTCTTGCGCAAGTGACAAGGCGTCCTTTGAAATATCGGTGCCATCCACGCGGGCCTTCGGCAAATAATGCGCGCAGGCGAGTGCGATACAACCCCCGCCCGTGCAAAGATCAAGGATACGTCGCACGCGCGCAGGATCGATCCACGGCCGGAACTCACGCTCGATCAATTCGGCCAGCGGTGAGCGCGGCACGAGCGCGCGAGCATCGGTCTTGAGCGGGAGCCCCGCAAACCACGTGACCCCGGTGAGATACACGGCCGGCTGTCGGGTCTCGATCCGAAGTTCGAGTAGCGCTTCGAAGGCCGAACGCTCGGCGGGCCGTAACGCACGCTGCAGGGTGCGGGAAGGGAAAGGCCCCGTGATCTTGAGCACGTAGGCCAGCAAGGCCGCCGATTCATCGAGCGCGTTGTCGGTGCCGTGACCAAAGAAGACCTGCGCCTTCGCGAGCCGTCGGGCCCCTCGCTTGAGTGCGGCGAGCACTGTCTCCGACGGGGCTGCCTTGTGGGATACTTTGCGCATGTCAAAGGATATTGTGCCATCGAACCCACCCTCCTCGCCCGACTTTGCGCCGTCGCAACCGGGTCTCGGCACGCGCGCCTTCATCGCCCTGCAGCATGTGCTGCCGCAGCATGCCATCTCACGCCTGATTCATGCCGCCGCGCGCAGCCAGACGCCGTGGTTCAAGAACCTCTTCATCCGCGAGTTCAGCCGACTCTTTCGCCCCGATCTCAGTGATGCACTGCAGACGGACCCCTACGCGTACGATTCCTTCAATGCGTTTTTTACCCGCGCGTTGCGGCCGGATGCCCGGCCCCTGCCCGCGGATCCGGCGGCGCTCGCCTGCCCGGTGGATGGCACGATCAGCGAAATCGGTGAGATTGATAATGACCGTCTACTGCAGGCCAAGGGCCGGCACTACACGCTGGATGCTTTACTCGCCGGTCGACAGGACTGGATTGAGCGGTTCCGTCACGGTCGGTTTGCAACGATTTATTTGGCGCCCTACAACTATCACCGGATCCACATGCCCTGTGATGGAGTGCTGCGTGATGCCTGGTTCGTACCGGGTCGACTCTTCAGTGTCAATCGTGTGACCGCCGATGGCGTCGCCAATCTCTTTGCGCGTAACGAGCGCGTCAATGTTTTCTTTGAGCAAGATGGATTTTGTCATGGCCTCGTGATGGTGGGCGCACTCAACGTGGGCAGTATCGAGACCATCTGGCACGGCGAGGTCGCGCCACGCCGACCGCGCACGCTCACCCGACTCTCGCTACAGGGCATCGAGACTCGCATGCAACGCGGCGATGAAATGGGTCGATTCAACATGGGCTCTACGGTGATCCTGCTGTTTCCCAAAGATTCGATTCGTTGGCGCGAGGGCTTGAAAAGCGGCGATATCGTGCGCATGGGCGAAGCGATCGGCGAGCGGCTGGGTGCGCCGCGGGCGTAGATCTCGGCACTGCCTCGATCCGAGTGATCAAAGAACCCCGTCATGCCCCAGCCCTCAGACAACGCCCTTTGGCAACCCACCGCCACGCGTGAGCGGCTGCAGCAGCGTGCGCAGCTCTTTGCCGCTACACGCGAATTCTTTGCAAGCCGCCACGTACTTGAGGTGGATACGCCTGCGCTCGTACGCCACGCCGTGACCGACGTCAATCTTCGCCCCGTGAGTGCCGAGCTCGAGGGGAGCCCGCGCTATCTGCACACCTCGCCTGAATACGCCATGAAACGGCTCTTGGCCGCAGGCAGTGGTGATATCTACCAGCTCTGTCATGTGTTTCGCGGCGAAGAGCAAAGCCGACTGCACAATGCGGAATTCATGCTGCTCGAGTGGTACCGTGTCGGCTTCAGCATGGATTCTTTGATCCATGAAGTCATGGATTTACTCGATGCCTATGCCATCGCACTCGGCGGCTCGGCGCGGCCGCGGGCGACGCAACGTTATCACGACGTATGCAGGGAACATCTGCAGCTCGACCCGCTTACCGCTTCCCTTGAAGCCTTGCGCGAGCGTGCCTCGGTGCATGGGCTCGATACCGGCAGCGCAGCGAGCCTGACACGCGATGGCTTGTGCGATTTTCTGGTGGGGACGGTGGTCGGACCCACGCTCGGCAAAGATCATTGGTATGCCCTCACGCATTACCCGGCGTCGCAGGCGGCGCTCGCCGCGCTGGATCCGACCGACCCCGCGTTTGCGCTGCGGTTCGAGATCTATGCCGACGGTATCGAGCTCGCCAACGGCTTTGTGGAACTTGCCGACAGTCGAGAGCAGCGCCGACGCTTTGAGCAGGATAATCTCGCGCGGCGCGCGGCAGGCTTGGCAGAATATGCAGTGGATGAGTACCTGCTCGAGGCGCTCGCCGCCGGGCTGCCGCCTTGCGCAGGCGTCGCGCTGGGGTTTGATCGGGCGATGATGGTGTGCGCGGGAGCGGACGCCATCGATGAGGTTGTGACTTTCACCACGGAGCGAGCCTGATGGCGCACGAACCGGAACATGCTCTGATCGATTTCAACGACAAGGCGCGCGGCTATGCCGAGCTCGAATCGGCACTTGTCGGGCTGCTGCAGGGCGAGCGCGATCTCATCGCCAATCTCGCCAACACGGCCGCGCTCATCTATCACAACCTGCCCGCACTCAACTGGGCGGGTTTTTATCTTTGGCAAGAAGCTGAGCAGGAACTGATCCTCGGCCCGTTTCAAGGCAAAACGGCTTGTGTGCGCATTGCACTCGGCAAGGGCGTGTGCGGCACGGCCGCCGCGACGCGCGAGACGCAACTCGTCAAGGATGTCCATGCCTTTCCGGGCCATATCGCCTGTGATAGCGCATCGAACTCCGAGATCGTGATCCCGCTGATCTTTGATGACCAACGATTATTGGGCGTGCTCGATCTCGATAGCCCGCACTTGGCGCGCTTTGACGAAACGGATCAGCAAGGCCTGGAGGCGATTTGCCGAGTATTG
>CAZHLL010000104.1:0-4297 GCA_964533305.1 uncultured Acidibacter sp.
GTGTCGTGGTAGTGAACGGCCCCATCCCGTCTCGAGTGCGGCCTGCGCCATCAAAGAGCGTGGTGCAATACCTAATTCTTTGGCAGCCTGCTCGGCAGCCGGTCGGATCGCCTCGAGGAATGCGCGCTTGGAGCCCGGGGTTGCGTCCCCATCGGCGCGATCGGCTATCGCTAAAGGCGCGACCCCGTCGGTGCGCGCGCTCACCTCCACGGGTCCTGCTCGCGCAACGGTCGGTGCGGGCGATGACAGAATCCGATCGCGCATCAGCTGCTCAACGAGCGCATCGGCGAGACCGATACCACGCCCCGCCGATAACTCGAGCGACATCTGATCATCGAACATGCCGCGATACATTTGGCTCTGATCGGAGTCAAAAATCGGGTCACCCTCGCTCGCCTCACGCATGCTGCTCAACATCATCTTGATGAAGAGACTCTCGAACTGCCGAGCGGTCTCGCGCAGCGCCGCGCGCTCATCAACACGAGCCTCACGCTTGAGCCCTGCCAGCCCTTGCAGATCGGTGTAGTTGGAGAGTGAAGCGGTGGTGGTCATGGCGGTCTCAGATCACCACGAGCTCGGCACGCAAGGCACCGGCTTGCCGCAGCGCCTCAAGGATCGCCACCAGGTCCCCGGGGGCTGCGCCAACTTTGTTCACGGCATCGACCAACGTATCGAGCGAGACGCCCGCATCGAACTTGAACATCCGTGCATCCGGCTGCTCCACGGTCAGCTCGGAGCGGGCAACAAGCGCCGTATCGCCTTCGGCAAAGGCATTGGGCTGGCTCACATCCGTCCGTTCGGTAATGGTCACGGCCAGCGAGCCGTGAGTGACAGCCGCGGGCAACACCCGAACGCTGCTGCCGATCACGACGGTACCGGTGCGTGAATTGACGATCACCCGCGCCGGTGCCTCGCCAGGTCGAATCTCGAGCTGCTCGAGCGTCGACACGAAAGCGATCCGTTGCGAGAGATCTTCCGGAGCGGCCACTTGGATTGATACGGCATCCAACGTCTCAGCCGTGCCGGGACCCAGTAAATCATTGATACCCGCGGTCAGACGAGTCGCCGTCGTGAAATCCGGGGTATGCAAATTGAGCGTCACTGTGGGTTCGGTCGCAAAATTGGAGGCAACGGAACGCTCGACGGTCGCACCGCCCGGGATCCGACCTGTGCTCGGCACGTTGACCGATATGCGCGAACCATCCTGCCCGGAGATACCGAAACCGGACACAATCAGATTGCCCTGCGCCATGGCATAGACCTCGCCATCGGCGCCACGCAGGGGCGTCATCAAGAGTGCACCACCACGGAGACTGCCGGCATTGGCGATCGAAGACACCGTGACATCCATCAACTGGCCGGGCTTGGCAAAGGGCGGAAGCTGCGCCGTCACCGTGACAGCGGCCACATTCTTGAGCTGCGGATTGACATTGGGCGGTACCGTGATGCCGAACTGCGCCAGCATATTTTTGATGCTCTGGATGGTGAAGGGCGCCTGGCTCGTTTGATCACCCGTGCCATCCAGGCCCACCACCAAACCATAACCAACCAACTGGTTGCTGCGTACGCCCGCGACCGACGCGAGATCCTTGACCCGCTCGGCCTGGGCAGGAGCCGTCATGAGCACAAGCAAGCTGCAAAGAATGATTTTGATCATGGCGCCCATCCTCACAACGGTAACCACGGCAAGTTGAAGAACCGCGAGAGCAGCCCCGGCGAGTTCGCGTCATTGATCGCGCCGCGCCCGGCATAGCTGATGCGAGCGTTCGCAATCTTGGTCGACAGTACCGAGTTATCGGGCGAGATATCGACGCTGCGCACGATCCCGCTCACGCGAACGAACTCCCGACCTTGATTGATGGTGATCCAGTTCTCGCCGCGCACCAGCAGGTTACCGTTCGGCCAACGCTGCGCCACGGTCACGGTGATGTCACCAAAGAGACTATTGCTCTGCCGACTGCTGCCCTCGCCGCTGAACGACTTATCGGACTCCAATGAATTATTAAGGATCTCGACCCCATTGGCCGTGACTGGCCGACCAGCAATGGTGGGTCCGAGAAGCTCGACACCGGTGGATTTGGAGGTCGCCGTGCTCGAACTCTTGGCGGCGTTCATGTTCTCGACCAGGCGGATGGTGAGCGTATCGCCCACGCGTCGCGCGACGGAATTCTCAAACAGCCGAATATCCTGCCCGGACTGGTAGATGGCCCCGTTGGCGGGCGCCTCGGGCAACAGCATATCGGGCGCCGTCGGCTGCCAGGCCTCACTGTCCAGCACACCTTCCGGCATGGCCGCGCAACCGCTGACCACGGCGAGCGCGAGCAGGCCGAGCGCCGATCGCAGCGAGCGCGCGCGGATGGCGGCGAGCCTACGAGTGGATGAACGATGAAGGATGCGCATCACGCTACCTCACAATCTTTGAGTCAGATACTCGAGCATCTGATCGGTGGTGGAGATCGCCTTGGAATTCATTTCATAGGCGCGCTGGGTTTCAATCATGCTGACGAGCTCTTCCACAACATTCACGTTCGAGGCTTCGAGCGCGCCCTGCTGCAAGGCACCAAGCCCGTTGACGCCGGGAGTGCCGGTTTGGGGTGGACCGCTGGAGGCAGATTCGAGCAATAGATTTTCGCCGCGAGCCTGCAGACCTGAAGGATTGATGAAATCCGCAAGCTGGATCGTGCCGACCTGATTGGCGCTCGTCTCGCCGACGAGCTGTACCGAGACCGAGCCATCGGTACCGATCGTCACCGACTGGGCGCCATCCGGTATGGAGACCACCGGTTGTACACGATAGCCGCTGCCATTCACGAGCTCGCCCTGCGCATTGACCTTGAAGCTACCGTCCCGACTGTAGGCGGTGGTGCCATCGGGCAAGGCCACCTGAAAGAAGCCTCGGCCATTGATCGCGACATCGAATTGGTTATCCGTGATCTGCATGCCGCCTTGGGTGTTCACTTTTTCTGTGGACACCACGCGAGATCCAGTGCCCAGGTTAAGACCCGATGGCAACAAGGTATCCTGACCACCGGTCGCGCCCACCTGCCGCAGGTTTTGGTACATCAGGTCTTCGAAGGCCACGCGGCCCTTCTTGAAACCCGTGGTGTTGACGTTCGCCAGATTATTGGCGGTCACACTCATTCGGGTCTGTTGGGCTTCAAGCCCGGTTTTCGCTGCCCACAGTGCTGGATCCATAATAATTACCTCAATGCAAAAATCGTGCTCAACGCATGTTCAAAAGACTGGCGGTTTGATTCGAGTTTTCTTCGATGCTGCGAATCGCGCGCATCTGCAAATCAAAATGCCGAGAAATCTCGATCATGCTGACCAGCGCTTGAGCCGCATTGACGTTACTGCCCTCAAGCACGCCGGTCGTGACTTCGACCGTGGGATCGCTCGGCGCCACGCCGCCGTCAGTCAAACGGAATAAACCATCGCTACCTCGCGCCAAAGAATTGACGGCGGGATTCACCAATTTGAGCCGGCCGATGATGGCGGGCGCTTCCGGCCCCTGACCGAGCGGTACGATCGTGATTTCGCCGTTGCTGGCCACTGTCAGTGACGAGTGCGGGGGCACGACGATGGGACCGCCGTCGCCCAATACCGCGCGACCGGATCCGGTGCGCAGTTCGCCGGCGGGATCCAAGCGGAAATCACCGGCACGCGTGTAGGCTTCAGAGCCATCGTCCGCCTGTACGGCGAACCAACCCGCCCCTTGCACTGCGACATCGAGCTCACGACCCGTGCTCACCAAGGGACCGGTTGCGGCATTGAAACCCGGCTTTGCCGTGGTTCCGATCGCTCGTACCGAGGCTTCCTCGTCGCCGATGTTCTGCCAGCTAAAAGCGGCCAAATCCGCGCGAAACCCGGTCGTCGACAAGTTGGCGAGGTTGTGACTGGTGACCGCCTGCGCCTGTAGCGCCGACTTCGCCCCCACCATCGCCGTGTAGATGGCCTTATCCATGATCAGCGCAGGTTGATCAGCGTTTGCGCGAGAGCATCCGCCGTCGAGATCACTTTGGCGTTAGCCTGAAAATTACGCTGCGCGGTGATCATATTGACGAGCTGCTGCGTGATGTCGACGTTCGAATTCTCGAGCGCCCCACCCTGAATTTGTCCGAGCCCCCCTGCGCCCGGCGCACCAATCAGCGCAGGGCCCGACTCGAAGGTCTCGCTCCAGGAGGAATCATTGGTCGCGCGAAGATCAGTGGGATTGGAAAAGCGGGCCATCGCGACTTGCGCGAGCGCATCCACACGTCCGTTGGTGTAGCTGCCGCGGATCACGCCATCCGCGTCC
>CAZHLL010000105.1:0-4249 GCA_964533305.1 uncultured Acidibacter sp.
GGGATAGATCAGAAGGGGATCTCGGTGTCGGGGACGTGGCTCGAGGCGAGGAGGAGGTTGGCTGCCCAGAGGCCTTCGGGATCGAGGAGCTCTTCGTCGTAGTCGAAGTCGCCCTCGATGCCGTGCCAGGTGTAGGTCGCCATGGAGCGGCGAACCATGCAGCCAGCTGCGCCATCGATCCAGTTGTGGTTGACGAGGATGGTCATCGAAGTAAGCAGCGCCAAATGCACTGCTGTAGATGGACACCAGCGAACCCCTGAGAGCGGGGCGGCGCGCGGCTGATGTCAACTCACAGGGTGAGACTCATGTGAGACATCTGTTATGGATGGCGAGGGTGGCTCCGGGGTACTGAGACGCGACAGAGCGCGGCGCGTGCGCGGTGACCGGGGCCTCTCGCGGCGTTGAGTGATGTTGAGCTGATGTTAATTAGCGTGCAAATGTCAGCAAACGCTGACGCTCCAGGGGATTTGGCGCCCCCATCGCGAAAAGGCGCGGTGCTTGTGGAGGACGAGTTGCGCCCGTGCGCGAGCGCGGGGCGTCTGTTGATCTTTCAGGGATAAGCGCTACTAATGAATCACTCATGAAGAACACCCGCGCACTCTCGCTCGCAGACGTAACACGTGCTCTTCTGCTGCTTCATTCGCGCTTGCTTTCGTTATCACTAGCACGCGACGCGACGTTCGCTTCTCTCGCAACGCAGCTGGCTTCCTTCGCTTTCTCTCGCATTCAGCGGACGCGTTGAGCGCGCGCAGCGCGCACGCGGACGCGGCTGCCGCTACTCAGGTCACTTGGTTTTTTTGTCTGGCGACCATCGGATTGTGCGGGGGGTGTTTGATGTAGACCGCGCGCCGCAGCAAAAATCGCGTGGCTCCCGCGAGGCGCCCCTATAGGGAAAAACTCGGACGCCCAGGGGTAAAAATGTTGAAAAAATAGGGATGAACAGGGGCGTATGTTGACTCGGCGTTGAAATTTCTCAGATTTTTTTCGCGCCGCGCTGCTCCCGCGAGGGCCTAATCAACGGAAGGCCAATAAATCTCGTCGATAGACTTGTCTTACGCAACGCAAGACAGACCCAATGGCGGGTGCAATTAGCGGTATTGGTGGATTTCGCTCGCCTGGCAACCCCGACGACCCTCGATATAGCTACGGCGAGGTGCCGCAAGAAGCCGCAATCGTTGGCCTGCCTAACGGGAGTGTCGCCCTGCGATTGGATTACGCCGGAATCCCCGGCAATTCGCCTAGCGCACGAGGTGCTGACGGCCGTCGCGGCAAGCCGTACGCCTCTCGGCTACGCCAAGAACAGTTAGATCCCAAGCCACGCGGGGTGGACGTCGACCCACGGACACGACGCGGCGGCCTGTCTGACTTGCTGCTGGGCGAATCCGACATCGCGTACCTGACGGACAAGGCAATGCGCGGGCAGCCTCGCGTCGCGCTGCGCGCAGAAGACGTGATGACCCCGGAGCGCGGGCAGGAATACCCCTCGGTCGCCATCGAATACGGCGATTACGCCTATGGCATGCCCCGGCAGTCCAATTACGAGGACCTCACGCTGACGGATAACGACCGCTTTGGCGTATTCACGTCCGACGATCCGACTGCGCGGCGTCCGAAGACTGAATTCGGTACAAATATCGCGCCATTTGGCACTGTTGATGTCCCAAATCGCCAGGTTTCTGGCCAATGGGCGGCATCCAGCGGCCCGCGCCAGGGTCAGTTAGCCGTTAAGCGCATCGATCCGACGGCAATTGCGTACACCCGCCCCGGAAATCTCGATAGCCCCTACAGCAGTGAACAGGCTGAAGAGGTCAGCATCGGCAGGGCCGCCAAAGAAGCCAAGGAGGCTACGGAGCCGCCCCTTATCGGCTCGTCAGCGCTGTCGCGGAAAGGATTTATTCCGGCAGAAAAGCTACCGGCGGACGTGCTGAATATCTATGCAAAAGGTGGCGAGCTTGGCACCTTTGTGGGCATGGCTGAAACAGCACGCTCGGAGCAGTATCCGCGCGCGCTGGGGAGTTTGGCAACGCGCAAGGTTTACGTGCCGGTCTATCGGGCGGAGCGGTGGAACCCCGAGCTCAAGGCGATGGAGCAGATGAGCGCCAAGCGCGAGGTCCCCGACGGCCGCTACGGCATTGAAACCCTCGAGGAGCCGCTGTTCCGCCTTGGCCAGCCTGCGTCGTATGACATGGCTGCCATTGCTGAAGAGCTTGGCCCCTTGCTGGGGGTGCAGTCCGTCCGCACTGCTGCCCCTGGCTCGCGCAAGGTAATCGGATTCCCGGAGGTTCGCGCTATTGCCGAGCAGCAGGGGTACGAAGTGTATGCAGACCCGAGACGAGAGGTCGCAATCCGCCCCGAGCAGATTGACGGAAACTTCCCCGTCTACTTCCGTAAGCCTGATGGCGGCACTTCTCAGCTGACGCCAAAGCTGGATGAAGCGGGAAAGCCAACCGGCGCGTTCCATTTGACCGGCAACTACGGCATAGAGCGTGAAATTGGCCCTGGCCCTCTATCGACTGACGCTGGAATTCGCCGTTGGGTCGGGAACGAAGACACCTATATCGATAACAGCCGCCGACAGCTGGGCAGGCTTGGTGAAGGCGCGATGTCGACCGAGCGCTTTTTGAACGAGCTCATTGCCGGCTCGTTTATGGACGCACCGGAAACGCGCAACGCATACCGCGACGTGATTGCGCCTTTGGTCGCTACCGGTGAGCTGAGCCTTGATGACCCGAGGTTGGTGGGGGCGAGTGGGCAGCCGCTGTTCGCCCCTGGTTCGCAGTCCAGGGCCCTCGTCGAACAGGCCCTCGTTGAGATGGGGCAGCGGAAGATTGACCCAAATCGCCCCGTGATCGGCGCTCAGGACCCGCTGTCCGAAGAAGAGATCGCTCGCGCCCGTGACATCCAGGTCATGGCGAATGAGTCTGATTTCCGCCGCCTCGCTGAAGAGGCTGCAGCACAGGAAATGACCGCCATCGTCGACGCCGTAACGGACATCCCTGACGAGGCGGCATTCGGTGACGACGACGCGATGTATTCAGGCGGCGTGCGGCGCGACCGCAGCGGCTTCGGGATTGCTCGTGATCCGAACCCAGTCGTTGACTCGGCTTACGCGGCAGCCAAGCAGCGGGCTTACGAAATGCTGCAGTCTCGCCTGGACGACACCGAAGCACGCCTGGCTGCATATCAGGGCAACGCGGCCCAGGCCGAGACCCTGGCCGAGATTGCGATGCGGCAAGGCGGGAATCTTGACGATGAACTCGGCAAGCTCCTGGGTGGCGAGGTGCGCGGCACCTTTGATCGGCGAATTGGTAAAGCTGTAGCTGGGGAGCAGGCCGAAATGGCCCGGGCTATCCGCGCCAAGTACCAAGGTGGAGCCCCTGGCCTCCCATACGACAAGGAACGGGCGGATGTAGGTATCCCTCAGATGAGCTACAGCCAGATGGCGACTGAGCTGAATTCGTCTGATCCGGAAAAACAGGAGCGCGCGATGCAGGTTATGCAGAGCGTGATCAAAGCGCGGCAAGGACAAGCCGCTGCATCAACTACAGCTGCAGCGCGTCCGATCATTGCAGCTGTCAATACGGAGAGCCAGTCAATGCTGAATGCTCCGGCTCCGCTTACCAGTCGGGCCGTGAGTAATTACGGACCAGTCGAAGAAACGGATTTGATGAGCGATGTAGAGATTGCTCGTCAGTATGCACCTGCGGGGCTGCGGGAGAAGGTGATGGAAGGTATCACTGAACCAGTCCGCGAGCCTGGAGTGGTGAGCCCTAAGGCCAAGGCGGCCATGGAGTTCGTCGGCCGGATGCGACGCAAGTTCAATCTTTGATCTGGAAATATGCACTAGCTAAGATGCCCTTACATAGCGCACTGCGGCGTGGCTTTTGACATAGCAACTAGGCAGAGCCCCGAGGGCTTTGAGCGCGCGCTGCTGGCGAAGGAAGCGTTCCGTGAAACGCCAATGGCCTTTGGCTATGGCAGCTCGGTGATGAAATATCCCTCGCCTGAATTCAATAGTCGATTTGCGGGCGACGCGTTGATTGGCGGGATCAACGGTGAGTTTGGCTCGGCGACTAACAACAAGGGGAACAAGCGCGTCCAAGATACATTGGCGCAGTGGACTCGGCAGTACACCGCTGGGATGTTCGGCCCCGGCCTCGGTGCAGAACCCGTACCGCCTGAGGGAGCTGCGTAATGACACGGATGGTACGCGGCTTGGGCACATTGAGCCAGCTGTTGAAGCAGGCCC
>CAZHLL010000106.1:0-4193 GCA_964533305.1 uncultured Acidibacter sp.
ATCCCAATACGCGCTTCTTGCGTTGGGAGATGGAGCCGGGTGATTTGCTGGTGGTGCATCCGTGGACGCTGCATTACTCCGGCGGTAACCCGGAGGACGATTGGCGTATCGCGCTATCCGTCCGAATCTTTGGTGACGATATCCGCTGGGCCCCCAGGCCCGATTGCGTCAACTTGGCCGGTATCAGCCACGATGAAATGATTGAAGGCGAGCGCCCCATGGGGTCTCTATGTCCGCTCATTTGGTCTGAAGATGGTCATCGCGATGGTGACGAGCATTTTCCGCGTGGTTTTGCCACAAGCTGGACCCGTAAACGCAAGCAGGATGTCAACGAATACGATATTTTCTCTCAGAGCTTGCGGGAAGCCAAAAGGGAGTCGGCTTGAGTATGAGAGGGTATCAGGGTGTCTTGCCGCGTCCGCCATCGCTCGAAGACGAAAGCTATTTGAGTTTCATGGAGGCGGTTCGCAATCACAATATCCTGAATTTATTTCCAAAGATTGCCGCTTTTGCGCATGAGCCCTCCGCTGAAGAGGATTCCCGAGTTCGGGTGTGGAAGCGTCTGATGCGTAGCCAGCAGCAACAGACCTGGGACAAACTGCAACGTAGCTTTTCTGCGCAGCGAGACACCTATGAGGCGGAGCTGGCTGCCGCTGAACACACTCGTCCCGGTCGCTTGCATTACACCCCGAGCTTTGAAGTGCCAGCTTATGCGACGCTAGATATCCATTTACAGCCTGGAGGCTATGTCGGTGATAGCCTTGCCGGATATGTCTTTCATCACGGCACCAAGGTTTTTTATCAGGGTGCCAACGATCAAGATGAGCTGCATCAGCAAGTGGTGGATTTTGTCAGCGCCCCCGAAGAGGGTGAGGTCAGGCGGGTTCTCGATCTCGGCTGCTCCATCGGGCAGTGCACAACAGCGTTGAAGAGACGCTTTCCTGAAGCGGAAGTGACCGGCCTGGATGTAGGGCTGCCACTGTTACGTTATGCCCATAAGCGCGCTGTCGATCTTGATTTTGATGTGCATTTTCGACAAGGCCTCGCTGAAGACACGGGATTACCCTCAGGACAGTACGATGTAATCTTGGCGTACATTCTGTTCCATGAAGTACCGGAGCGATTGTTCAAGGTGATTTTGGCGGAGGTGGCGCGACTGCTTCGTCCTGGGGGGCGTTTTACGATCATTGATGCACCCAATAGCCGCAACCTGCCAGCAGCCAATCAACTTTGGTTGAAGTTCGACGCGCTTTACAATTGCGAGCCATATTCGCCCGCATTTGTCGCCAGTGATTTTCAAGCCCTACTGCGTGGCGCTGGCTTGCGTGTGCTTGAGTCAAAGTCCACTCCCACCTTTCTGCATTGTACGGTTGCGCAAAAGGATGTCGGCGTCGGTTGATGTCCTTGGCGTGTTTCGCGAGCAGCTCTCACCGGATCAGGTGACCGACGCGCTCGCGCAGCGCGAATTCTTTGCTCAGGATGTATATCGATGCGGCGCGACACCTCTCGCCGTCATTCATCCCCGATCGACCGCTGATGTGCAAACTGTGGTTCAGCTTGCGCGAGTTCATCGGATTGCACTGCATGTGCGAGGCGGGGGCATGTCGTACACCGATGCCTTCTTGCCGCGACAGAGTTGGTCCATAGTGATGGATCTTGGGGGTATGCGACGGATCCGTAGTTTTGAGCCCCATGACTTATTGTTAACAGCCGAAGCGGGGTGCACTTGGGCGCAGATCAGTGCCGAACTTGCCCCGCATGGTTTGCGGGCGAAATTTTGGGGCCCGATGTCTGGGTCCTTGGCGACACTCGGGGGTGGTATGTCTCAGGGTGCAGCCACGTTTGGCTCGGCCCGTCACGGAACCTCAGCCGCTGCGGTACTGGGCTTTGAAGTGGTACTTGGAACGGGCGACGTGCTCAACACCGCTGCGCGTGGCCGACGATCGGCGTTCTTTCGTCCGTTTGGCCCCGATCTCACAGGCTTGTTCACTGCGGATGCGGGAGCCCTCGGGATCAAAACCGCGATGACCCTGCAACTCGAGCCTGTCCCTCGGGTCCGCGCTGCCTTGTCATTTGCTATCGACGAATTCGAGGCATTGCAGCGTGCCTTGTCAGAGGTCTTACACAGCGGATTAGCCACCGAGGTCTTCGGTTTGGAGACTCGGCTCGCACAGTGGGTAGCGGGCGAACAAAGCTTGATCCAAGATTTGCGTGCGTTATGGGCGGTCTCGCGGGCGCAAGATGGAGTGTGGAGCGGTTTGCGTCAGGCTTGGCGAATGGCCTCTGCGGGACGGGGCTTTCTTGCCCGTTCGCAGTACATCATCAATATATTGCTGGAAGGTCGTGATGCTACGCGGCTTGCACTCGACGTGCGAGAGCTGCGCGCGATCATGCACCAACACGGTCGTGAGGTGGCCAATACCATGGCCGCTGTCATTCAATCGACACCGTTTCCATCGCCGATGGTGGTCGGCCCGGGTGGGCGGCGTTTGTTACCGCTTAATATCATTTTGCCGCACTCGGCATTGACGGCATTCCATCGGGATTTCGAGGCTGTGCGGGAACGTCATCAGGCGCAGTGTGAGCGACTCGGCATCTCACTGTTCATGGTATTTGCCGGCATCGGACCCTCCTGCGTCCTACATGAGCCGGTGCTGTACTGGAAAGATGCCTGGTTGCCGTTGCATGAGGCGACGCTCGAGCCCGGGCTTCGGCAGGCGCTACAGCCGTCTCAAGATAATCCCGATGCGCGTCGATATGTTGAAGCGCTACGTCTCGAATTAATCGCCCTCATGGCGGAGCATGACGGCGCTCACTTGCAAATCGGGCGCGCATACCCATTTTTGCAGGGGCGCGATCCGGCTTTTCAGGGTCTGATCGCCGAATTGAAAAATAAGATCGATCCCGACGGTCTGATCAATCCCGGCGCCTTGGGTTTGATCGCCGATCCCCGCGCATGACAAACCGGGACGTGGCCATTATCGGTGCGGGCATTGGTGGGCTCTCGGCAGCCATCGCTCTGTATCAAGCGGGATACAGACCGACGGTCTTTGAGCAGGCGCACGAGTTAGGTGAAGTCGGTGCTGGCTTGTCATTGACCCCGAATGCCGTCAAGGCACTCGACTGGTTGGGCGTGGGTGAGTCGCTCCGTGTCGTTGCTGATGAGCCGATGCAGCAACTAACCTGTCATTACGAAAGCGGCGAGCTCCTCGTGAGATTTGATCGTCGCCAGACGCGCGAGCAATATGGCGCGCCCTATCTGCAGTTGCACAGAGCAGACTTGCATGCCTTGCTCGTACGCAGACTGCTTGAGCTCGATCCGGTTGGCATCCAGGTAGGTCATCGATTGGTGGACATCGAACAGAGCTCGTCCGTCGTTCTGCGTTTTGCTCTACCAGACGGAGCAATCAAAGAACATGTGACCACCTCAGTGATCGGCGCTGATGGATTGAAGTCGCTGGTCAGGCAGTCTCTATGGCAAGCGGAGCCTCCTGCATATTCCGGGTTTGTCGCTTGGCGGGGACTGGCCGAGGCGGTACGTATCAAGGTTGAATTGAGTGAAGGGTCCAAAGTATTTGCAGGCCCCGGGCGGCTATTTGTACGGTATCCGATTCGCCAAGGTCGGCTTATCAACTATGTGGCGTTTTTACGGGTGACCGAACCTCAGAGTGAGAGTTGGTCGCAGCGAGGCGATATCGACGAGCTTGGCAGCTTGCTGCAGGGTTTTCACCCCGAGGTGCATGCGATTTTGGCGGCCACGCCAAATGGCCGTTGCCACAAGTGGGGACTGTATGCCCGTGAGCCCCTGACAGAATGGTCACGTGGCGACGTGGTTTTGTTGGGTGATTCGGCGCATCCGATGATGCCTTGGTTTGGCCAAGGTGCTGCGAGTGCGTTGGAAGACGCTGTCATTCTGGGTCGATGTGTACAGGCAAGTGCGTCATTGCGTGAGGCAGCCGGTCGATTTCAGCGTACACGTTTACCCAGAGTGAGTTTTATTCATCGAGAGTCTCAAGCGGGGGGTGAGCGGTTGACAGCAGTGCACCCCGAGCGTTTACGCGAATCGGCCGTGCGTAACGAAGACAGTCTCGGTTTGATGAGTTATGACCCGATTGGGAGCCCACTCAGCGACTGAGCTTTGGCCACAGCCCTGAATGCCTCCAGGACATGAGCGGACGCCGGACGTTCGTTTT
>CAZHLL010000107.1:0-4003 GCA_964533305.1 uncultured Acidibacter sp.
CGAAGCGATTGATCACCGCACCGAGTTCAGCACGTGCCTCTGTCACCGTTGCGATGTGAGCGTCCAGCTCATCGAGGGTCGTCGTGGCATTCGCCTGAGTATCGACGCCAGTGACAGTTGCCAGACCCGAGAGATCGGGAATAGCCGTTACCACGATGGTCTCATCGGAGTTGGCGCCAACCTGGAAGGTCATATTGCCGGATGAGCCATCAAGCAAAGCAATATTGTTGAACTTTGTTTGATCGACGACGCGGGTAATTTCGGCACTCAGCTGAGTGACCTCCGCATCAATCGCTGCACGATCCTCGGTCGTCAATGTCGCGTTAGCGGCCTGCACGGCAAGCTCACGCATACGCTGCAAGCTGTTGGCGATGGCTTCCATGCCGCCCTCAGCGGTCTGCGCCAGAGACACTCCGTCACCCGCGTTGCGGATCGCCTGGTTATAGCCACGGACCTGTGTCGTCAAGCGTTCAGCGATGGCAAGCCCTGCGGCATCATCCTTGGCGCTGTTCACACGAAGACCGGTGCTGAGACGCTGCAATGCGGTCGCCATTTCCATCGAACTTTTGGCCAATCCGCGCTGCGCGGTGAGCGAGGCGATATTGGTGTTGATTACCGTACTCATTTGTCTAACTCCTGACTGTTGGGGTTTGAGTCAGGTCTCAACTCTCGCCAAGACC
This sequence comes from uncultured Acidibacter sp., assembly GCA_964533305.1. GTDB lineage: Bacteria > Pseudomonadota > Gammaproteobacteria > Steroidobacterales > Steroidobacteraceae > UBA964. Next base: position 681 of record CAZHLL010000107.1, read on the forward strand.
TTTCACACCCTGTAGCGGCAGGCGCTCGATAAACTTTAGGGTCAAAACTTATTTTCGCTTAAAGGTAGTCAAACAGCGTGGCCGTATTAGCTTTGGCGTAGGATTGCTGCGCCACCTGCAAGGCCGTGATCTGCTGGTTGAGCCGGGTAATCGCCTCGGCAAAGTCGACATCGGAAATCTTGGCGAGCGACTCACGGGCAATAGCCGCCTGCTCGGTACGAAAATCATTGATTTCCTGCAACGTCAACATGCGCGAACCCGTGGTCGAGCGCGCATCACTCAAAGAGCCGATGGCGCCATCAAGTTGTTGCAGGACGGAATTGAGCTCAACCGCCACAGCAGCCGATTGCTCGCTCGTTGCCAAGGGTGAGCGCAAGCTATCTCGTAAACGAGTGAGCGTCGCGAAGATGCTTTCGGTACCGGCAGGCTCGATCACGAACTGATCCCCTGCGACTGGCGCACCGCTGATGGCCAGCTGAATGCCCCGAAACTCGATACGGTCGCCTGAAATGTACGCTCCCTCGGCGAGGGGCGGCGCGTTATCCGCAGAGGGAATCTCGTGAACCTCGTAGCGCAGCGCCCCGGCGGTCTCGCCTTCCATCACGGTGAGTCGATATTCACCGGGAACCCACGCGGCAGGATTAACCACGGCACCCCTACCGAGGGTGCCGCTACCGGTATTCTCATCGGCTGCCCGCGATACGAATACGCCATTGCCCACGGGCACGTTCATGAAGAGCTGATCGCCGGCAAAACCGTCTTTGATCAAACGTGAATCACTCACGCGTACGTTGCGCGTGACCGGATCACCCTGGTAGACGACCTCGCCCCCCGCTTGCGCAAACGGCGGGGTATTGACCTGGCTCCCCGCAAAAATATGCTCGCCAAAGGCGTCACGCGAATTGGCGAGTCGGACCATGTCCTCCAGCAAACTATCAATTTCATTGGCGGTGACTCGACGAGCCTCGGCGTTGACACTCGCATTATTAGCGTAAACAGTGAGCTCTCGTGCTCGTTGCAGAATATCGATCCCGGAGCTCAGCGAGAGCTCGGCGAGATTCAAGCGATATTCCAGTACTTCGGCGCTGAGTGCGTAGCGGTCACCGTCACTCAGGAACTTTTCCAAGGCCCGAACGCTCAAGACGGAGGCCGAATCCGTGAATTCTTTTTTGCCGGTGGAGAGCTCGCGCTGCGTCTTGGCAATCTCGGCGCGCTGCGCCGAAATCGCCGAGATCGCCTCTGTCTGCTGGGCCGCCGTTGCGACCCGGTTGAATCCGATGGCCATATTTCAACCCCGCCGCTATCTCGCCACCCCGATCAGGGTGTCAAAGAGTTCATTGGAAACACGGATGATTTGTGCAGCCGCTTGATACGATTGCTGAAACCGAATCAGCTGCGCCGCTTCCTCATCCAGGCTCACGCCGGAAGAGCTCGCCCGCTGCGCGCTGACATCGTTGGCCGTCAAACGCTGCAGCTCACCGTTGCTTTCGGCACTTTGGGCGGCCGAGCCGACTCGCGTCTTGAGTGCGATCGCCGCATCCGAGAAAGACAAGCCCCCACGATCGAGCTCGCCGCGGGAAAACGCCTCGGCCAGCGCAAGGCCGTTGATGTTGTTGCCGGGGCCTGCGCCACGGGCTGCCGCGGCGAGCGCGTTGCCGTTCGCAGCCAGTACCTGCAGGCCATCGATGGCATCGCGAGTCGGGCGCACCAAATATTGATCACGATCTGCGACCAAGGTCGGATCGAACACAAGATCGATGCCCCCCACACGCAGTGGATCGTCATTGGTCCCAGTCCCGGTCACGGACAGGGTGACCCCGGATCGCGCATCACGTGCGACCCACTGCCCGCCCTGTCGCTCAAGCAGATATTCGCCACCTGTCAGTTCACCAATGCGCATCGCGACGACCGCGATCTGCGCCGTGCCCAGGTTCGACTCACGGGCGAGCACGCGTGGCCCCTGTACGCCCAACAGATCACCGCCGGGTAGGCCTGTCGTGGTATCGCCCGCGGCGTTCTGCTGATTCAATACCTCAGCCAACGCCAGCACGATACGACCGACTTCGTCTCGGGTCGGATCCAATACTTGGCGGCGCGCGTCAGTCAGCCCACCGAGCGACCCACCCACCAATTCGATGCTGGCATTCGCCCCATTGACGCCACTCAGCACCACTTGCCCGCGTGAGCGATCAAACTCGTCATTGACGAACGCGAGTTGCACGGCATCGCCGCCTCGAACAAGCGATACGCCACGTTGGGTTTTGACTTCGATGCCATTGCTCTCGGTCTGGACGACTTGAATGCCGGTGATGGAAGAGAGCTCATCGAGTGCGCGATCCCGCGCATCAAGCAGGTCTGCAGGCGGCGATCCACGCAGGGTCGTCGCGGCGATCACCTGACTGTTCACTTGGGCAATTTGCTCGGCGAGCCGATTGATCTCGTTCATTTCGAGTTCAATCCGACCATCAATCTCAAGATCAAACGCCTTCAGTCGATTATCGATATCCTGAAAGCGCGCCACTGCCGCTTCAAGTTGCGCATACCAGGTCTCTCGCGCCTGACGCGAGGTCGGTTCCGTGGCGACGCCCTCAAAGGCGGTTCGCAAGCTCTGCAGGGTTTCGTCAAAGCCTGTGCCTGTCGTCGAAATCACTCCGTTGATCTTTGCCAGTTTATCGGCATAGGACTCGGCGCGACTCGCGGCGGAATTAGCCGTCCGTGCCTGACCCAAGAGAAATTCATTGACCTCGCGCCGTACCCGACCGACGTTTACCCCGCCTGCCAAGCCCCCACTCAAAAGATTACCGCCACCGCGCGAGACCAACTGCACATCCTCACGGACGTGGCCTTCGGTATTGACGTTTGCAATGTTACGCGAATGGACTTCGATTGCTCGTTGGAACGCGAGCAGTCCCGATACGCCGGTGGACAGTGCACTCATTACAGGCGTACTCCCTGGTTGCGTGGGGATTCAGGTGCCGATGCCAGCACCCGGTCGACGGTTTGTGCGACCGCCACCAGTTTGTCGGCATAGCGCGGATCCGTGGCATACCCGCCCTGCTGCAAAGCCTGGGCGAACGCGGCGGTATCCTCGCCCGTATTCAATGCGGCTTGATAGCGACGGCTGGTCGAGACCAATCGCGTGTGATCAGCAAAGCTTTGCTCGATCGAGTCATACGCACGGAATGCCTCGATCTGACGGGTGCTGCGGCCTTGCACAAACTCTTCGGTATCGGCTTTGATCACTTCACCCTGCCAGCTGCGGCCGGCCTTGATCCCAAACAGGTTGAAACCGGATTCGCCCGAGTCATGGCGCGGCATGGACC
>CAZHLL010000108.1:0-3976 GCA_964533305.1 uncultured Acidibacter sp.
GCGATCCGCCGCCTCGAGCCACGATCAAGACTTCGCATTCGGCTCGACGCGCCGCGATCTCGAGTGCACCGATCAGCTCGGGCACGGCCGCTCGGCCTTGCACGGCGCTCGGGTAGATCACCACTCGCGCGAGCGGAAAGCGTCGTTTCAAGATCTGCAGAATGTCGCGCAGAGCGGCGCCCGTCGGTGAGGTTACGACCCCGATCGTGCGCGGCAGGGCGGGCAGCGGGCGCTTGCGCGCCTCATCGAACAGGCCTTCGGCCGCCAGACGATTCTTCAGGAGCTCGAACTCCCGCCGCAGGGCACCGACGCCGGCCTCCTCGAGGTGTTCGATCAGAAGCTGGAAATCACCCCTGGGCTCATAGAGACCGACGCGAGCTCGCACCAGCACGAGCTGACCCTCTTTGGGGGTCACGGCGATACGCGCATTACGTTGCCGAAACATCGCGCAACGGACTTGGGCATCGCGATCCTTCAGCGAGAAATACCAGTGCCCGGAGGCAGGCCGCGAAAAATTGGAGAGCTCGCCCTCGAGCCAAATCCCCGGCATGCCGTGTTCAAGGAGCTGGCTCACCTCGCGGTTGAGCCGACTGACCGAGTACACATCGCGCTCGAAAAGGCCGTCGCTGCCGGCAGGCGTGGCGGCGCGCGCAGCGGCGCGGACGGGCGATCGGGCGTAGCGGCTCATTGCGGCGAGTTTACCGACTTTGCCCGGGTGGGTAGAATGCGCCGTCCACAGAATTCTGGACGGTCCCCATGCGTATCCTTCAAGAGGCACTGACGTTCGACGACGTGCTGCTGGTCCCGGCGTATTCCGAGGTTTTGCCGCGCGAGGTTGATCTCTCGACCCAGCTCACCCGTCATATCCGGCTCAACCTGCCGGTGGTGGCCGCCGCAATGGACACGGTCACTGAAGCAAGGCTTGCCATCGCCATCGCGCAGGAAGGCGGCATCGGCATCGTGCACAAGAGCATGACTATCGATGCGCAAGCACTCGAGGTGGCACGCGTCAAAAAATTCGAGAGTGGCGTGGTGCTGAAACCCATCACGGTATCCCCTGATGCGACCATTCGTCAGGTGCTCGAGCTCACGCGGGCGCACGGCATTTCGGGCATGCCGGTGGTGCAGGGCAACAAGGTGGTGGGCATCGTCACGAGTCGCGATCTGCGATTCGAAACGCATTTTGATGCCCCCGTCGCGAGTGTCATGACACCGCAGGAGCGCCTCGTGACCGTCAAGGAAGATGCGCCGCGCGAGCAGGTGCTCGGTCTCTTTCACAAGCATCGCATCGAAAAAGTCATCGTCGTCGGAGATCACTTCGAACTCAAGGGCCTGATCACGGTCAAAGATATTCAGAAAGCGACCGAGCGCCCGCGCTCTTGCAAAGACGGTAGCGGTCGCTTGCGCTGTGGTGCAGCGGTCGGCACTTCGCCCGATACGCTCGATCGCGTCGCTGCCCTGCGCGAAGCCGGGGTGGATGTGGTGGTGGTCGACACCTCGCATGGCCACTCCCGCGGTGTCATCCAGATGGTCGAGCGCATCAAATCGCAGTGGGCTGATCAGAACGTGATTGCCGGTAATATCGTCACGGGCGAGGCCGCCAAAGCCTTGGTCGCCGCGGGTGCAGATGCGGTCAAGGTGGGTATCGGCCCGGGGTCCATTTGCACTACGCGCATCGTCGCGGGTGTCGGTGTACCGCAGATTTCGGCCATAGCCAATGTGGCCGCAGCACTCGAAGGTACCGATGTACCCTTGATTGCCGATGGCGGTATTCGTTATTCAGGTGATATCGCCAAGGCGGTGGTGGCCGGTGCGCACGCGGTGATGATCGGTGGTCTTTTTGCCGGCACCGAAGAATCCCCGGGCGACGTCGAGCTGTACCAAGGCGCCAGCTACAAGAGCTATCGCGGCATGGGTTCACTCGGTGCCATGTCCGAGCGTCATGGCTCGAGCGATCGATATTTTCAGGACACCACCACCGAGCTCGAAAAGCTGGTGCCCGAGGGCATCGAAGGCCGTGTGCCCTACAAAGGCAGCATCCTCAATATTTTGCATCAGTTGGCGGGCGGCCTGCGTGCTGCGATGGGCTACACCGGCAGTCAAAGTATTGCGCAGATGCGTACCCAGCCCTCGTTCGTGCGTATCACGTCGGCGGGAGTACGTGAATCGCATGTACACGATGTCACCATCACCAAAGAAGCACCGAACTACCGCGTTTCATGAGCGACATTCACGCTGATCGCATCCTGATTCTCGATTTCGGCTCCCAGTACACGCAGCTGATCGCGCGCCGTGTGCGCGAGCTCGGTGTGTACTGCGAGATTCACCCGTGGGATGCCGGGGATGAGTTCTTGCGGGCCTTTGCGGCCAAGGGGATCATCCTCTCGGGCGGTCCCGAGTCGGTCACCCAAAGAAATGCTCCCTCGGCGCCGTCGGCGGTGTTCACGCTCGGCGTGCCCGTACTCGGTATTTGTTATGGCATGCAGACCATGGCCGCTCAGCTCGGCGGCAAGGTTGCCCCCGGTGAGGTACATGAGTTCGGGTATGCCGAGATCCGCGCGAGGGGTCATTCGGCGCTGTTGCGCGATATCGAAGATCGCGTGAACGACGCGGGCCATGGACTGCTCGATGTCTGGATGAGTCATGGCGACCAGGTGGTGACCCTGCCTCAGGGCTTCAAGGTGATTGCCTCGACGGGCGATGTGCCGATCGCTGGCATGGCCGATGAAGAGCGGCGCTTTTACGCCTTGCAGTTTCATCCGGAAGTGACCCATACCCAGCAGGGAACGCGCATTTATCAAAGATTTCTGCATGAGCTGTGTGGCTGCGCGGCCACTTGGACGGCGGGCAACATCATCGACGATGCCATCGCGCGGGTGCGTGCGCTGGTGGGCAAGGGTCGAGTGCTGCTTGGGCTCTCGGGTGGGGTCGATTCCTCGGTGGTCGCCGCGCTCTTGCACAAAGCCATCGGCGATCAGCTCGTGTGCGTGTTCGTTGACCATGGTCTCTTGCGTCATCGCGAGGGCGACGCAGTCATGGATATCTTTGCACGCAACCTCGGTGTGCGCGTGATCAGGGTCAATGCAGCCGAGCGTTTCTTTGGTGAGCTCAAGGGTGTTGCCGACCCCGAGGCCAAGCGCAAGATTATCGGCCGGCTTTTTGTTGACGTGTTCGATGAAGAGGCGAAAAAACTCGCTGACAGCGAGGGTGGGGCCGCCGGCGGCGGCGACCGGGTCGAGTTCCTCGCTCAGGGCACGATCTACCCCGATGTAATCGAATCCGCCGGCAGCAAGACCGGCAAGGCGCATGTCATCAAGAGCCATCACAACGTGGGTGGTTTGCCCGAACATATGAAACTCAAGCTGGTTGAGCCCCTGCGCGAGCTTTTCAAGGATGAGGTTCGCAAGATCGGCGTTGAGCTCGGTCTGCCTGCCGAGATGGTCTATCGACATCCGTTCCCGGGTCCGGGTCTGGGCGTGCGTATTCTCGGTGAAGTCACGCCGACGGCAGCCGACACGCTGCGGCTTGCCGACCACATTTTCATTGAAGAGCTGCGTAAAGCAGGGTGGTACGACAAGACCAGTCAGGCGTTTGCCGTGTTTTTGCCGGTCAAAAGTGTGGGCGTGACCGGTGATGGGCGTCGCCACGAACCCGTGATCGCCTTGCGCGCGGTCGAGACCATCGATTTCATGACGGCGCGCTGGGCGCATCTGCCCTATGAATTACTCGATATTTGTTCGCGCCGCATCGTCAATGAAGTCAAAGGCGTCAGCCGTGTTGTGTATGACGTCACGGGCAAGCCACCTGCAACCATAGAGTGGGAGTAAAGTAAATACCCGTAAGTTGTTGATTTATAAGTGATTTAGTGAATTTCCGAAGAATACCTAAAGAATACCAAAATCAGTGACTTACGTTTTCAAGAATACCTCGAAGTATACCTAGATCACGCCTAACCCTCTGAAATAAAAGGTATTCT
>CAZHLL010000109.1:0-3898 GCA_964533305.1 uncultured Acidibacter sp.
CCTCGGTTTCGCGCACCGACAGGCCGCGCGCCACCACTTGGCGGGCCGCCTCCAGCTGCGCAGCACCTTCAAGTGCAAGCAGCGCACGGGCATGGCCCATTTCCAGATCACCATGCTCGAGCATGCGCCGCACTTCTTCTTGAAGGGATAGTAGTCGCAGCAGATTGGTCACCGCGGTACGCGAACGCCCGACGGCATCCGCCGCTTCCTGCTGAGTCAGGGAAAATTCATCAATCAGGCGGCGCAGGGCGTCGGCTTCCTCAATCGGGTTGAGGTCTTCGCGCTGAATGTTTTCAATCAGCGCCATGGCCATCGCGGCTTGGTCACTCAGCTCGCGCACCACGGCCGGGACTTCATGCAGCCCGGCTTGCTGCGCCGCGCGCCAGCGACGCTCGCCGGCAATGATTTCATAGCGTCCACCTGCAATCGCGCGCACCGTGATCGGCTGCACAATGCCTTGCGCTTTGATTGACGCCGCGAGGTCTTCGAGGCTTTCTGGGTGCATATCGCGGCGCGGCTGATAACGGCCACGCTGCAACAGATCCACCGGCAGCTGGCGCAGCTTGCCGTCGGTTTCTTCTTGCTGGGCAGCAACCGCTTGCGCGGCGGCAATCCGATTGGCCGGAGGCGTGCTCGCTGCCGCGGCACCTGCGGTCTGCGCTGCGGCGTTTTCAGCCGTCGCAGGTGCTGGCGTGGACTTCAGGCCGCCGAGCAAACTATCCAGACCGCGGCCCAAGCCGCGCTTCTTCATATTCATACTTCATTCTCCGAATTCATCGGCTCGCGCTCATCCGCCGCTGCGGGGCGCGTGGCCTGTTCGAGCACCGCATGCTCGGAAAGCTGATCGTGGCGCTCCAAGATTTCTGCGGCCAGATCCATATAGGCATACGAACCGCGCGAAGACGGATCGTAATGAATGACGGGGAGGCCGTGGCTCGGCGCCTCGGCCAAACGCACGTTACGCGGAATGACCGTTTGATAAAGCGGCCCGGCGAAATGCTCAGCCAACTGCTCAGAAACCTCGCTGGCCAGACGATTGCGCGGATCAAACATGGTGCGCAACACGCCCTCCATGGCGAGATCGGGATTCAAAGTTTCGCGCACCCGCTCGACGGTCCGGGTGATTGCCGACAGACCTTCCAGGGCAAAGAACTCACACTGCAGCGGCACAATCACGCCATCGGCCGCCGTCAACGCATTCAGGGTCAGCATCCCCAACGATGGCGGGCAATCAATCAAGATGTAGTCGTAATACGCAGCGATCCCATCTAGGGCTTGCTTCAGGCGTAGAAAGCGATCCTCGGACTGAATCAGCTCCACCTCGGCCGCGGTCAGATCTTCGTTGCTCGCCAACAAGTCATAGCCAGCCGGGCTCATCGCGCGCACTGCAGCGGCCGGCTCTTTTTCACCGAGCAACACCTCGACCGTACCGGCCTCGATCTCATGCTTGTCTTGGCCGCTGGCGGTGGTGGCGTTGCCCTGTGGATCGAGGTCAACCAACAGCACGGATTGCTCAAAGGCGGCAAGCGCGGCAGCCAGACTGACGGTGGTGGTGGTTTTCCCCACACCGCCTTTTTGATTCACGATGGCGTAGATGCGTGCCATCAGCAATCCACGCGGACCACGTGGCGCGCGCCAGTCGTGCCGGGAACATGCACCGCACGCACCAGCAAAGCGAGCTCCGTCGGCATAGGCGCCTCCGGCTCCGGCCATTGTCCCTTCATCGCCACGACACGACCGCCGCTCGCACACAAGGGCTTAGCCATCGCGTAAAACGCAGGGAAATCAGTAAAGGCGCGAGAGGTCACGGTATTGAACAACGCATCCGACGGGGAAAAATCCTGAGCGCGCGAGTGTACAACAGTGGCATTGCGCAAACGCAGCTCAAGCACCACTTGGCGTAGAAAACGCACGCGCTTGGCTTGGCTGTCGAGCAAGGTGACCTGCCAGTCTGGATGCGCAATCGCCCACGGGATGCCCGGCAACCCCGCTCCCGTGCCCAGATCCAACACGCGTGGACCCAAGACATCCGGCAGAACCGCGAGGCTGTCGAGCAGATGACGCGCAATCATCTCCTGCGGGTCACGCACCGCCGTGAGGTTATAGACCTGATTCCATTGCTGGATCAGATCGCGATAGCGAATCAGCTGCTGCAGTTTTTGTTCGCGCGCGGCCTCGTCTTGACCGAGTGAGGCGAGCAGATTGAGTTGTTCGAGGCCCTTACGCAAGACGGCCAAGGCCGTCGCATCCACCTCAAGCAACACGGGAGCTTCCGGCGGTGTTACTACGCGACAAGCGATGCAAATAAACGCGTAACAGAGAGACGGCGGCGGGCGTGACGCCCGGGATGCGGCCGGCTTGACCCAAGCTGTGCGGACGTTGCCGCGCCAACTTTTCACGGACCTCATTGGAGAGACCGGGCACCTCGGCGTAATCCAAGGCTTCTGGAATGCGCAGGGATTCATCGCGCTGATTGCGCGCAATTTCCGCTTCTTGGCGTGCCAGATAGCCGGAATAGCGAATCCCGGTTTCCACCTGTTCGGCAATGTCGTCTTCTGACACTGCAGGCCCGGCACCCGGCAGCTGCATCAACGCGGCGTAGGTCACGCCGGGACGACGCAACAATTCAGCCAGCGTGTGATCACGCGCCAGTGGCGCTCCGAACAACTCGGTCATGCCGGCGTCATCGAGGTCGCGTGGATGCAAGCGGGTTTTCTCTAGGCGCCGCCATTCGCGATCGATCGCTTCACGCCGTTGCGCAAACGCGTCCCAACGCGTGTCATCCACCAATCCCAAATCGCGCCCAACCGGGGTCAGACGCAAGTCCGCGTTGTCCTCTCTTAATAAGAGGCGATGCTCGGCACGGCTGGTGAACATGCGGTAGGGCTCCAAGGTGCCCTGCGTAATCAAGTCATCCACCAACACGCCCAAGTAAGCTTCGTCGCGTCGCGGCGACCAGGTTTCCAAATCATTGGCCTTGGCTGCGGCATTCAACCCCGCCAACAGACCTTGCGCGCCGGCTTCTTCATAGCCGGTGGTGCCGTTGATCTGACCAGCAAAGAACAGGTTCTCAATCGCCTTGGTTTCCAGCGTCGGGCGCAAATCACGCGGATCAAAGAAGTCGTATTCGATGGCATAGCCGGGGCGGGTGATGTGCGCGTTTTCTAGGCCGCGAATCGAATGCACCAGCGCTTCTTGCACGTCGTAGGGCAGGCTAGTGGAGATGCCATTGGGGTAGACCTCGTGCGTGTTGAGGCCTTCGGGCTCTAGGAACAATTGATGGCTATCGCGCTCAGCGAAGCGCACCACCTTGTCTTCCACCGACGGGCAGTAGCGCGGACCCACGCCTTCAATCACGCCGGCATACATCGGTGACTGATCGAGGCCGCCGCGAATGATGTCGTGAGTGTTTTCGTTGGTGTGGGTAATCCAACAGGAGATCTGCTGCGGATGTTGCGCCCGCGTGCCGAGGAACGAAAACACCGGAGTCGGTGTGTCGCCGGGCTGTTCCTGCAACACCGCATAGTCGATGCTGCGACCATCAATCCGCGGCGGCGTCCCGGTCTTGAGTCGATCAACCCGCAGGCCTAGGGCACGCAGACGTTCGGCGAGACCCAAGGACGGTGGATCGCCCGCGCGGCCGCCTGGATGGTTCTGCAGACCGATGTGAATCTTGCCAGCTAAGAAGGTGCCAACCGTCAGCACCACAGCGCGCGCACGAAACTCGAGGCCAGCTTGAGTGCGCACGCCGACCACGCGCTCACCGCCGGCTTCATGCTCAAGCATCAGGTCTTCAACCGCCTGCTGAAACAGACTGAGATTCGGCTGGGTTTCCAGCGCGTTGCGCACGAACTGGCGATACAGCTGGCGATCCGCCTGCGCACGCGTGGCGCGCACC
>CAZHLL010000110.1:0-3835 GCA_964533305.1 uncultured Acidibacter sp.
CGTGGCGGCGATGGGGTTCTCACGTCGTCCGATCGTGGATGCCATGGTGCGCGCACGTAGCATCAAAACCCCGGACGAGCTCGCTGCCGTGCGTCGATCGGGTCCCAAAGCTGATGCCGCCATCCGGTTTGCAGCCGATCAGTTGCGTCCCGGCGTGAATTGGACCGATCTGCAGTTGGCCGTCGCAAGCTTCATGGCGTCACAGGGCGTGACCCCGGTGGACGAGGGCACCATGTTGTTCGGGGGTTCATTTGACGGCGAATTCATTCCCGAATTGTTTCGCACTCGTCACGATCGGCCCCTGGAGCAGGGTCAGATCGTGATTCTGGAAACGCTCGGCAAGACCGACGGTTTTTGGATCGACATCAACCGCACCGCCGTGATCGGTCGACCATCGGCAGAGTATCAAGCCTTGCACGATGTTGTGCGCGACGGCTATCTCTCGATCCTTGAGCGGGTGAAGCCGGGCTTCCATACCGGGGAGCTGGCGCAGTTGGGCTATGCCTACCTGCGAGAGCACGGTGTTCCAGCACCCGAGAAGTTGGTGCTTTTTGCACATGGTGTCGGGTTGATGCCGGTGGAGTTGCCTGTTCTAGGGCCTTCAATGGGGACGGTGGGTGCCAAAGGTTTCGTGCTTGAAGAGAATATGGTCGTCTCCATCGACTGCCTTTTCTTTGGTGCGCGGCTTGGACCCTGTCATATGGAGAACGTCTTCATCATCAACCGCGACGGCGCCGAATCCGTCTACCAGACACCACTCGAAATCATGGCGCCGCGGGCCTGAAAACCATGCGCACACATACTCGATAACATCAGTCACCGTCTTTTTTGCGGAGGTTTGCTCGTGAATTACGAACCCATCATGTTGCTGGAAGCCTATCGACGCATGCGCGCGATTCGCGAATTCGAAGAACGCATGCGGCGCGAGGTGCAGGCGGGCACAGTCCCGGGTTTTGTGCACCTTTACTGCGGACAGGAGGCCATTGCAGTCGGCGCTTGTATGAACCTGCTCGATACCGACTATATCGGTAGTACGCATCGCGGGCACGGTCACTGTATCGCCAAGGGCTGCGACATCGAGGGTCTGTTGCTCGAGATCTATTGCAAACAGGGCGGCCTCTGCAATGGCAAGGGTGGCTCCATGCACATGGCCGATCTCAACAAAGGGATGCTGGGTGCCAACGCGATTGTCGGCGGGGCCCCACCCATTGCGATCGGTGCTGCGTTAACCGCCCAGGTGCTCGGTAACGGTGGGGTGGCACTCGCGTTCATCGGCGATGGCGCCTCGAATCAAGGCACCGTTTTCGAATCCATGAATATGGCATCGGTGCTCAAGTTACCGATGATCTTCATGTATGAAAACAACGGTTATGCGGAGTTTTCGGGTGTGAATTGGCACTTGGGGGGCGGTGACATCACTCGTCGTGCCGAAGGTTTTGGTATGCCTTCGGTCAAGGTCGATGGCACAGATTTCTTTGCTGTTTACGAGGCCATGCATGCAGCCGTGGAGCGGGGTCGTAAAGGGGAAGGTCCGTCCTCAATCGAGGCCGTTGCCATGCGTTGGTATGGCCACTTCGAAGGTGACATGCAGCTTTACCGCAAGCGCGGTGAAGTGGATGAGTTGCGTGCGAGCAGTGACCCCTTGGTCAAGTTCGAACAACGAGTCACGAGTGAGTTCGATATTTCAGCAGATGAGTTGGCCGAGATTGGTCTCGAGCTGCAGGAAATCATCGATGAAGCGGTCGATGTTGCCAAGGCCGCGCCCAAGCCCGCCCCAGAGGCGCTTTATACCGACGTTTACGGGAGCTACTGATCATGGCTGTCAAGAATATCCGCGATGCCATCAATGAAACCCTCAAGCATGAGATGCGGCGCGATCCCCGCGTGGTCGTCATCGGCGAGGACGTGGTGGGTGGTCTGGGTGGCAGCAGCGGTATCGAAGAGGCCGCAGGTGGAACCTTTGGTGTGACCGCGGGCCTCGCTGCAGAGTTTGGCCGCAAGCGCGTGATTGATACGCCGATCACCGAGTCGGCGATCATCGGCATGGCAGGTGGGGCCGCGCTGACGGGCCTGCGACCCGTGGCCGAGCTCATGTTTATCGATTTCATTGGCGTGTGCTTTGACCAGATCCTTAACCAGATAGCCAAGTTTCGCTACATGTTCGGTGGCAAGGCGCGCGTGCCGGTGACGATTCGTACCTTGATCGGCGCAGGTCTCGGCACCGGACCACAGCACTCACAGGCGCTGTACAACATGCTAGCCTCGGTGCCGGGTATCAAGGTGGTATTGCCCTCCAACGCCTACGACGCCAAGGGACTTCTGACCACCGCGATCCGTGATGATGATCCGGTGATTTTTTGTGAGCACAAGGCACTCTACACCGACTCGTGTGAAGTGCCGGATGAGTCCTATGCTATTCCGTTCGGACAAGCCGCGATCACTCGCGCTGGAACCGATGTCACGGTCGTGGGTATTTCCCGCATGGTCTTGCTGGCCAATGCGGTGGCGGACAAGCTCGCCAAAGAAGGAATCTCCGTCGAAGTCATCGATCCACGCACAATTTCGCCGCTCGATACCGACACCATCCTCAGCAGCGTGCGCAAGACCGGTCGATTATTGGTGGTGGATGAGTGCAACCCGATCTGTAGCGTTGCTTCGGAGCTGACCAGCTTGGCGGCTTGTGAGGTGTTTGATGCTTTGCGTGTAGCGCCAGCCAAGATCACGGCGCCTCACACGCCGGTGCCGGCAACGCCCGATCTCGAGCAGGCTTACGTGCCGTCACCCAAGCAGATCGAAGCGGCCATTCGCAAACTGCTCGCATGAGTTCCGGCAGCATGACTCAGGCAAACCACGGCGGAAGTCACTTGCAAACAGGCTATGTTTGCTTACTGAGGGTCAAGATCCAGCCGGCGAAGCTGGTCGAGTTCAAGGGTCTCATTCATCAGCTGCAGGATGACACGCTGCGAGAGATCGCGGGTGTGACCTTCTATGAATTTCTTGCCACGGATGATCCGCTCGTCTTTGTTTTGATGCAGGGCTTTGCTGACGAAGAGGTCTACCAGCGCTACGCCAATGTACCGTTTCATCTGGAGATGGCGCCGGCCGGGTGGGCCTGTCTCGATGGTGATCCCAGTATCGAGTTTATGAGGCCTGTCAGCAAAATTTGAGCGGGCGGAGGCAAGGGGCATGAAGACTCAAGTCACCACGGTTTGCACGGTTATTTGCTTGACGGCGCTCGGCACCTTTTCGTCAGAGCTGGGGGCTGAGGCGTCGACGTCGGTAGCGGTGGCTCAAAGTACGACAGCGACTGCTCGAACGGCAGCCCGCTCCACGTGGTCGCATTACGGCGCGGATGTGCAGGGTACGCGGTTTTCACCGCTCAAGCAGATCAATCGGGATAACGTATCTCGGCTGGAGGTCGCGTGGCGGTACTCGACAGGTGAACTTGAGCGACGCGGCAAAGATTTGATTGCCAATAGCTCGACCCAAACCACCCCGATTCTGGCTGCAGGCGCGCTGGTGTTTTGCACCCCGTTTAATCGCGTGGTTGCCCTTGATCCGGCCACCGGACGTGAGCGTTGGGTCTATGACCCTGAGGTTCCACTCGATCATCCATTGCCCTTTCAGTACAACTGTCGTGGTGTCAGTCAGTGGCAGGATACGAAGACTGCCGCGACCGAGCCGTGCGCACACCGGATTCTGATGGCGGCCAACGACGGCGCCATCCATGCGAAGGACCGGTCGTTCGAGCCGATCTGAACGGGACGCCCGCCGCCGGCGCCCCCCGCGACATTGGCCGGGGTGCCGAGCCTGAGACGGCCGTCGCCGCCCCACC
>CAZHLL010000111.1:0-3831 GCA_964533305.1 uncultured Acidibacter sp.
CATCATCTCGGGGCATAACGCTTTGCTGGTCGCTGGTGATGAGCCGATCAATCTGCAGTCACCGCTTGAGGGTCTTGAGGTCTTTTCAAATGATGAAATCACCGAGCGTGTCATGTCTACGCTGACTTACGAGCGCTCGCGTGAGGCGTCCGAAGGGGAGTTGGTAGCGCTCGAACAAGCGGCGTCTCGTCTCGCAGAACGCGGTTTGCTTTCACAAGAATCGGTCGCGCTGCTTGGCGACTTTCTGAAATCCGGTAGCTTGAAAATCGTGGAGGGTCGAAATGATTCGTCAGGAAGGCAGTAAAATCATTGTCGACTCGTCTGTTCAGGGGAGTGTGTTCCCAACGAGTGAGCGCGAGTTGCCGTTCCCGGTGCTCGTCAATGGAGAGCGCGCCGAGATACGTATCGAGGGGTCGCTTTACGGACGCTCGCTGGAGTTGCGCGGTGGTGTGCGGGTTGACGGTCCAGTGGTATCTCGGGGAGATACCCGGCTGACACCGCAGACCTCGCGAATCAAGTTGCTTGCGGGCGTGACGGTCAATGGCGCACTGAACGTCGTGTCGCCAGCGGCTGATGCCGGCAAAGGCCGCCTACCGGGGGCTCGTCAGGCGCGGGTGATCATCAAGGGCGACATCGCCGTCAATCAGAGCGTTGCCCTGCGAGATACGATTGTCTTTGGCAGTGTGCGCGCGGTGAATTGCTCGCTCGAGAATTCCGTGGTGCTCGGGACTTGTCTCGCCAGTGAGTCGCTACAGATTTCCGGTAGCACGATTGGGGGGTACGCAGGACGTGACGTGAGTTTTGAGGGTCGATGCATGATTCTCAACGCACTGGGCGAGAGTCTGACGAAGCCTATTTTCCTCCCGCGCGAACTGCCGAACGGCACGTTAGAAGAGTGTGATCCACGCTTTTATCCGGTGGTGCGTGCCGCGACAGGCTTGCTACACGATGAGTCGCTTGCTGAACAAAAAAATGCCGACTATGCGAGGCTTTACCCAGCTGCAGATTGGGTGAGAACCAAGACTCGGACTAACCCGGCGCTAGCAGAACCCGAAGACGAGATCACGGAGAAGTGGGTTCTCTCGCTGGGTGGGCGCATCAGCAATCTTTCGGCGGTTCAAGATTCGATAGCGAGTTTGACTCGTATGCTCAAGTGCGGCTTCGAGTTCGAGCACTATCACCCCGATCATCGCGCGCGGCATTTGGCCGAAGCCACGCAAGGCTTGACGGACGAGGAGACTTGGCTGCTCAATGAGGTATGCGTCACATGAGTTTGTCGCGAGTGCTCAACACCCTGCTGCTTCCGGGGGTGATCTGGTTGCTGCTCGGTGCGCCGTCGTTGCTCATCTCAGGCAACGCCATTTTGTTCGCTTTCGTCATCGCGCATCTGCTGGTCGTAATTTGGAACGATGCTATTTTTGCCTTGTTCCGCGGTGACTCCTTCACCTACGGCATGTACTCGATGTCGGTCAACATCATCTCGTTCGCCATCACGTTTTTGGTGGCCTTCCTAGTCTTGCTGTTCAGCGATGGCTTGCTCGGTTCCGCAAAGGATATCCCGGCGATCGCGTGGGGGTTGATGGTGCTAGGTGTGCTGGGGACGGTCTTCTTGCCGCTTCTGGTTTCTCATAACGTGGCTCCGTTGCCGCGACCGGCGGATGCCAGGGAATACCATGATCCGGTCAAGGATCAGCTTCCAAGGTAGGATGTAGCGATGGCGCTTAATTGGTTTACGCGAGAAACACAGTCTTTCTACATCGCACGGCCTGATCATGCCGTAGGAGAGATCGTTTACTTGCATCCGGATCGCTCGATTCCGCGAGGTACCAAGATCACAGTGCGCACCGATGAGTGCGCGCTTTTCTTTCGTGAGGGGCGCTATATCGGCCGCTTGGACGCGGGGTCCGTGCAGCTCGATACGGCCAATATCCCCTTTCTGGGTCACTTGCTGGTCGATCGCCTGACTGGGGCCAATCATTTCATCAGCGAAATATTTTTCGTTGCTCTGAATGAGACCATGATCCGATTGCCTGCCGAGATGCTCGGGCAATACACAGACCGCAACTCCGCCAACGTCGTATCCATTAGCGGTGGACTGAACTACACAGTGCGAGTGGTGGATCCAGCCAAGTTGATTACCGAGCTTGGCGGACAGGCGCAGAACTCTGGCGCGATGATCAGCGAAATTTTTAATGGCCGCCTGCGCAATCAGCTACGACGACTGGTCGGTCAGCGTACGCAGCAGCTTCCAGCTCTGGATGTCGTCTCGAACGTCGATGCCGAGTCGCTCAGTCAGTCATTGACCGAGCTGGCGGCGGCAGAGTTTCGGCCGCTTGGTATTGATGTAGGTCGAATCTTTGATCTGGCGCTGTCGCTGGATGAGGCCAGCCTGTTGTTGCTGCGTGAGTTCGGCAAGCAAGAGGCCGAGCTCCGTCTGCAGGAGAAAGGCGCGAGGCTTGCGACGACTCAGGGCTTTGAGGAGTTCAACCTGGTCCAAGGTCGGCGTCGTGCGCTCGAGGGCTTGGGTGATGGCTTGTCAAAAGGTGACGGACCTATGTTGTTAAGCGGTGGATTAGGCGCGAACCTCACCGGTAGTAGCTCCCGAGCGACGCAGCGCGCACCGAGCTCACGTGCGTCTGGGAGTGTCTTGTCGTCGGGCGCGCAGTCCTTCGTCATCATCAATGACGGCATTGATTCCGGGCCTTACACCGCTCGTCAGGTGGCTCTGCTGGCCATATCCAAAGGGCTGTCACTCGAAGAGTTGATCATTCGCGGCAGCACAGACTCTTCAGACATGCAGTTCGCAGCGGCGTTGGAGCCGCAGATCGTGGCTGAGTACACCCGTCGAACCCCTAAAAAATCAGGCAACTCGCCGTCTACCGCGAAGTCGTCGGGTTCTTCCGCCACGATGGGCGGTCCGGGTTCCGGGCAGGCCAGCTCTGGCGTGACCACCGGCTCTCAGGCGTTTGATGTGGCGATGGCAGCCACTTTGCAGGATGGCGTACTGACCGGCAAAGAGCTGCAAATGCTGGCCGAGCTCGCCGTGGCGGTGGGTTTAGACGACAATCCGGCGGCCGCGAAGGCGCGGGTTTTCGGTCTGCTGGCGGGCAAGAACGTCCAAGTCGATCTTGAGCGATAAGGCTCGCATTTCGAGCTCAATCGAGGTCAAAGATGAGGTGGAGGGTCAGGTCAGGCTTCTGACTCTCAACCGATCGCCCGTCAATGCTTTGAACGCCGAGCTCTGTCAGGCGCTTGATCGAGCGCTGGGTGAAGCCATGCGCGATGAGCAGGTACGAGTGCTGATCCTCACTGGTGCACCGGGGATTTTCTCAGCGGATTTGGACGTGCGCGAGATCACACGTGACCCGCTCGGAGCCCGGCAGATCATTGAGTCTTTCTTTGCGCTGCAAAAATCGCTGGCGCTTTCCAATAAGCCAATCATCGCGGCGATTAGTGGGTACTGTCCGGCGGGCGGAACGGTTCTTAGTCTGCTCTGTGATCAAAGATTGATGGCTGAGGGGGGGTCGCATAGGTCTCAACGAGGTGCGGATTGGCTTGTACCCGGGGCTGACGGGTTAGTTGGTAAGGTCGGCGCAGTTGACGCAGTTGGTGCGGTCGGTTCGGTTGGTTTCGAAGTACAGTTACAGCATCAGAGCCGCAGCTTTAGAGCGCAGAAAATCGTGCAGTCACGTCCCTCGTAGCGACAAATGTGCTTACACACTTGCTTACACACCGTCCTCAACGGTGCAAAAACCCGCAGAAAAAGGCTGATTATGAACGGTACAAACTACTCATAATCCCTTGGTCCTTGGTTCGAATCCAAGCGGGCCC
>CAZHLL010000112.1:0-3795 GCA_964533305.1 uncultured Acidibacter sp.
GACAAACAGATCGCTATTACGGGTAACCCGGAATTGGTGGCAGCTCAATATGCTCATGCCTTCGAAGAGTCTGGGCACAAATTCTTCGATGATCGCCGCCAAGGTCACAAAGCGCTGCACATCGCTGTCATCACGCGGTAGTAACACGATTCGTGGCAGTGAGCGCGGGGCTTGGACAATCGCCAGCGAGGCTTCGCGCCCATAGGCATCCTCGCCCTGCAGGCGGACGACAAAGTTCAGACTTTTATTCTGAATCCGCGGGAAGGGTCGCGAAGGATCAAGGGCGAGCGGCGTGAGCACCGGCTCGACTTCATTTTCAAAATAATGTTCCAGCCACTCACGTACCTCGCCCGCCCAGTCACGCCGCGAAACGAATTGAACGCCAGCGGCAGCAAGCTGCAGCAGTAATTCATCCAGACAGACATATTGTTCTCCGACCAAACGCGAGGCTCGAGCATGAATCGCTGCGAGTTGTTCTGCGGGGGTGAGCCCGTCCGGACTGAGGGAGCCTGATGAGCGCTCCTGCAGTTGCTTGATGCCCGCCACCCTGATTTCAAAGAATTCATCGAGATTGCTCGATGAGATGCAAAGAAATCTCAGTCTCTCCAGTAGTGGCACGCTGCCATCACGCGCTTGCGCAAGCACCCGCTGGTTGAATTCCAGCAGGGAGAGTTCGCGATTGATCAGCTTACAGCGGGTCGATGCATCCACAACGCATAGTAAATCACGGGTTCTACAGCGCGTGTGTTACAGCCGTCTGGAGCGGGCTGCAAATCGTATTGTCAGAGCGGCTTGGCGGGGTCTGGAGTCGTGCGCCTGTTAGCAGCGAGCAGAGGCTCCGCTCCCCCGTCACCCAGACTCGCCAGCAGGGGCGCGGCGTGCGAACGGAACGCGGCCAATTGGCTTTGCGGGAGCGGATCGGCGTTCGGCAGCGGCACTTTTTGCGGATCCTGATGGACGCCGCGCACCAGATATTCGTAGTGCAGGTGAGGACCGGTTGCAAGACCCGTCATACCGACATAGCCAATGACTTCGCCTTGTTTCACCCGATCTCCGCGTTCAAGACCTCTCGCGAATCGTGAAAGGTGGCCATAGAGCGTGCGAACCTCGTTGGGGTGATCGATTTCAACGACCTTGCCATAGCCACCCTTGTTGCCGACGAATCGCACTCTTCCGGAACCTGCTGCTTTGACGGGCGTCCCGGTCGGTGCTGCGTAGTCCACGCCGCGATGTGCCCGCATTTTGTTCAAGACCGGATGGCGCCGGTAAGGGTTGAAGCGGGAGCTGACCCGGGTGAACTCAAGAGGGGCGCGCAAAAAGGCTTTGCGCAGGCTCTCACCCTCCGGTGTGTAGTAATCCACGCGGCCATCAAACTCATACCGCACCGCACGGTAGCTTCGACCTTGGTTGATGAACTCCACCGCGAGCAGATCGCCATCGCCCACGGGGGCGCCATCCATACTCAATTTTTCATAGGTGACCCGAAAACGATCACCCGGTCGAATATCGAGTACGAAGTCGATATCCCAGCGAAACACATCTGCGATGCGCATGGCCATGGCATCACTCAAGCCGGCGCGTGATGCCGCAAGAAACAGCGATTGGCGAATTTCACCCTCCGTGGTGTGCAGGCTGCGCTCAATGGGCTTCACGATCACGTCGCTGCTGAAGCCTTCGGGCTGCCGGGTCACGGTGAGGGTTTCATTCAGGCTGAGCTTGCGCTGCATGCTCACGAGTTCTGCGATTTCAGCGGAATCTCCTGCGTTACGCAGGCTGAAAGTCAAGGTCTCGCCGGGGTAGAGCCTGTCAAGTTGACGGCGTAACTCAGGTAGCGCGCGAACCGCAGCGAGGTCCTGCATTGAGAGCTGTAGCTTGCGAAAAATACGCTCGAGCGAGTCCCCCGCACGGACCACTACTTCAATGGTGGAGATGGTCAGACCCGCCTCGATGGCGGCAAGATCGGCGCTGGCATCCATGGCTGCCGAGGCGGTGTCGTGTGCCTCATCGCCCGACAGTGCGGCTCGTTGGTTTGGGGTCTCCGTCCAATCTCGCGATGCCAGATTCCAACCGATCCCCAGCAAGAACAAGCCGAGGGTGCCGATAAGTAGAGGGAGTTTGACTGATCGCCGTGGGCGCGTGGGCTCTATGTCGGGGGTCGAGCGTCCGGCCGGTCTCATGCTCTACACTTCGCAAAAATGTGATCAACGAACCGTAACCGCGCAGCAGGGATGGGTCAACCCATTGAGTCATCAAAATTGCGCTTCGGCATTGGGCCGCGGTATCGGATATGGGTCGATCTCAGGAGAGTCATGCAGCAAGAATCCATCGTAACGGGCCTACCCGAAGCGCTACAGCAACAGCTCAAGGAAATCCGCCGCGGCAGCTCCGAGCTGCTGATCGAGGCCGAGCTCTGCAAGAAGCTGTTGCGTGGTCAGCCTCTCAAGATTAAGGCGGGTTTTGATCCAACCGCGCCCGATCTGCATCTCGGGCACACCGTGCTCATCAACAAAATGCGTGCCTTCCAGCAGTTCGGGCACGAGGTGATTTTCCTGATTGGTGATTTCACAAGTCTCATCGGTGATCCAACGGGACGCAATGCCACGCGACCTCGTCTGACTCCGGATGAGGTTGCGACGAATGCACGCACCTATGAAGCACAGATCTTCAAGATTCTGGATCCAGAAAAAACGCGCGTTGAATTCAATTCACGCTGGTTCTCGCCCATGGGCGCATCGGGTCTGATCGAGATTGCGGCCAAGCACACGGTGGCGCGTATGCTCGAGCGGGATGATTTTGCCAAGCGTTACAAAGCGGGGCAGCCGATCGCCATTCATGAGTTCTTGTATCCGCTGGTACAGGGTTATGACTCGGTGGCCTTGCAGGCGGATGTCGAGCTCGGCGGCACCGATCAAAAATTCAACCTGTTGGTTGGTCGCCAACTGCAGGAGGCCTACGGTCAGGAGCCGCAGTGTGTGCTTACTATGCCGCTGCTCGAGGGTTTGGACGGTGTCAACAAAATGTCCAAGTCCCTGGGAAACTACATCGGTATCGACGAATCGCCCGACGCTCAGTTCGGCAAGCTCATGTCGATCAGCGATGATTTGATGTGGCGATATTTTGAGCTGCTCTCGTTCCGGCCTTTGACGGAGATCGAGGGCCTGCGCGGGTCCATTGCCGAGGGGCGTAACCCCCGGGATGTGAAATTCGAACTCGCCCGTGAAATCGTTGCACGATTCCACGGCTCCTCGGCTGCTGAGGGCGCACAGGGCGAATTCATTGCTCGTTTCGCACAAAAATCTTTGCCGACCGATCTGCCCTTGCAAATCCTGCGCACGGCGGATGCAGCGGGCGAATCTTTGGTGGCGGCACTGAAGGCGGCAGGGCTTGTGGCGAGCAACTCCGAGGCGAACCGGAAGCTCGCCGAAGGTGCGGTCCGTATCGATGGCGAGAAGGTGATCGACCGCAGTTCCCGGCTGGCGGTTGGCAGCGAGTGCATCTTGCAGCTTGGGCCCCGTCGATTCGCTAGAATAAAAGTAGAGAAAATCAATTAAATCAGTAAGTTACGCGGTTCTGTGTTTTTTTCATGACAGTGCGTTGACAGACTCAATGGGCGGCCTATAATGCGCGCCCTCAGCTTCGAGCCCGGTTGCAAACCGCAACACGGATCCCGACGGTTGAAATGAAAAGTTGACGGGTAGAGCCGGATGGCTATACTGCCCGCCCCCTCTGCGTCCCTGCGGCCAGAGCGCTGTTTAAAAATTTGGCAGGTAATTTGTGCGGGGACTCGCGTCAATG
>CAZHLL010000113.1:0-630 GCA_964533305.1 uncultured Acidibacter sp.
ATCCTCTCCGGCGCGTGTTACCCAGGTTTTCGTGGGTGCGGAAAACTTGCCTCCAGGGTGAACGCTTCTGGGGTTGGCCCTGAGGCCCGGAGCATTCGAAGCCGATTCTCGGCTTCTGCAGTGGTTGGTTGATGCCCGATGGGTACCCACCAGAGCACCGCTGTGGCTTCGGCCACATGGTGGAACCATTCACGACGCCGCTTCAGAACGGACCGGTGCAATCCGCCATAGATGAAGTCTCGCAGTGACTCTATTGATTGCCAGGTAGAGAGGTTGACGATCACTCCGGAGCTACCTTCGATATCCCATTCGAAGGCTTGCACCGAGGTGGCGTTACCGTCGTCGGCCTGAAGTCTCCAGATGAAGCCGGGTGCGGTGTCGGCTTCGGCGTTCACCGGATCCAAGGCAGCAACGAAGTCCGCCAGTGCTTCGGAATCTAGGGGTTGGCGCAGCCGAGCGATGTTGACCTGTGCTACTTGCCAACCGTCGAAACGAGCCACGTCGTCATTATGTCGTCGCTTTGGCCCTAGACGTCCGCGAGGTCTCCTCGTGTTTAGTCTTGAGTGGCGCCGTGACTTCAGATACACGCCCTGGTCGTAGGGACCCCGTGATAAATGAGGCGTCTTGGAT
>CAZHLL010000113.1:640-3757 GCA_964533305.1 uncultured Acidibacter sp.
AACGACCCACGTCAGGATCGCCGGCGTGGTCGTGGCATCGAGATACGGCCGCATCGAAGCACTCGGCACGTGTTTTTTTCGCCTGTGAGCAAACCTGAGACTGATGAAGCAACCCAAGGAAGCGTTATTCCCGACTCGGCCGCGGGTTGGCGAGAATTGATAGCGATTGTTCTGTTGTCCGTGACCGCAATCGCCACTGCATGGAGCGGATTTCAGGCCAGTAAGTGGGGCGGGGAGATGTCGATCTCCTTTAGCAAGGCGTCAACCGCCCGTATCGAAGCTTCTCGGGCTGATGCAAACGCGAATCGACAACTTTCGATTCAGGTGCAGATTTACACGCAATGGGTTGAAGCCTTTGCGGCCCAGGACGAGCGCTTGTCGACGTATCTATCTGATCGCTTTCCGGAGCCGTTGGTGACTGCATGGGCGGCGTGGATTGAGCTGACACCAAAGAAAAATCCTGATGCGCCAGATAGCCCCTTCGATATGCCTGAATACATCCAGCCCGATGCCGTTGCGGCCAAGGATGCCGATGCTCGCGCCGAGACGTTGTTTCAACAAGCACTTGACAACAATCAGCGTGGAGGCAACTACACGCTTCTCGCGGTGGTCTTCGCCACCGTGCTCTTTTTCGCTGCTGTGTCAGGGCGGGTGAAGAATCATTTCAACTCGTGGCTGCTGCTTGGGGTGGGTCTTGTGCTGTTCGTTGGAGCAGTTGTCACCTTGATCACGTATCCAAAGATCATTTAGCTATGTCGCCCACAATTCAGGTTGCCGTTGGCGCATGAATATCTCGACGTCTGGGTCGAGCGCGGCTGGAAGGCGTACATTGCTGCCATGAAAATCGCCGTAGCGACCCGTAAAGGCCTGTGGCTGGCGGCCCGCGATGAAGGTGCCTGGAATCTCAGTCAGCCCTTACATGAGATGGCTGAGTTTGCCTCCGTTGCGTGGCTTGACCGCCAGGGTCAATCTGCCCGGTTGCTTGTAGGGGTGCGGAGTTGGTTTTGGGGCCCGACCGTGCTGTATAGCGATGACTATGGAGCGACCTGGAGCGAAAAAGAGGTGGCACCGATCGCGTTTCCTGCGGATATCGGCGTAGCGCTAGGACGAGTGTGGACGCTCGAGTCAGATCCGTTCGAGGGCGACGTGGTGTGGGCGGGGGGCGAACCGCATTCACTGTGGCGCTCAACAGATGGCGGTGAGACCTTCGCCCTCGTTCGTGGATTATGGGATCACCCCCACCGGTCTGATTGGATGCCGGGTGCGGGTGGCCCGGCGATTCATAATGTGCATCGTCGTGTTGATGGCTCAACCCTCGTGGCGATGACCGGTGGCGGGGTATATCGCTCGGCTGATGGACTTGACGACTGGGTGCCGGCGAATCGAGGTATCAGTGCCGATTTCATGCCAGATCCAGATCCCGAATACGGCCAATGCGTGCATCGCCTAGCGATTGATGCTGCGGATCCGCAGCGGCTCTATGTGCAAAATCACGGAGGTGTGTTTCGTTCCGATGACTCGGGCGATTCATGGGTGGACATTTCCGGGGGTTTACCACAGAGCGAATTTGGTTTCGTCATGCTGGCTCGCCCGACTCAAGCCGACAGCATCTGGGTGATCTCGATTCGAGCGGAGACAATGCTGCCAGCTGATGGTGAGTTATTGCTGTGGCACAGCGATAACGCTAGTGAAAGCTGGAGAGCGCAAGGGACGGGGCTGCCGAAGGATTTCTATGCCACTGTCTTGCGTGATGCCGCTCATGTCGTCTCTGATGGTGCAGAGGTGACCATCGCTTTTGGTACCCGCAACGGACACGTCTTTGTCAGTAGCGATGGCGGTGAGAGTTTCACAGAGATTGCCAGCCACCTTCCTGATGTACTGTCAGTTCGGATTTTGCCAGAGTGATTATTCGTGTCCGGCTACCACAGGCGCTGGCCGAATTCGCCCAAGGTCACACTGAGATAGCGGTCACGGTGGTGGAACCTGCATCGCTAGATGACTTGCTTTCGGTGGTGGCGCTAGATTACCCGGCGCTTGGTCGCCGGATCGTTGACGAAACCGGTGCACTGCGAAGGCATGTGAACGTTTATGTGAACAACGAGGAGTGTCGCCGGCTGGACGGATTGGAAACACGGGTGACAGCTGATGCGATCATTCACATCGTGGGTTCAATCGCTGGCGGATAGTCGTCGCCGCCACTCGGTGGTTTCGGAACGCCATGACAATCCAGCCGGGCCGAAACTCGGACCCACATATCGCCACGAAAGCGCAATCTTTGACGCTTATCCAGAGCGCACACGGAAGTCGCTCTTGCAGTGGTACTACTCCGCGCGAACTGACACTCGTCAAGGAGTACAGGCGAAATATCTGTTTATGCACAGACACTTTTCGTGCCCGTAACCGTTATCGGAGTGGTAATGTACCAGGGGTGTGGATCAAGTATCCCGCCTCTTTGGCGATTGTTGCGGTAAGTGTGGTGACTGCAGCGATCCTTGTGGCCCCACCCGTTGTGGCTTCAGAGCTCGTTCGTCACGGCGCGCCCTGTCCTCAGGCTGGTGCGCAGGTCGAGAACAAGCGTTGGGTGTTCACGTGCACGAAAAAGACGGGGAAGACGGTATGGGTGCGCAAGCCGAAGCCTTCGCCAGTACCCACCTGGCAAGAGGTCGCTCAGCGCCTCGCTACTAACGCCAATGAGCGTCGCATTGCACGGCCAACGCACATGTTCGCCTTGCGAGCGAGTCCGAAGGTGAAGAGATCTGCCGCCAGGGCGGTAGCGAAATCAGTCAATTCTGCGTACAAGGTCTGGAGCGCGATTGCTCCACTGCCGCGCGGCTACCCCCTGTTGGTGATCAATCACCGTTCTTCAGTTTGGTTTCAGCGAGCTACGCAGCGCTTTCCAAATGATCTGTGCGGTCCGGACTGGTGGGCGCGAGTCAACTCCACACCTGATCGCACGTCGGGTGCCGTGTGCAGCAGCCCTCAGCACGACTGGGGCTACATGGTCATCTATCTCGGAAAGTCGGCGAAGAGTATTGCGACTCAGCTGGCCGTTCACGAGGTAGTGCACGTAGCGCAGGGTCAGTTGCTTGGAAATCGCGCAATGAACTCGACGGAATG
>CAZHLL010000114.1:0-3495 GCA_964533305.1 uncultured Acidibacter sp.
CGATGTATTCGTCAATGGCACGTTGGTGGCGCATGGCGAGGTGGTCATCGTGAACGACAAGTTCGGGATCCGCCTCACCGATGTGGTCTCACCCGCAGAACGCATTCGCAAGCTGAAGTAAGCCATGTCTACTCGTTTCGCCGAGCCCACCGAGCAAGTGGCTGCACAGTCAGTCATCGACGCGAGTGGTCTCCTGCAAATCACTCTCTCTTTAGCGCTGGTACTCGCCTTCATTTTTTTGATTGGCTGGTTACTTCGCAGAGTACGCCAGGTATCGGGCGTTACCGGCGTAAATCTGCGTGTGATCGATGAGGTCATGGTCGGTGCGCGCGAGCGCGTGGTCACACTTGAGACCGCCGGCGTTCGGCTCGTGTTGGGAGTGGCCGAGGGGCGCGTTTCCCTTCTGCATCGCTATTCGGCGCCGCCAAACAAAGAGTCCGCTACGGATGCCGATGGATCTACCCGCCTGCAGGTGCCACCGCGTGGGCCTCGCTGGTTACAGTTGCTACAGCAGGGATTACGTCGATGAGTCCACGCCGTATCGGTACTGGGGTGTCGGCCATACTGCTCGTGCTGTTGGCGAGCTTGCCGGCGGTGGCACAAGAGACGAGTCCAGCGCTGACGATCGGTCTCCCGGCCATCACGGTGTCCGAAGGGACCGCGGGCGGGCAGACCTACAGCCTCACGCTCCAAGCCTTGATTTTGATGACGGTGCTGACCTTGCTGCCCGCCATCGTGCTCATGATGACGGCGTTCACTCGCATCGTGATCATTCTCGCGATTCTCCGCCAAGCGATCGGCGCGGGACAAACACCCCCCAACCAGGTGCTCGTTGGCTTGTCGCTTTTTTTGACCTTGTTTGTCATGAGCCCGGTCATCGAGCAAATCAACACCGTCGCCTATCAGCCTTACTCGCAAGGGCAGCTCGATACCAGCGCCGCGATCGATCAAGCATTGGTGCCGCTCAAGGGATTCATGTTGGATCAGACTCGCGAGCGAGATATCGCGACTTTCGTACGGATTTCCGGTGGACAGGGTTTTGATCGGCCGGAGGATGTGCCGCTCTCCATTTTGGTACCGGCATTTGTCACTAGTGAATTGAAGACGGCGTTCACGATTGGGTTCTTGCTCTTCATCCCGTTCATCATCATTGATCTCGTGGTGGCCAGTGTTTTGATGTCGATGGGCATGATGATGCTCTCGCCAGTCCTGATCTCGCTGCCTTTCAAGCTCATGTTGTTCGTACTGGTGGATGGATGGACGTTGGTGATGGGTTCGATCGCAGGGAGCTTCATGGTATGAGTCCTGAATTGGTGATGGCCATTGGACGCGATGGTCTGGAGACGATGCTGTTGTTGGCGGCGCCGCTGCTGATCGTGGCGCTGGGTGTCGGTCTGCTGATCGGTATTTTTCAGGCGGCAACGCAAATCAATGAAATGACGCTGTCTTTCATTCCCAAATTACTGGGAATGGCGCTCGCCATCATGATCGCAGGTCCCTGGATGCTGAAGCTGATCGTTGACTACACGCAGTCCTTGATCATCAACATACCGAATCTCATTCGCTGACCATGTTCATCTCGGTCACCGATCTCATGACCTGGCTCAATGAATGGTTCTGGCCATTCATCCGAATCGGGGCTTGTCTGATGGTGGCGCCGGTATTTGGCGCGACCTACACGCCAGCGCGAACCCGGTTAGCGCTCGCCGTAATCATTAGTCTGGCGATCGGGCCCTTGTTGCCTGCGCCCCCTGCGGTCGAGCTGTTTTCGCTCGAGGGCGTTGCGATCATCGCGCAGCAGTTGTTGATCGGCGTGGCCATCGGTTTTTTATTGCAGCTCGTGTTTGACGCGATCGGCTTGGCGGGCCAACTCTTGGCCAATTCCATGGGACTGTCGTTCGCGTTCAATGTCGATCCTCAGCGGGGTGCGGCCACCGCCGCCGTCGGCCAGTACTACGTGATTTTCATGCTACTGACGTTTCTGGCGTTGGATGGGCACCTTGCCATCATCGAATTATTGGTGGATGGGTTTTCGGTACTGCCGGTTGGAACAATGGGGCTCGGTGCCGACGGTTTCTGGACTCTCGTGGGCGTCGGCGGGGTCATGTTCAGCGGCGCACTGAAAATTGCTTTACCGGGCTTGACGGCCTTGCTGGTGGCGAACATCGCCTTTGGGCTTATCAGCCGAGCGGCACCGACGCTCAATATTTTTTCCGTGGGTTTTCCGATCAGCATCATCTTCGGCTTGTTGGTCTTGCAGTTTGGTTTGCCCGGGGTGCAGGCGGGGTTTCTCGAGTTGATGACGCAAGCCTTTGCCGACGTCACCGCCTTGCAGGCGGGCGGTCGCTAAACCGGTGCGCCTTGAGGTGATCAGCCATGGATGAGAAACCGGATAGTGCTGACAAAACCGAAGACCCGACTGCCAAACGGCTGGAGGATGGGAGGCGAAAAGGCCAGGTCCCTCGATCGGTCGACCTAGGTGCAGCGGCGGTATCCTTGGCCGGCGCGGCCGCAGTGTTGATTTTCGGCACGAAGATTGCAGCGGATCTCAGTCATATGATGACGAGTGGTTTGACTGTGACAGCTATGGAACTACGCAACGACGATCTCGTGGTGCGTGATTTCATTGCTGAGCTGTGGCGGGGGTTCAGCGCGATCTTGCCCTTGTTTGCGGCGGTGTTTGCGGCAGCAGTGGCAGCGCCCGCCATGATCGGCGGATGGAATTTCAGCAATGAGGCTTTGCTACCCAAAGGCGAGCGACTGAATCCGCTCTCGGGTATCAAGCGCATGTTCTCGCTCAAAAGCGCCATGGAATTGGCGAAATCTCTGGCGAAGTTTCTGTTTGTGGGCGGCTTTGGCGCGATCGTGGTGGCCTCGCAGGCTGACCGCGTCATTCATTTGGCGCGCCAACCCGTTGGGAGCGCGATCGCCTCGGCCGCCGAGGTGTGTGCCTTGGCGCTACTTGCGATGGCGTTTGCGCTGGTACTGATCGCACTCATCGATGCGCCATTTCAACTGTGGACCTTCCGCAAGGACATGCGGATGACGCGCGATGAGGTCAAACGTGAATTTAAGGAATCCGATGGATCTCCTGAGGTCAAGGCCCGAATTCGCAGCATCCAGAATTCTTTGGCGCGCGGTCGCATGATGCAGGACGTACCGACGGCGAGCGTGGTGGTCACCAATCCCACTCACTATGCCGTGGCTCTGCGCTATGAAGAGGGTCGCGATGGAGCTCCGATCGTGGTCGCCAAGGGTGCCGATGATGTCGCCGCCCGCATTCGTGAAGTTGCAGCCGCTGCCGGCGTACCACTCGTGTCCGCGCCGCCGCTTGCGCGCGCGCTCTTTCGGCACGTGGACTTGGGTCGCGAGATCCCGCGCGCACTGTACGTCTCGGTCGCGCAGGTGTTGACGTATCTCATGCAACTGAAGCTGGCGAAACGGCATGGACGGCAAATGCCACCCGTGCCCAAGTTCGCACCGGAGATTGAGCAG
>CAZHLL010000115.1:0-3478 GCA_964533305.1 uncultured Acidibacter sp.
ACAACGTTGACAGGTGCACCAGCGCACCCAAAAGACCTACACGAACCGTCGCGCAGTCGGGGGCTTGGGACAAGTTTGCGCCGGTGTCCGGCGCTCGCGAAATCGACTCATGTGACATGGCATGCACTCCGTAATCAGGTGGGACTAGTGATCAGCTGAGATCAGTAATCGTGGGAGCCGACGACGCCGGCAACCTGCAGCACACGCTACGACGTACCCAGACCTCCGCCGAGCGCCAAATGGCGGCAAATCACCCGCTTCTGGTAGTGTGGCGACATCATGACCACCCTCACCTCAGACCCTACCCCTACCCCCACCCCTATTAGCCGCCTGCCGCGCTGGCGTATTGCGCTCTGGGGCGGCGCCCTGTTTGCGCTCGCGCTGCCGTATTTCGCCATGCAATTCAGCAGTGAAATGAACTGGACGGGTTTTGATTTCGGGGTGTTTGGCGTGATGCTCGCCGTCGCCTGTGGCGGCGTCGAGCTCGCGGTGCACTTATCCGACCAAAACAGTTATCGCCTCGCTGCGATTCTCACCTTGGGCGGCGGCTTTTTGATGGTGTGGGCGAATCTAGCCGTCGGCATCATTGGCAATGAAAACAACCCGCAAAATCTACTTTTCTTTGGAGTGCTTGCCGCAGGAGCCATCGGCGCCTTGCTGGCCAGATTCAAAGCTAGCGGTCTCGCCATGACATTGCGGGTCATGGCCGCCCTGCAACTGCTGCTCGGGCTTGCCGCCTGGGCGCTTGGCTGGGCTTTCCTGCCGGTGTTTACGCTTTTTTATGTGGCACTGTGGTTGATCGCCGCGCAGCTTTTCGCCAAGACTCATCAACCTTCTTGAATCCACCGGCCCAAAAAAAAGCTCCGTCTCTCGACGGAGCTTGAAAGATCACGAAGGCAAAGATTAAAGACTCAAGAAAAAGCTCACGCTACCCACAGTCGACTTGTAGCTCGTGCCTTTGTTTTGCAACTGGCCCACATTGGCGCGAATGGCAAAGTTTTCAGACAGAACCGCATCAAGACCCAAGCCCATCGTAAAGTTGTCATCGCTCAGCTCCATGGAGCTGACCTGCCACGTGGCCGGGCCAAGGTTAACGATCCGCTCAGCCACACGCTCATCGCCGAACTCATGATCCCAAGTGGTGTAGAACACACCCTTGATGACGCCGCGTCCAAGCAGGATTTCACTGCCCAGTCGACCCTGCAGCAGGTTCCAGCTCTCCTTGGGCAGCGCGAGATCAAAGCCCTCACCCGCGCCCGACTCATTGACGATGCCAGCCCGGATCTTCTGGCTATTGATGCCGGCCACGAGCCCCACGTGAATGAAATCATTGAAAGGCTCAATGTATCGGACATCAAACGAAGCATTGATCGAACGGCCAGAACCCCGCGCAAAGGACGTCAACGTCCGACTGCTGAGCTCAAGTTCGCGCACCGTATCGGACTTGAAGTGCGAGACACCTGCCGCGAGCGCATAAGACCACTTGTCGTTGATCTGATTGCCCAGATAGGCATGGAACGACCGCACGTCAACATCGGCAGATGAGCCCAGTACGCCGGTCAGGTCGGCTTTGCTGGCACTCCCTGCAAGACCAAACCGGATTCCGTTGTCGAGCATACCGGTCAGACCGACCACGGCGCCCTCGGTCTTGTCGCGATACGCCTCGGCGATGAGGTCTCGCTCCGTCTCAAGGTCGTAACCAAACACGGTGGACCACACGCCGATGCCGTCGCCGTCATGGTCACCGAAGCCGTTACGGGCCGAATCCAGCACATGCTCCTGCGCACTCACGAGGCCGGCGCGCGCAGACTGCATGGCATCCGCGTGGATCTGACCAGAAATCTGATGGAACGCATTGCGTAGTTCACCGCGATCCAACAGATACAATTCATTGAAGAGACCCTGCAGGTTACCGTTGCGCACACCCGCTGCCGGACGAACATTGTCCAGACCCAGTGCAGCACTCCCTGCATTACCACTCCAAAGATCCGACTCGGCCAACGCAGCGTATGAATCAGGAGTCAGGGCAAGCGCCAGATTGTTGGTGTTGTAGAGCACATCGAAGCGGCTATTGGTCGGCATGCCAATCGTTGGCTGGATCACCCCCGCAAAGCTGCCGACGATCGCGCCACCCGTGACCACCGTGAACACATCACCAAAAACCGGGTTGAAATCATTGAAGGCATTACCCGTGATACCCCGTAGCGTGGGCGCAAGCACGCCACCCGCCGTGAAGCTGCGGCCCGCACCCGTCAAGGCGATTCGGTCGTAGCTGCCGAAGCCACCCGCAGCACTGTACGCCCGCCCATCAATTTCAACATTGAAGCGCGAACCCGATGCCAACGTGACGTTGCCATCGACGGTCATCGTGCCGGGTGACTTGCCAGGCGACAGCGTCGCTCCCGAACCGATCGAGACATTGCCACCGATCGTACCGATGCCACTCAGCGTCGTGTTGCTCGCGGCCGACACGCCCGCCGTGCGCAACACGCCATCCACCGCGAGCTCTCCGCCCGCCAGGGTCGTTGCGCCCGTGATGCTGCTCGTGCCGGTGAGGGTCAATACGCCGGCGCCGCTCTTGAGCAAGGAGCCCGAACCAGTCATGGCGCCTGCGTAGGTGCCGGCACCCGCTTGGGCGAACTCCACAGCCGCGTTGTTGGTGATCGCACCCTGCAAAGAAAGAGTGTTGCCTCGTAACCCACCCTCAGAGACGGTGGTGCCACCGGAGTAAGTGTTGACACCCGCGAGCGTCAGTACCCCAGTGCCCGTCTTGGTCAGCGTTCCCGTGCCGCTCATGACGCCCAAGTAAGTGCCGTCGGTCGCTTGTGCAAACTCTACCGCTGCATTGTTCTCGATCGCGCCCTGCAGAGATGTGGTGTCGCCTTTGAGCCCACCCGCTGACACCAAGGTGCCGCCGGAGTACGTGTTGGCCCCCGTCAAGGTGAGCACGCCTGATCCAGCTTTGGTTAGCGTCCCGGTTCCCACCATGGCACCCGCGTAGGTGCCATCGGTATTTTGATCAAAATCGACGGCTGAGAGATTGACGATCACGCCTTGCAAAGAATCGCTGGTGCCGCGGAGCGTGCCCTCTGCAACACCGGTGCCGCCCGAGTAAGTGTTCGCACCCGAAAGCGTCAATACGCCCGCTCCCGATTTGATCAAAGACCCCGTGCCACTCATCACGCCGGCATACGTGCCATCAGTCGCTTGCGCAAACTCCACCGTTGCGTTGTTTGCAATCGCCCCTTGTAACGAGGTGCTATTACCGCGCAACGCGCCGGCGGACACCGTCGTACCACCCGAGTACGTGTTCGCACCGGAGAGCGTCAGCACCCCCGCGCCCGTCTTGGTCAACGAGCCGGTGCCACTCATCACACCGGCGTACGCACCATCGGTCGCTTGCGCAAACTCCACCGTTGCATTGTTTGCAATCGCGCCTTGCAATGAAGTGGTCGTACCGCGCAGCGTACCCGCAGAT
>CAZHLL010000116.1:0-3466 GCA_964533305.1 uncultured Acidibacter sp.
GTGCCAATTCATTTAGGATCTCATCGCTCGCGATGCCTTCGCGCGCCAACAAGACCAGACAATGAAACCATAAATCGGCGGTTTCATAAATGATTTGTTCACGATCGCCCGATTTTGCCGCGATCACCGTCTCGGTCGCCTCCTCACCGATCTTCTTCAAGATCGCGTCCAGGCCCTTGTGCTGCAGCTTGGCAACATAGGATTGCTCGGGGTCGCCCTGCAAGCGTTCGCGCAGGACGGCATCCAGTTGTTGCAAGACAGAGGCTTGGGTCATGGTTGGGCTCCGAGGGCATTGGTCGGGTCGTTGACCAAGGCATGCAGGCGATTGATGCCGCCCGAGCGTGAGGTCACGGTGCCGGCCAGAATCTGCTCTGGGGTAACCTCAGGGGTTTGGTAGAAGCTGGCGTTACGCGCATCGTCGACGCGCAAAATCGAGCCATCCAAGGAAACCCCGGCGAATAGGCCGCGGGCACGCGACCAACTGTAGATCTCGGCACGCAATTGCGCATCGGTCGCGGCAGAGGCTTCGCGGCCGACCGGACCAGCGGCCACCGAGGTTTCCGCGCCCAGCGTCAGCTTGCCTTCGAGAATGTTGCGAATGCTTTTGTCGCGCTTAAACGCGAGCACCACATCGCTGGATTGCGCGCCGAACTGAAAACCAAAGCTGGCGCCGGTGAGGCTGACAAAGATCGGTTGGCTCCAGCTGCCGTCTTCTTTTTTCACCAGCATGACGCCGCTGCCGTGACGGCCGCCAATCATCCAGCCGAGCTTAATCATCGAGGGGATGACCACCAGTCCGTGCGCATTACGCAGTAGCGCCGGGGGAATCCCATCCTCAGGGAGCACTAGGAGGTCCTCTAAGACTTCGACCGCGTTCCAGATTTCGCCTTTGATTTGCGTGCCCGGTAGTACGGTTTCTTCGTCCAAGCCCGGAGTGCTTGCTGCGGTTTGTGCGACCAGCGGTTGGGCCGCGAGCAAGCTGCCTGCGGTCAGGAGGGCGGTGAAAAAGGCACGTGGCTTCATGTTGAGCTCCCGTACATCGCTGCAGGTTCCTTCAAGACCGGGTCGACGGTTTTCCAGGAACCGTTGTCCAAGACGCGATAAAAGCAACTGGCTCGACCGGTGTGGCAGGCAATCCCACCACGCTGCGTCACTTGCAGCACGATCACATCTTCATCGCAGTCGAGACGAATCTCTTGTACATCTTGTTGATTGCCGGACGACTCGCCTTTGTGCCACAGCTTCTGGCGCGAACGCGACCAGTACACGGCGTGTCCCGTCTCGGCGGTCAGCTGTAACGCCTCACGATTCATCCACGCCATCATCAAGATGCGCCCCGTTTGTGCGTCTTGGGCAATGGCCGGGACCAAGCCTTGGGCATCCCAGCGCACGGCATCGAGCCATGCCAAACTCACAGGCGCACCTCAATCCCGCGGGCAGCCATGCATTGCTTGGCTTCGTTCACGGTGTGTTCGCCAAAGTGGAAGATGCTCGCGGCCAACACCGCATCGGCACCGCCTTGTTCGACGCCGTCGGCGAGGTCATCCAGCGAGCCAACGCCACCGGATGCGATCACCGGGATGGGCACGGCATCGACCACCGCACGAGTCAGGGCAAGATCAAAGCCGCTGCGGGTGCCATCGCGATCCATGCTGGTGAGCAGGATTTCACCGGCACCGTTGCGCGCCATGCGTTGCGCCCACTCGACGACATCGAGGCCGGTGGGTTTGCGGCCACCGTGGGTAAAGATCTCCCAGCGCGGGTTGGCGCCGTCTTCAACTTGTTTGGCGTCGATGGCAACCACGATGCATTGCGAGCCGACTTTGTCAGCCGCTTCGGTTATGAGATCGGGGTTGAACACGGCAGCGGTGTTGATCGCGACCTTGTCCGCGCCGGCGTTGAGCATACGGCGGACATCCTCGACGGCACGAATGCCGCCACCTACGGTCAGCGGAATGAACACTTGGCTCGCGACTTGTTCGACTACATGGACAATGGTTTCGCGGCCTTCATGGCTGGCGGTGATGTCGAGGAAGGTGATTTCGTCGGCACCTTCTTGGTCATAGCGGCGCGCGACCTCGACCGGATCGCCGGCATCGCGGATTTCGACAAAGCGCACGCCCTTAACAACGCGACCTTGGTCCACGTCGAGGCAGGGAATGATGCGCTTGGCGAGGCCCATATTGGTTAGCCGATCAGCTCGCTCGGATCTGGGCAGTTGGCATCGGCATAGGCCTGCGCTTCTTTCAGGTCCAGCGTGCCTTCGTAGATGGCGCGACCGGTGATGGCACCCATGATGCCTTCGTCGGCCACGGCACACAGGCGTTCGAGATCTTGCAGGTTGGTGATGCCGCCTGAGGCGATCACTGGAATATGAATGGACTGGGCGAGACGCACCGTGGCATCAATATTGACGCCTTGCATCATGCCGTCGCGCGAGATGTCGGTGTAAATGATGGCGTCGACGCCATCGGCCTCGAAGTGCTGGGCCAGGTCGATGACATCGTGGCGGGACAACTTCGACCAACCATCAATGGCGACCTTTCCATCTTTGGCATCCAAGCCAACAATGATGTGAGTCGGGAATTCGGCGCAGAGGTCGTTAACGAAGTGTGGCTCGGACACGGCACGAGTGCCGATGATGACCCAGCGCACGCCGGCATCGAGGTAGGTCTCGACGGTTTTCTCGGTACGAATGCCGCCGCCGACTTGAATCGGCAGGTCGGGATAGGCCTCGGCGATGCGATGAATGATTTCCGCGTTGCGGGGTTCGCCATCAAAGGCGCCATTGAGGTCCACGATGTGGAGGCGGCGCGCACCGGCTTCGACCCAGCGTCCAGCAACCTCGACCGGGTCACTGGAGAACACGGTGGATTCATTCATGTCGCCTTGGCGTAGGCGTACACATTGGCCGTCTTTAAGGTCAATGGCGGGAATAATCAGCATGGTTTCAATCCAATCGTCGCTTGCGCGTAGGCTCAGGCCTGGCCATCCCAGGCGGTGAAGTTTTGTAAGAGCTGCAGGCCGGCCTGCGCACTCTTTTCCGGGTGAAACTGTACGGCAAAAACATTGTCACGGCCGGCGGCCGCAGTGAAGGGAATGCCATAGGTGGTGGTTGCAGCCGTCTCGGGCAGGGCGGCTTCCACGTAATAGCTGTGCACAAAATAAAAGCGGGACTCTTGGGCGATGTGGGCCCAGAGCGGATGCGCACGTTCTTGATGCACCTCGTTCCAGCCCATTTGCGGCACCTTGAGACGTTCGCCGCGGGCGTCATGCATGTCGGTGGGGAAGCGCTTGACCTGCCCGCCGAACAATCCGAGACCGTCGTGCCCACCATCCTCATCGCTGTGTTGATTGAGGATTTGCAGGCCCAGACAGATTCCGAGGAAGGGTTTGCTGGCGGCTACCTCGTGCAGGATCTCAACCAAGCCGCGGTTACGCAGCTCACGCAGGGCGTCACCGATGG
>CAZHLL010000117.1:0-3434 GCA_964533305.1 uncultured Acidibacter sp.
CCCTCCTTTTGAAGGAGGGGTGGATCGCGAAGCGAGACGGGGTGGTTGTTCTTTCATGATCAAACTTTAACTCGAACACGCATCATGCCCCCAAAACAGAATACCCTCAACCGCCGCGCCTTCCTGAAGAAAGGTGCCGCACTCTGTGTCGCCGCTTCGGCAACTCCGATGATCGTCAGTGCGCAGACGCTCGGCCTCAACGGTCGTGTCGGCCCGAATAGCCGCATCAACATCGCTTACATCGGTATCGGTATGCAGATCGGTGCGCATTTCGGTATGGCGGGGCGTCAAGATGTGCAGCCACTCTGGGTCTGTGACGTGAAGCCTGAAGCGCGTGAGCGTGGCCTACGAGAGATGGCCAATCGCGGCGGCGAGTGTCAGGCCACACCTTACTACGAAGAGATCGTCAACGACCCCTCGGTGGATGCGGTCGTCGTCTGCACGCCGGACCATTGGCACGCAGCGATTTCCATAGCCGCGATGCGCAAGGGGAAGGACGTCTTTGTTGAAAAGCCGATGACCCTCACGATTGAAGAAGGCAAGGCCATGGTCAGCGCCTGTGAGCGTTATGGACGTGTCTTACAAGTCGGGTCCATGCAACGCTCGGACAATGCATTTCGTAAGGCAGCTGAATTGGTGCGCAACGGCTATATCGCTGAGATTAAAGAGGTGATGGTCGGGCTCGGAGGGTTTCCTCAGCCAAAGATTGAGGCCGAACAACCGATTCCTGAAGGCTTTGACTACGACCGCTGGCTGGGGCCCGCTCCGTATGAGCCCTATTCATTGGGCCGTGTCAAAGGCGACTATGGCGGTGGCTGGCGCTGCTATTGGGAGTATGGCTCTCGAAAGAACGGCGACTGGGGCGCACACCACTATGACATTGCACAATGGGCACTCGGGCGCGATGACTCGGGACCAGTGGCATTTTATCCAAAGGGCTATGAAGGTGCGGAGTATCATTCCTATGTTTATGACGATGGCGTGAAAGTGATCCGTGACCACGGTGACCGCAAGGGACATGCGATCCGCTTTGTCGGCACCAAAGGCGACGTGTTGGTCGACCGTGGCGGTCGCATTGCCACGACACCGAGCGACTTGGCGCGCCGTCCGCTCAAGCCCTCGGATGTGCATCTCTATGTTTCGCGCAATCATCAGGACAATTGGATCGATTGTATCAAGACGCGGAGCAATCCGATCTGCGATGTGACGATCGGGCACCGCACTGCGACGATCTGTCAGCTCGCTGGTATTGCCGAGCGCTTGAAGCGTCCGATTCAATGGGACCCCGTTGCTCAACAAATCGTGGGCGATGATTACGCGCGCCGTTGGCAAGACCGTCCACGTCGCGCCGGTTACGAACTCCCCGTCTAAGACAGTGCATCGAACATATTTGAGTATGAATCATACATTTTTATTTTCTACAGTGTGCAGCCTGCTAGCGCTGTCCATGACCGTATCCGCGCAGAATCTCACCGAACTGGCGAGTCAGCTGGATTCCGATCAAATGAATCAGCGCACCGAAGCGCGCCAACAGATCCAAGAACTCCTCACGGCATCCGTTGCGCCGACAGCGGATGCGACTGCAGCTGTCGCGCTGGAGCAAGAGGTCTTGCTATTGCTCAAGTCGGGTGCGAGTCGGCCCGCGCAAGTCTGGTTACTTCGTATGCTCGAATTAACAGGAAGCGAAGCATCGGTGCCTGTGATTGCGACCTTCTTGACGAGTTCCGATGCTGAACTACATGGCTGCGCACGTCGTGCATTGATTGCGAATCCATCGCCGCAGGCCACTGCGGTGCTTGCGCAGGCGATGCTACGCGCGAGCGATGCCGAGAAGCGGGCCAACATTGATGCCTTTGTATATCGCGACGATGCACGGGCAGTGAAAGCAATTGCTCCGTTGTTGCAATCAAGCGACCCGGCAACGGTTGTGCAGGCCGCGAATGCCTTAATAGTCTTAGCCGATGCATCTGTGATTCCAAAACTCAAGGCCGCGCGTGGTAGCGCCCCAGAGGGGAGTCGCGCTGCGATTGAACTGGCAATGCTGGCGCTGGGCGCTGACGCACAGACCTGTGCAGATTTGATTCAATCCGGTGTCGATGTCGGTGTGGCCGAGGCCGCTTTTGTTGCATTGCAGCAGCAAGACAGCGCAGCCGCAGCGAAAGTGCTGCAAGACGTGCTGACTGAGGAACCGACACCGCTGCGACGTGCCATGCTGGGCACTGCGATGCAAGAGCCAGCCTTGCGAGCCATCTTGTTGGATGGGCTGACAGCACGATCGACAGAGGATCAACTGCTCATTCTTGCTGGTATTGCGGAGCAGGGGATTGATGCGGCGGAGGCGAGCGTGATCGCCTTATTACAGAGCCATGAGCAATCGGTGCGTCAGCAGGCGATCGTTACCCTTGGCGTGATCGGCGGCAGTGCGAGTTTTCCACCCTTGCATGCACTGTTCAACGAATCCAATGAGGATGCGAGCAAGGCTCTCGCAAAGCTGGATCTACCAGAGGTAGATGCTGAACTATTTAAGACTGTCAAAGAGGGCAGCGATCCAAAGCAACGCGCGGCCGCAATCGAGCTCCTGACGCTGCGCAATGCCGACGGCGCAGCGGAGTTGCTTAATCAATACATCGCGCCGGGCAATTCAGACGAGCTACGTGGCAAATGCCTCAAGGCTTTGGAAGTCGTGGGCTCCGTGGACAGTTGCAAGTTGATGGCTCAGCTGATCGTTTCCGGTGATTCTATGAAGCGAGCATCTCAGCAAAGCTTGAAGCGTCTATGCGTGAACTATGGAAGTCCGGACATGCTGTGGGAGTCGGTCTTCGTGCCAGCACTGCAAGCAGCCCCGAGCGATGCGGCACGTGGCGATCTACTCGTGATTGCCGATGCGGTGGCGGGCGATCAACTCTTGGCCTTCATCAAGCAGCAGATCGCAAGCGCGGGTTCGCCGTTGAGGCCCGCTGCATTGAAGACCTTGCAACGCTGGCCCGACATGGAAGCGAGCGATGTCTGGCTTGAGTTAATTGCTGCGCCAACTGTCAGTGCGAGTGATATCAAAGCCGCGCAAGCGGGGCTAGGACGCATGGTGAAAAGCCGCGAGGTCGAAGGCTGGGAAAAGCTCAAGCTCGACCAGATCGTGGTCGCGGTTGAGAAAGCGCCGACGCCGGAATTCAAGAAGGCGATGGTGAATTTGTATTCGGATCCCAATGGCTATATTCAACATTATTTACATGACGCCTTTGAGCAGTTTGCCAATGATCCTGCCATCAGTGCTGAAGTCGCCGCGGTGCTCGCCATGGTTCCTGAGTCGAAAGTAAGACGTCAGCGTTAATGCCGCTATCTAATAAAAAAAATCAAAGACATACCCCTCCGACTCGGCAGACCGAGCCACCTCCCCTTCGCAGGGGAGGAGCTTTCTAGCTCCCCTCCTTTTCAAG
>CAZHLL010000118.1:0-1152 GCA_964533305.1 uncultured Acidibacter sp.
TCAACGCTCTGACGGGATCCCCCAACTGACCCCGCCAGAGCGTTGAGCTGAACGCCCGGATTACCGCAGGAGCGAGAGCACGTTCTGCGGGATGACGTTGGCCTGCGAGAGCACCGCGGTGCCCGACTGCTGCAGGATCTGCAAGCGCGTGAGCGCCGCCGTCTCCGCCGCAAAGTCGGCATCCTGGATGCGCGAGCGCGAGGCACTCAGGTTCTCCACCGACACGCGCAGGTTGCCGATGGTCTGCTCAAAGCGATTGACCGTGGCACCGAGACCGGCGCGAGCGGAGGTGACCGTCGAGAGTGCACTGTCGAGCGCCGTCAGGGCAGAAGTGGCGCCGGTCGTCGTGCTGACATCCAGCGCGTTGACCCCGAGGCCCGTCGCCGACATATCGACGATATCGGCCACTTCAATGGTCTCACCCGCATTGGCGCCGACCTGAAAGTCCGCCCCAGTAAAGCTGCCATCGAGCAGCGAGATGGTGTTGAACTTGGTCTGCTCAGCAATACGATCCACCTCTTCCACCAACTGCGCCACTTCCAACTGGATCGCCGCACGATCGCCCGCGGTGTTGCTGTAGTTCGCGGCCTGCACGGCGAGCTCACGCGCGCGCTGCAAGCTGTTGGTGATGCCTTCCATGCCGCCTTCGGCGGTCTGGGCGAGCGAGATGCCGTCGCCGGCGTTACGGATCGCTTGGTTATAGCCTCGAACCTGCGAGGTCAGTCGCTCGCTGATGGCGAGACCCGCGGCATCGTCTTTGGCGCTGTTCACGCGCAAGCCGGTGCTCAGGCGCTGCAACGCGGTCGACATATCGACCGAGGTCTTGGCCAAAGAACGCTGCGCAATGAGCGCAGGCAAGTTGGTATTGATAACGGTGCTCATGATGTGTGTGTCCTATGTAGATGGTCGTGATGTGTGTTGCGACGAGTCCATCCTCATCACCCACACCCGCCACGACAATCCTTGGACCCACCCGCCCACTCAAACTGTGACGCAGGTCCGGAACACCCACGCAAAAAACCCCCGGCACCCGTGCACCGCCCCCTCGAATGCGACCCCTCGAGGACTCAATACACGGGCACCGGAGTGCCGCGAACACATCAACACATCACATCAAAACATCGACATCACACACACATCACACACATCACA
>CAZHLL010000118.1:1252-3368 GCA_964533305.1 uncultured Acidibacter sp.
CGCAACAGCGACAGCACGTTCTGCGGGATCGCATTCGCCTGTACGAGTACCGCCGTACCCGACTGCTGCAGGATCTGCAGCCGCGTCAAGGACGCCGTCTCAGCCGCAAAATCCGCATCCAGAATGCGCGAGCGCGTCGCCGTCACGCTCTCCGCCGTCACCCGCAGGTTCGAGATCGTCTGATCAAAGCGATTGATCGTCGCACCGAGCGCCGCACGCGCCGACGTCACCGTCGAGAGCGCATCGTCGATCACGGTCAGTGCCGAGGTTGCCCCCGCCGCGGTCGAAACATCCACATCAGCGATCTTGGAACCCACCGACCCCAGCTCATCGGTCTCCATGCTCTCAATGTCCGCCACCGTGATCGTCTCACCGGCGTTCGCACCCACTTGAAACTGCGCTGCCGTGAAGCTGCCATCGAGCAAGGACACCGTGTTGAACTTCGTTTGTCCTGCGATCCGATCGATCTCATCGATCAGCTGATCCACTTCCAACTGGATCGCCTCACGATCGGCGGTCGTGTTCGTGTAGTTCGCTGCCTGCACCGAGAGCTCACGCATCCGCTGCAAGCTCGAGGTGATGCCCTCCATGCCACCCTCGGCCGTCTGCGCCAGAGAAATGCCATCGGCCGCATTACGGATCGCTTGGTTATAACCGCGAATCTGCGCCGTCGCCCGCTCGGCAATGGCCAAGCCCGCCGCATCGTCTTTGGCGCTGTTGATCCGAAGACCCGTGCTCAATCGCTGTAAGGCGACCGACATCTCGCCCGAGGTCTTCGCCAGTGCGCGCTGCGATACCAGCGCCGCCAGGTTCGTGTTGATGATGGTACTCATGTCTTAGTCCTCAAGTATTTTCGCGACAGGCCGATACTTACGCTCAGACCCACTCCGCTCAATACCCACACACCCACCATCATCCAAACTGTGACTCAGGTCCGGAATCAGACCTCAAGTCCCACCAAAAATTAGATTTCGAATCAATTCACCAACGGGTTGATATGCACAAGACCTGCGAAGCGCTTGAAATCATTGTCTGCCGAATAGAGCGTCGCGCCGTGTTCGATCGCGATCGCCGCCAGATGAGCGTCTGAGGTGAGATTGCCGCCCGTGCCGGATTGAATGATCAAAAGTCGTAAATTTTCCCAGTGACGAGGTGTCGGGCCGATTGCGCGGACACCCGGCACGGCGAACCATTCGTCGAGGTAGGCTGCGGCCGACTCGATATGCAGCGGGCGTTCGAAAATCCGCGGATGAGTACTGACGCGCAGAAAAGCGAGCAGCACTGCCCAAGTGAGGCCAACCGGCGTATTGCGAGATAACACCTCCTCCCACCAAACTCTTGCCTTCGGGTGCTGTGGCAGATCGCGATTCACCACATACAGCAGCAGGTTCGCATCTACGACAATCACTTTCGGGCTTCCAGCTTGAGAGCAATTGCCTCGTCCTCGAGTTTTTCGGCGAGAGCCAGCGCCTTTTCAAGGTTGACCTCCGGACGCGGTGCCCCCATCGAGGCTGGCGATACGCGGTACACCACCGGCTCCCGGGGCCGATCCATGACGCCAAGACCCAAGGCCAAAGCCTCGTTAACCACGTCCTTGAAGGGGCGGCGGGTTTGATGCGCCTTGTCCTGCAAGCTCTTGGCAATATCGTCTTCTAAAGTCAAGGTGGTGCGCATCTTGATGCTCCGTGTTAGACATCATGATGTCTCGGGAGCTACGGGACGTCAAGCGGCATGCTCTGAGGGTTTAACGACGGAGAACCGAAAAGTGGTACCCACCACCAAGTGAAACCCCCTACAAATAGAACTCTGTAGGGGGTTCCGACAGAAGGCAGCCTACGTTGTCGCGGCGCGGCTCCCTCCTGATTAGGGAAAGCACTCACCCCGCGTGTGGAGGGACGGGGTGAGTGGGGAGTGGCTTACCGCAGCAGCGACAGCACACCCTGCGGGATCGCGTTGGCCTGCGACAGGACGGCCATGCCCGACTGCTGGAGAATCTGCTGCCGAGTCAAGGCTGCGGTTTCTGCAGCGAAATCGGCATCCTGGATGCGTGAGCGTGCCGCGCTCACGTTTTCAACCGTGGTACGCAGATTGCTGACCGTCTGCTCGAAGCGATTGA
>CAZHLL010000119.1:0-3132 GCA_964533305.1 uncultured Acidibacter sp.
GGGCGTGAGTTGGGATTGGTCGATGACACGCGTTGGGAAGCGTTTGCGCAACGACATGAAGCAATTGACCAGGAATGGCAGCGTCTGGAGAAAACCCGCTTGCATCCGCGTGACCTTGATGACGTAAGCATGACCGAGTTGTTCGGCGCCCCGTTGGCGCGTGATCACACGCTCGCCGAGCTGTTGCGTCGTCCCGGCGTGACCTATGCCGCGCTGATGCAGTTGCCGGGCGCTGGGCCTGCGGTGTCAGAAGACGACATTGCCGAACAGGTGGAAACCGGGATTCGCTATTCCGGCTATCTGGCACGCCAAGAAGCGGAAATCGCGCGCAACCAACGGGATGAGTCGCTGCGCATTCCGGAGCAGTTGGATTACGTAGACGTGCCGGGCCTTTCCAACGAAGTACGTGAAAAGCTGATTCGACAGCGTCCGCATAGCCTCGGTCAGGCTGGACGCATTCCGGGCGTTACGCCCGCAGCTGTTTCTTTATTACGGGTGTATCTGCATCGCCTTGCGCGCGGGAATGTCGCCGGAAGTAGCCGTGTTGCCTGAGGAGAATGCGGCGGCATTAGCTGCGTTGCGCGCGGGCCTGCAACAACTGAATTTTTGGGGGGCGTTAGCCGAGGATGACGTAGGCCGAGAAGCCAAGCTGCGGCAATGGATTCGTTACCGTGATCTCATCCAGCAATGGAATCAGGTTTACAACCTCACCGCGGTGCGCGACCCACAAGAGATGATTGCGCGCCACTTATTGGATAGCCTCGCCGCGTTGCCAGACGTGCGCGGCCCGCGCATCTTGGATCTGGGAACTGGCGCCGGTCTGCCGGGGATCCCTTGGGCGATTGCGCGGCCTGATTGGCAGGTGACCTTGCTCGACAGTCAGGCCAAGCGCGTGCGTTTTCTGCGCCAAGCGCTGATTGAGCTGCGTTTGCCCAATGCCACTGTTGTACACTCGCGCGCTCAGGATTTTTCTCCCGCTCCCGATGAGTTGTTCAACACCGTGACCTCGCGTGCCTTTACCGACTTCCCGGCGTTTTATGCCATGGCTCAACCGCTTTGTGCGGCTGGCGGGCGTGTTCTGGCGCTCAAGGGGCAGTGGCCGGAGACCGAACATCCGGCGCCGGCTACGCTTTCTTTGCGTGTGCGCGCGATAGCCGTCCCTGGTGCGGCTGGCGCGCGGCACGTGGTGATGGCCGACGTCTGATGGCGCGCATCTACGCCATCGTGAATCAAAAAGGCGGGGTGGGCAAAACCACCACTACCGTGAGTCTTGCTTCGGCGCTGGCTGCGTTTGAGCAGTCGGTGCTGTTGGTAGACCTCGACCCGCAAGGCAACGCCACCACCGCTAGCGGTCAAGACAAGCATGAAATCGACGCCGGCACGGTTGAGGTTTTGCTGGGGGAGAAGGAG
Source organism: uncultured Acidibacter sp. (assembly GCA_964533305.1). Classification (GTDB taxonomy): domain Bacteria; phylum Pseudomonadota; class Gammaproteobacteria; order Steroidobacterales; family Steroidobacteraceae; genus UBA964. The sequence continues at coordinate 1,411 of CAZHLL010000119.1, forward strand.
CCCGCTGCGGCGGTGCGTGCGATGAGTCCGGCCGGGTACGACCTGTTGGCCAGCAATGAGGACCTGACCGCGGCCGAGGTGGAGTTGATTCAGACCGAAGACCGCTTTCTTCGTCTTAAGCAGGCGCTGGATGGCATTGCGGCTTATTACGACTACATCTTGATCGATTGTCCGCCTTCGCTGGGCATGTTGACCTTGAATGCACTGACCGCTGCGGATGGCGTGATCGTCCCTTTGCAATGCGAGTTTTTTGCGCTGGAAGGCTTGTCTGCGATTACCCGGACGCTTGAGCGGGTGCGCGAAACCTTGAACCCAGGTCTCGCGCTGGAGGGCGTGTTGCGTACCATGTTTGATCCGCGAAATCGCCTAGCCAGTGAGGTGTCCGAGCAGTTGGCCGAGCACTTTGCCGGACCGCTCTATCAGACGGTGATTCCGCGCAACGTGCGTTTGGCTGAGGCCCCGAGCCATGGCCTTCCGGTGATTCATTACGATCCATCTTCGCGTGGTTCGTATGCCTATATGGATCTCGCCGCCGAGATTCTGGAGCGACACGACCAGCTTTCCGAGCACGCAGTGCTGGAGCAAGCAACGCGCCCCGCAGCCGCGGAAGAGCGCGAGCCTACGAATTCGGAGAATGAAGCATGAACATGAAAAAGCGTGGTTTGGGACGCGGTTTGGATAGCTTGTTGGGCGGCTTGAAGCCTGCGTCCCCGGTTGAACAGCCAGCGGCTGAGCAGGCGGTTGCGGCAGAGCCGACGAGCGCGCCCGCGAATCGCATTGCTGCGGCACAGGCAGTGGCAGCGCAGCAGCAGGAAACCGACGGGGCGCTGCGTCAATTGCCGGTCGACTTGTTGCAGCGCGGACGTTATCAGCCTCGCCGCGACATGCACCCAGAAAGCCTTGAAGACCTGGCCGCTTCGATTAAAGCGCAAGGCATCGTCCAGCCCATCACGGTCCGCCCTGTGGGTGGCGGACGTTTTGAAATCATTGCCGGCGAACGCCGCTGGCGCGCCGCGCAACAGGCCGGGCTGCATGAAGTGCCGGCGGTGGTGCGCGAACTGAGCGATCAAGCCGCGATGGCGATGGCGCTGATCGAAAACATCCAGCGTGAAGACCTCAATCCAATTGAAGAGGCGGATGCGTTGCGGCGGTTGATTGATGAGTTCTCCTTGACCCAGCAGGAAGCGGCCGACGCCGTGGGTCGTTCGCGCACCGCGGTGACCAATTTGCTGCGGCTACTGTCTTTGCAGGAAGAGGTTCGACGCATGCTCGAGCATGGCGACTTGGAGATGGGGCACGCGCGCGCGCTGTTGGCGCTCGAGGGTCTGGCCCAGCTGGAGGCGGCGCGCCAAGTTGTGGCGCGCGGACTTTCTGTACGCGAAACCGAGAGCCTCGTGCGGCGTGCTGGGCAGAAAAAACCAACGACCAAGGCGGTTGTGGCCAAACTTGATCCCGACGTGCGGCGTCTGCAGGATGATCTTTCTGAGCGTGTGGGCGCCAGCGTTAGGATTCAGGCGAACGCCAAGGGCAAGGGCAAGCTGACCATCGAATTCAGTTCACATGATGAACTTGAGGGGATTTTGGCGCGGATTCACTGAGCGCGCTCCGGTTTCTCCAGTCGCGTCACACAAAATTCATTGACCACCCTGTACACGCTTTCTATAATTCGCGACGTTTTTTGGCTGGATTTCCAGCAACTTGCGCGTGATCGCGATTTCCTAT
>CAZHLL010000120.1:0-3127 GCA_964533305.1 uncultured Acidibacter sp.
ACCACCAGCAAATCACCCGGCTCCATCTCCCAACGCAAGAAGCGCGTATTGGGATCGTTGCGCAGGGGCTCTGGATCGGGGTGCGGAACACGATCAGGAGGCTTGATCATTTTGCGTGCGTTTGGAGAGAATAACCAGTAGCGCACGTCCTGCACGTGTGACCCAGCGATACACTCCAGCGAGTTATCCAACGTAATCGGGGTCAGTGGCATCCATAAGGATGGCACCATCATGCCCTCGACCGGCCAACCCATTCGATCCGTGTGCCAAATGGTTTTCTCGGCGGATCGAGGTGGCTTTGCAAAAATTTCGTCAAAGAAAAAATGAGCTTCTTTGGAACCCATTACCCGGCAGGCAGCTTCAGCCAAAGGACCGTTGAAAACGAGATCGCGAAACTCGGAAACGGTACGCGACATATAACGACCGGGATAAGTTGGTAGAAGACCGAAGTCTTCTTTATCGATGGCGATCCGTTTCGCAACCGGGAGCAAGCGATCAATCCATGCTTGATTGCAGACGCCACGCAACACCACGCAGCCGTCGCGCTCATAAGTGGCTCGATCTTCATCGGTCACCGGACGGAGCGGGGATGAGTTGGGGGTCATGGGCTTTTCCTCTGGATTGCGAGATCTCTATGACCATTAAAGCAATGACGCCGGCGAGCAGACAATCGAAACAGCGTGGCTTGCCATAACAAGGACGCATGGCGTTCGGGTCACAAAGCATTGGCGGTTGGTCAAATATGGCGGACACAATTGCCATCATGGACATGCCAGCCCAATCCACCGAGCCGGGCCAGCTCGTTGCCCTCGGTCACACAGATCTCTACGTCGAAAGTCACGGCTGCGGCGAGCCGCTGCTTTTGGTGGCAGGGCTCGGTGGTGTCGGCCGTTTTTGGTCACGACAAGTCGGGCCTTTCGCCGAGCATTTTCGCGTCATCACCCATGATCATCGAGGAGTCGGACGCTCAGGCCCTGGACCGCTGATTTCAAATGCCGGCGAAATGGCAGACGATCTGTTGCGCTTGATGGATGCACTGGGGATTGAGTCCGCTCACTTGGTCGGTCACTCGACCGGTGGCGCGATCGGCCAGCATATTGCGCTACGGGCACCCGAGCGTTTGCGCTCATTGGTGCTCAGCGCCAGCTGGGCGGGCCCTACACCGCTATTTGTTCAGACCTTTCGCACGCGGCGCGACATTCTGATCAATTGCGGCCCACTCAATTACCTGATGGTAGGCACTCTTTTGGCGATGCCCGCTTGGGCGCTGAGCAAAGAATTCAATGATGCGCCGAGCTACCTGCAGAGCCGACTAGCGCAATTTCCCGGGCTCGATGTGGAGCTGGGGCGGCTCAATGCCGTGATGTCACATGACTTGCGTCATCAAGTCGGACGAATCAACATACCGACACTGGTCATTGGTGCCCATGATGACCAACTGACACCACCAGGTCTGTCTGCAGAGCTGGCGGAGCGTATTCCAGGCGCACGCTTGCATCTGCTTGACGAAGGTGGACACTTTTGTCCCCATACCGTGACCGAACGTTACAACGCGGCAGTCCTCAATTTCTTGACCGCACAGCAAGGGGAGCAGTCGGTATGGCAGAGCAAAACTTCCGTGAGCCACATGCGGTAATCAGCGGGCCAGAGGATGGCGTTTCACTGTGGCAGCCGCTGCCGTCGCGCGGCTATGTCACGGTCAAGTTCTCGCCGGACAACACACCGTATGATGAGTTTTCATCCGGCGTTCAACTGTTGCCGCCCGGCTGCCACATTCGCGAACACGGTCACGAGCGAAATCATGAACTCGTCTTCGTCTACGAAGGTACAGGCACTGTAACCATCGAGGGTGAAACTACCCCGCTGGAGCCAGGTTCAGCCATCCTGTTTGGGCGTTACGCAAGACATCGCATCGATAACACGGGCAACTGCGACATGAAGCTCTTTTGGGTATTTATGCCACCCGGTCTCGAAGATTGGTTCAATGCGATCGGCAAGCGTCGTCACACTGGCGAGCCGATGCCTGAGCCCTTTGATCGCCCTGCCGATGTCGCAGAAGTTCAGGCACGGATGCGTTTTGTGCCGCCGCGCTCCTGATCATGCGCGTGCTCACTCGCTCACAGGTGGAGCAGGCACTGCCCTTTGCCGCATGCATGCAAGCGATGCGCGAGGCCATGCAACATACATCGGCAGGCGCCTGTACGCTGCCGTTACGACAATTCATGCCGATTCCACACCGCGCAGGTAAGCTCGGATTGATGCCCGGCTATCTGGGTGGGGAAGACGAGTGTTTTGGCGTCAAGATCGTCTCCAAGTTCGAGCGTCCTGCAGGCGATCCGCATGGCTCGCATGTGGGTGCCGTACTGATCTTTGAAGTGGGCTCGGGTCTCCCCGTCGGGCTGCTTGAAGGCGGCGCTCTGACCGCGATTCGTACCGCCGCGATGACGGCCGTGGCCACTGATGCGCTCGCGCGTCACGAGGCCGAATCACTGCTGGTCATCGGCACCGGCGAAGAGGCGTGGACCCATGCTCGTGCACTGCAATACGCAAGGGCCTTTTCCGTCATTCGGATTTGGGGTCGCAATCCCGCGCAGGCCGAGGCCCTGAAGCAGCGTTTGCAGCACTGGTGCGAAGCCGAGGATCAAACGACGAACGAGCTTGCAGGACCGCCGCCGCGTATCGAAGTAGCAACGGATCTGCCGGTCGCATGCGCGCAGGCCGACGTGCTATGTAGCGTGACGTCGGCCAAGACACCATTTTTGCAAGGAGAGTGGCTATCGGACGGTGCACACCTGAATCTGGTGGGCTCCGCCATCGCGACGACAGCAGAGGCACACACCAACGTGGTGACACGAAGTCGTTTCTTTGTGGACTATCGTCCTGCCGCGATGGCCGCAGCAGGCGAGCTACTTAATGCGATCAATCAGGGTTTGATCACCGAAAGTCATATCGCTGGCGAAATCGGTGATGTACTCAGTGGTCGACAGCATGGTCGTCAGGATAACAAAGAAATCACCGTCTATAAGTCGTTGGGTGTCACCACTCAGGATCTTGCAGCAGGGCTGCTCGCACTGCGACGTGCGCGATCCCTCAATATCGGTAGCGATCTCTCGCTCGCTGATTGAAC
>CAZHLL010000121.1:0-3059 GCA_964533305.1 uncultured Acidibacter sp.
GTTCCACCAGTAGCTCGGGCAAGAGGTCGAGCAGCAGGCACAAAGAATGCAGGCGGAAGGGCGATCGATCTTTTCCTGATCTTCCGGTGATTGCAGGCGCTCGCGATCGGGGGGCGCTGGGGTGTTCGACTGCAGCCAGGGCTTGATCGAAGAATACTGCGCATAGAACTGGGTGAGATCGGTGACGAGATCCTTGACCACCGGCATGTGCGGCAGCGGGTAGATCTTGACGTCGCTTTTGATGTCATCGCAGCTCTTGGTGCAGGCGAGCGTGTTCGTGCCATCGATGTTCATCGCGCAGCTGCCGCAGATACCCTCGCGGCAGGAACGACGGAAGGTGAGCGAAGGGTCGACCTCGTTTTTGATCTTGATCAGCGCATCGAGCACCATCGGCCCGCAGCTGTCCATGTCGATTTCATAGGTATCGATGCGCGGGTTCTCACCCCCGTCAGGATCGTAGCGGTAGATCTTGAAGGTCCGCACGCGGGTGGCCCCAGCGGGCGCCTTGTGCACCTTACCTTGTTTGTTGATGCGTGAATTTTCAGGCAGTCGCAGCTCAGCCATGGCATCCCATCCTGACGATCAGTAGGTTCGCGCCTTCGGTGGAATCGGCTCCACGTCGGCGGTCAAGGTATTCAAATGCACCGGCCGGTAGTCGATGTGGGTCTTGCCCTGCTCATCCACCCAGCACAGTGTGTGCTTCATCCAATTGGCGTCGTCACGCTCGGCGTAATCCTCGCGCGCATGGGCGCCCCGGCTTTCTTTGCGGTTTTCCGCCGAGCGTACTGTCGCGACCGCCTGTCCCAGCAGATTTTCGAGCTCCATCGTCTCGATAAGATCGGTGTTCCAGATGAGGCCGCGATCTTGCGTGGCCACATCGGCAAACGAGGCATAGGTCTGCTCGAGCTTGTCGCAGCCCTGCTGCAGGGATTCGCCGGTACGAAACACCGCGGCATCGGACTGCATGACTTTCTGCATCTCGAGCCGAATCTCCGCCGTCGGGCGGGAGCCGTTGGCGTGGCGCAGCCGATCGAGGCGCGAGACGGCCAGATCCCCCGCATCCTTCGGCAGCGGCCGATGGCTCGTGCCCGGCTTGACGATGGAGGCAGCATGCCGCCCCGCCTCGCGCCCGAACACCACGAGATCGAGCAAAGAATTCGAGCCCAAACGGTTGGCGCCATGCACCGACACGCAAGCAGCCTCGCCGACCGCCATGAGCCCCGGCACCACCGAGTCGGCATCGCCATTTTTGAGCGTGACCACTTCGCCGTGGTAATTGCAGGGGATCCCGCCCATGTTGTAGTGCACGGTGGGCAGCACGGGGATCGGTTCTTTGGTGACATCCACGCCGGCAAAGATACGCGCCGTCTCGGCAATGCCCGGCAAGCGCTGTCGGATCACATCGGGCCCGAGGTGTTCCAAATGCAAGTGGATATGGTCGGCGTCCTTGCCGACCCCACGTCCCTCACGGATCTCGACCGTCATCGAGCGTGACACCACGTCGCGCGAGGCGAGATCTTTCGCATTGGGCGCATAGCGTTCCATGAAGCGCTCACCCTGCGAATTGGTGAGGTAACCCCCCTCTCCGCGCGAACCCTCGGTGATGAGGCAGCCCGCCCCATAAATCCCCGTGGGATGAAACTGCACGAACTCCATATCCTGCAAGGGCAAGCCCGCCCGCAGCACCATGCCGCCGCCATCCCCCGTACAAGTGTGCGCGGACGTGCAGGAAAAATAAGCCCGGCCGTAACCACCCGTTGCCAGAATCACGAGGTGAGCCCGGAAACGATGCAGCGTGCCCTCGGCGAGATTGAGTGCGACCACGCCGCGACACTCGCCGTTTTCCATAATGAGATCGATGGCAAAGTATTCAATGAAAAATTCAGCCTGGTTTTTCACGGACTGCTGATAGAGCGTATGCAGCATCGCGTGACCGGTGCGATCAGCGGCGGCGCAGGTGCGCTGCGCGATTCCCTTGCCGTACTCGGTGGTCATGCCGCCGAAGGGACGCTGATAGATCCGCCCATCCGGCGTACGTGAGAATGGCACGCCGTAATGCTCGAGCTCGATGACCGCCGCGGGTGCCTCTTTGCACATGAACTCGATCGCATCCTGGTCACCGAGCCAGTCGGAACCTTTGATGGTGTCGTAGAAGTGATAACGCCAGTCGTCATCGCCCATGTTGCCAAGCGCGGCCGAGATGCCACCCTGCGCTGCCACCGTATGGCTGCGGGTGGGGAAGACCTTGGAAATGCAGGCGGTGGTCAAACCGGCTTCCGCGAGCCCAAGGGTCGCGCGTAATCCGGCGCCACCGGCGCCGACCACAACGACATCGTAGGTATGGTCAATGAAATCGTAAGCAGCCATCTCTAGATCATCCCGCGGTGATGGGCGTGGTGAAGGCGATGCGCAACACGGCATAGCTGCCGGCGACCGCCACAATCACATGGAAAATGGTCGAGGTGAAAAGCGCCACGACCTTCAAAGATTTGAGCCGGATGTAATCCTCGAGCACCACCTGGATGCCGAGCGCCGAGTGCCAGGCCATGGCACCGAGCAGCAGGATGAGCAGCACTGGCGTCCAGCCATCGGCCACCCACGCACGCACATCGGCAAACGCGAGCGACGGCAAGCCGAGCAGCTTAACGACGAACCACAACGTCAGCGGCACGAGCGCAACCGCGGTGACCCGCTGCACCCACCAATGCGAAACGCCCTGCTTGGCTGATCCGCGACCGCGAACCCGGGTAAGAGGACTCTGCAGACTCATGCGCGATCTCCACCAAAGAATGCGACATATCCCACCCACACGGTGAGGATGACGGTCGCCACCACCACCCAGAGCGCACTGCGGCGTGCCTCGGCGCGCTCGAGACCGCGTCCCATGTCCCAGTTGAGGTGTCGCAGACCGTTGAAGAGGTGGTAGGCAAACGCGAGCAACCAACCGGCGAGCGCCAGCTGGCCGACCCAGGAGCCGACCACCGCCTCAACACGCGCATAGGCCGCCTCGCCCGCCGACGCGGCCATCAACCACCACACCAATAAATTGAAACCGAAGG
>CAZHLL010000122.1:0-3026 GCA_964533305.1 uncultured Acidibacter sp.
TCGGTAGTGAAGCCACACGCTCGAGCTCCGAACCCGGCAGCACTTGGCCACCGAGGGAGACGAGGCTGGCAACGAGCTTGTCGTTCGTCTTCGCGAATTCTTTGACCACACGTGCAGCTGCACCCGGGTCGTCCTTCGAGAAAGCAAGCACGAGCGGACCCTTGAGTTTGGGACCGATCGCCTCGAACGATGTGCCTGCCACGGCACGGCGGGCCAGCGTGTTTTTGACGACACGCATGTACACACCCTGCTCGCGGGCTTTGGCACGCAGCACGGTCATCTGCGACACCGTGATACCACGGTATTCGGCAGCGACCACCGATTGCGACTCAGCCGCAACCTGCGCCACTTCCTGCACCAACGCTTTCTTGTCTTCTAGGTTCAGAGGCATTTGTTGATTACTCCTCTCCTGAAGATCACACACCGGCGCAAGGCTTGCGCCCCTTGCCGGACCCTATGACGGCGACCTTCATCCGAGGACGATCCTCGTTTGAGCGGCGCACCATCTGCGCAGGCGATCATTAAGGACGGCCGTGATGCCATCGGCATCACCCCACCCGCCTGCGGTCTCCGATGGAACCCGATGGCTTGCGCCGCCGGGCCCGCATCAACCCACAAAAACTTCATCAAATATTCAACGTCGATTTATCGACCGCCACACCCGGACCCATGGTCGAGGACAGGGTGATGCGCTTGAAGTACACGCCCTTCGATGTGGAAGGCTTGGCCTTCGACAGATCGGCGAGCAACGCCAGCAGGTTTTCCTTCAGCTTGTCGGCATCGAAGGCCACCTTGCCGATGGTGCAATGCACGATACCGGCCTTGTCCACGCGATAGCGCACTTGACCGCTCTTTGCGTTGCGTACCGCACCGGCGACATCCGGCGACACCGTACCCACCTTGGGATTCGGCATGAGGCCGCGGGGACCCAGGATCTGACCCAGCTGACCGACTACACGCATCGCATCGGGGCTCGCGATGACCACATCAAAATTCATGTTGCCAGCCTTCACCTGTTCGGCCAGATCTTCGAGACCGACGATATCCGCACCGGCTTCGCGCGCCGCATCGGCATTGCGGCCGGAGGTGAACACGGCCACCCGCACGGTCTTGCCGATGCCATGCGGCATGACGGTCGAGCCACGCACCTGCTGGTCGGACTTGGTGGCATCGATGCCGAGGTTGACGGCGGCGTCGACGGATTCATTGAACTTGGCCTTGGCAAATTCTTTGACGAGGCGCAGCGCCTCATCAATGGCAAACTGCTGACCCGGTGGCAGCGCGTCTTTCCACGGCTTCATGCGCTTGGCTACGGCAGACATGTTCAAACTCCTTCCACGTCAACGCCCATCGAACGGGCGCTGCCCGCGATGGTGCGCACGGCCGCTTCCAGATCGGCGGCGGTGAGATCCGGGGTCTTGGTCTTGGCAATTTCCTCGATCTGCGCACGAGTGATCTTGCCGACCTTGCTGGTGTTGGGGGCACCGCTGCCTTTTTCGAGGCCGATCGCCTTGCGAATCAGCACCGACGCCGGCGGCGTCTTCATGATGTAGGTGAAGCTGCGATCCGAGTAGACCGTGATCACCACCGGGATCGGCAAACCTTTCTCCAACTTCTGCGTTGCCGCGTTGAAGTGTTTGCAGAACTCCATGATGTTGACGCCCTGCTGACCCAATGCCGGGCCGATGGGCGGCGACGGATTGGCAGATCCCGCAGGCACCTGCAGCTTGATATAGCCCTGAACTTTCTTGGCCATTGCCTAACTTCTCCTGGGTTCCAACGCCCGCTTGTGCGAGCTCCCCATGCGCTTCCTTGCCGTTACGCCGGGCGATCCTTCGCCCGGTCGCATTTACCCGCCTGCGGCTTGTGCCTCAGGCTTTCTCCACCTGCGAGAAGTCGAGTTCGACGGGCGTGGAACGCCCGAGGATCTGCACCGCCACCTGCAGGCGGTTCTTCTCGTAATTGACATTTTCGACCACGCCGCTGAAATCATTGAAGGGACCATCGGTCACCCGCACGACTTCGCCCGGCTCGAAGATCACCTTCGGCCGCGGCTTCTCGACGCCTTCCTCAACGCGCCGCAGAATCTGATTGGCCTCGCGATCCGTGATCGGTGCCGGCTTTTCTTTGGTACCGCCAATGAAGCCGAGCACTTTCGGCACTTCGTGCACCAAGTGCCAGGTGTCCTCGTCCATTTCCATCTGCACCAGCACGTAGCCGGGGTAGAACTTGCGTTCGCTCTTGCGCTTTTGACCATCGCGCATCTCGACCACCTCTTCGGTGGGTACGAGGATTTCGCCGAATTTGTGCTCGAGCGCCGCACGCTTGATGCGCTCCCGCAGACCCTCGGCAACGCGATGCTCGAAGTTCGAGTACGCATGGACGACATACCAACGCATCGCCACGATCAGCCTCCCACATCCGTGCCGCTGCCCAGCAGCGCACGCGTTGCCCAACTGAGGATCGAATCGATGCCCCAAAAGAAAAGCGCCATGATGATCACAAACACGAACACCACCAGAGTCATGGTGCCGGTTTCCTGTCGGGTCGGCCAAAACACCTTGTACAACTCGATGCGCGCATCGAGCACGAACTTGCGCAGATCCCGGCCGTACTGCGACAGGAAAAACACGACCACCGCCAGCACCAGACCACCGACGAACGCCGCCCAGCGCACCCAGTCGTCCTCTTGGCCCTTGAGCACATAGAACGTGGCCACGCCCGCCGCCGCGAGCGCAAACGCGACCCAGGCCTTGGCTTTATCCGCCCCTGTCGCCTGATCTGTTTTAACCACTTCGTTCATGTTCGCTCGGTTCTCTGCACGCTCAGCCCAGATCCAGACTCCGCCCCCGCTGTCGGGGGCTGGCAGGCCAGGAGGGAATCGAACCCCCAACCTGCGGTTTTGGAGACCGCTGCTCTGCCAATTGAGCTACTGGCCTGTGGCTATACGTGATCGACCTTTATCGAAACCCTTTACTGGATGATCTTTGAGACGACGCCGGCGCCGACGGTACGACCGCCCTCGC
>CAZHLL010000123.1:0-2995 GCA_964533305.1 uncultured Acidibacter sp.
CAGTAAAATTCCGAGGATGATCGGCAGCGGCTTGCGGTAGCGTGCTGCTAGCACCAGGGCAAGCAGCTGGGTCTTGTCACCGATCTCGGCGAGCGCGACCACTCCCGTCGAGACCAAGAATGCGTCCCACATCAGATGTTTGAACCGTCAAAATCAAACATTGAACCGGAAGTGCATCACATCACCTTCCTGCACGATATACTCCTTGCCTTCGAGACGCAGCTTGCCGGCTTCTTTGGCGCCCTGTTCACCCTTCAGCGTCACATAATCTTTGAAGGCAATAACCTCGGCACGAATGAAGCCGCGCTCAAAGTCGGTGTGGATGACGCCCGCTGCCTGCGGCGCCGTTGCGCCTTTTTTGACCGTCCAGGCCCGCACTTCTTTTTCGCCCGCCGTGAAATAGGTCTGCAAACCGAGCAGGGAATAACCCGCACGAATAACGCGATCGAGACCCGGCTCACTCAGTCCGAGCTCAGCCAAAAACTCGGCGCGATCGGCATCCTCCAACTGTGAAATCTCGGCCTCAATGGCCGCGCACACGGCAACCACCTCGGCGCCTTCCTTCGTGGCGAGCGCCCGGACCGCATCCAGCATGGGGTTGTTGTCGAAGCCACCCTCCTGGACGTTCGCGATGTAGAGCACCGGCTTCCAGGTGAGTAATTGCATATCGCGCACAATGGGTCGCTCGGTTTCATCAAACGCGAGACTGCGCGCGGGCTGCCCGGCATTCAGCGCATCGCGCACGCGACGGATGACCTCGCGCGCCTTGATCGCCTCTTTGTCCTGAGCTTTGGCCGCCTTTTCGGCGCGTTGCAGCGCTTTTTCCGCCGTCTCCAGATCCGCGAGTGCGAGCTCAGTATTGATAATGTCGATGTCGTCAAGCGGATCGATGCGACCCGCCACGTGCACGATGTCGTCATTCACGAAACAGCGCACCACGTGCGTGATCGCATCGACCTCACGGATGTTGGCCAAAAATTTATTGCCAAGACCCTCACCGGTGGAGGCGCCCTTGACGATGCCGGCAATATCGACGAACTCCACCGTGGTCGGCACGATGCGCTCGGGGTGCACAATCTCGGCTAATTGCGCGAGCCGTGGGTCCGGTACGGGCACGATGCCCACATTCGGGTCGATGGTGCAAAACGGATAATTTTCGGCGGCGATCGCCGCCCGTGTCAGCGCATTAAACAGGGTGGATTTGCCGACATTCGGCAAACCGACGATTCCGCACTTGATGCCCATAGTCAGTGTCCTCGTGGCTGCTCTGCTGCCGGCGCTGCCGACGTGACAGCCCGGCTATGCAGCCGATGCATGGCCTTCTCAGGGCCCTCGGCCAAAAACAGGTTCAACGCCTCGATTGAGGCCTCAACCGCCTCCTCGATCAGACGCTCCTCATCCTTGGGGGCCCGATTGAGCACGTAGTCGAGCACCTGATCCTTGTGACCCGGATGCCCGATACCCAAACGCAATCGCCAAAAATCGGCACCGATCTGAGAGATGGTGTTACGCAGCCCGTTGTGGCCACCGTGCCCCCCAGCCAACTTGAGCCGCGCCACACCGGGGGCCAGATCAAGCTCGTCATGCGCGATCAGAATGCCGGCAGGCTCGATACGGTGAAAGCGCGAGAGTGCCGCAATCGACTCCCCGCTCAGGTTCATGAAGGTGAGCGGTTTCAGCAACCAAAGCTCATCCGACGCTCCCGGGCTCCGCACACGAGCGACCTCACCGCGAAACTTGGGCTCCTCGCGCCACGTGCCGCCAAACCGACGCGCCAAGGCATCGACCCACCAGAACCCGGCATTGTGTCGGGTGCGTTCATACTTCGCGCCGGGGTTACCCAGCCCGACCAGCAAACGCAAGCTCGGTGTCTCGATGCCTGACACGGCGATGCATCGGCGGGGCGTGGAGCCCCGCCGATTTCATCCGCCCTACTTACCGGCCGGCGCCTTGGCCGCCGGCGTCGCGGCAGCCTCACCCGCCGCCGGAGTCTCCGACTCGCTGGCGCGTGGGTTGCTTATCGAGACCACGACCTCGTTACGGCCTTGGACCGCGATCGTTGATACCACACCTTCCGGCAGAGGAATATCCGATACGTACTTGTTTTCGTTCACATTCATCTGTGAAAGATCGAGCACGATCTCTTCCGGCAGATCCTTCGGCAGGCACTGCACTTCGATGTCGGTCAAGCGGTGCGAAACCTGACCACCCTGGGTCTTGACGCCCGGCGAAACCGATTCGCCCCGGAAGTGAATGGGCAGCCGGATCCGAATCTTTTCGTTCTCCAGCACCCGTTGCAGATCCACATGCAGCACTTGGTTTTTGGCGGGGTGCATCTGGATGTCCTTGAGGATCACCGGCTGCACCGCATCGCCGACCTTGATGCCGAGGATGGTGGAGTAAAACTTCTCGTTCTCCACCAGGGTCATCAATTTTTCGTGCTTGAGCGAAAGCGACTGAGGCGCCACCTTGCCGCCGTAGAGGATGGCCGGAACCTGACCCGCACGACGCAGGCGGCGGCTCGCACCTTTGCCCTCGTCATGGCGAGCGTCCGCCACCAGTTCAAATGAGATTTTCATGAATCCTACTCCTGAAGTGTGAAAATTCCGTTCCGCGACCAGAACGGTCAATCGACGTACAGCGAACTCACGGACTCTACGTCCTGAATGCGTCGTATCGTCTCGCCAAGCAAACCCGCCACCGAAAGTTGGCGTATTCGCCCGCATGCCTTGGCCTGCTCGCTGAGGGGGATGGTGTCGGTCACCACCAGCTCATCGAGCGCCGAATCCGAAATCCTCTCCAGAGCTTTGCCTGAGAGCAGCGGGTGCGTGATGTACGCGACCACCTTCAACGCTCCCTCGTCCTTCAAGGCTTGGGCAGCTAAACAGAGAGTGCCTGCCGTATCCACCATGTCATCGATCAGCACACAGGTCTTGCCTCTGACATCACCGATGATGTTCATAACCTGCGCTTCGTTGGCACGAGGACGACGCTT
>CAZHLL010000124.1:0-2842 GCA_964533305.1 uncultured Acidibacter sp.
GGGTTCGGTGCGGATCGGCAACTTTATCAACATGGAACTGCCCGGCCGGGTCACCGAAAGCAGTCTGGGTTTGGTTTTTCAGTGCCAAGCGGTGCGCGAGTTAAATCCCATGTGCTTTGGTGTTTGGGAAAACGTGGCAAGGCACCCCTCGTCTTTGTATCAGGCTGCTACCGAGGGGGCTTTGCTCTTTGCGCTGCTTTGGTGGCTTTCCATGAAACCCAGAGCCAAGGGCGTACTGTCAGGAGCCTTCTTGCTGGGCTACGGCTGTTTTCGATTTTCGACAGAATTTTTGCGCTCTCCGGATGCGCATATCGGATTTGTGCTGTTCGAATTCATCAGCATGGGTCAACTGCTGTCGATGCCCATGATCATCGCGGGTATTTTGTTACTCTACTGGGCCAGCACCAGTGCGGGCAAAGGTGCCAATGCGGGCAAAGGCGCAAAGACGGCGGGTTAGGCACAAGTCACTAAGATCTCGTCGCCGAGCCAAATCATCACTGGTAATATTGCCTCTTGCTTAGCCAAGACAACTGATATGCAACAGTACCTGGACCTGATGCGCCATGTTCGCGAAAACGGCACCTTCAAAGCCGACCGGACGGGCACCGGTACCTACAGCGTTTTTGGTCATCAAATGCGCTTCGATCTCGCCGCCGGTTTCCCCTTAGTGACGACTAAAAAAATGTTTCTCAAGGGCATTATTCACGAGCTGCTCTGGTTTTTGTCCGGTTCTACCAATATCTCCTACCTGACCGACCACAATGTCCACATATGGGACGAGTGGGCAGACGAGCACGGCGAGTTGGGACCGGTCTACGGATCGCAGTGGCGTTCTTGGCCGGGTCCCGATGGCAGCACAATGGATCAAATCGAAACCTTGGTAGCAGGCATACGCAACAATCCGGACAGCCGTCGGCATATTGTCAGCGCCTGGAATGTTGCCGAGGTAGACAATATGGCGCTTCCGCCCTGTCATACGCTTTTTCAGTTCTACGTCGCCGATGGCAAGCTATCCTGTCAGCTCTACCAGCGCAGTGCGGACATTTTCTTAGGAGTGCCTTTTAATATCGCCTCCTATGCGCTTCTCACCATGATGATCGCCCAAGTCTGCGATTTGGCGTTGGGTGATTTTGTGCACACCATGGGCGATGCCCATCTGTATACCAATCATCTGGACCAGACCGATCTGCAGCTCACGCGCAGCCCGCTGCCGCTGCCGCAAATGCATCTGAATCCAGAAGTAAAAGACATCTTCGGCTTCGTTTATGAAGATTTCGAACTGGTCGGCTACGAATGCCACGGCGGAATCAAGGCGCCCATCGCGGTCTGAATCAGGACAAAGACATGCAGCTATCTCTGATATGGGCCATGGCCGAAAATCGGGTCATCGGTCGCGATAACTCCTTGCCATGGCGGCTACCCAATGACATGCGCCATTTCATGAAAACAACCATGGGCCGCCCGGTAATCATGGGCCGCAAAACCTTCGAGTCGATGAAAGCGCCGTTGCCGGGTCGAACGAATATTGTTCTCACTCAAAACGCTCAATGGCAGCGCGAGGGCGTACAGGTTGTCGCCACGTTGGACGAGGCTATCGCGCTGGCCGAAAGCCAATGTGTGATCGATGGCGTGGACGAGGTGATGATCATTGGCGGCGCGCAGATATACGAACTCGCCCTGCCGATCGCAGACCGACTGTACCTGACCATGGTGCACGCGGAACCCGCTGGGGATGTGTTTTTCCCGCATTTCGAATTAGATCACTGGTGTGTCGTGGCCGAGGAGCGGTGCGAGGCCGATGAGCGTCACAGCAGCGCCTATACGTTTCAAACGCTTGAGCGCGCGTCCTAGCAGGCTCAACCGCGATGTCTGCTGAAGTGACGGCCAACGGCAAACTGGCACTATGCGTCAATCCGATGTCGGGACGGGATGTGCGCAGGCTGGCCGCCCGCGCCACCAACATGACCCATGAAGCCAAGCGCGATATCGTGGCGAGAGTGGCCGCAGGGGCAGATGCCGTTGGAGTCAAGGATATCTACATTGCCCGGGAACCTTTTCGTATTGCCGAGGGCGCCCTTGAGCTCATGAAGCTGCAGGCCAAGGTGCACATCGTTGATATCCCCCTTACCAATACCGCCAAGGATACCGTCCAAGCCATGGGCCGGTTTAAATCCGCAGGCTGTCATACCGTGGTTTCGTTGGGCGGTGATGGCACTAACCGAGCCCTCGTCGGTGCTGACACCGACATTGATCTCGTACCGATTTCTACCGGTACCAATAACGTGTTTCCAGCTTTAATGGAGCCGACATTGGGCGGCATGGTGGCAGGCCTCAATGCGCTTGGAAAAACCGCAGAAATGCCCGAGAGCCTGCGACCGCGCGCCAAGGTTCTATATCTGCAAACGCCCACGGGTGCCGATATTGGACTGATCGATGCGGTACTGCTGCGTAATGACCAAGTGGGTAATATGCTGCCCTTTGACGCTGACCGCCTAGATAGCATGCTGCTAACGCGGGCGGAGCCAAACTCTGTGGGCATGTCACCCATTGGCGGCTTTATCGATCCGGTTTACGCCGAAGACGACTGGGGTCTGTGGGTAGAAATGGGTGGCCAAGGACGGCGTATTCGTGCGCCGTTGTCTCCGGGCCACTTTCGCGAGGTCATTGTTAGGCGTGTTCAGCGGACTGCCTTCGACGAAATGCATACTTTTCACGGCCCGGGTGTGATTGCTCTAGACGGCGATCGAGATCATGGCCTGCACGAGGGAGATACAGCGTCTGTCACCCTGCGTCGTGATGGCCCTCGCATACTAGACGTTGAGGGCATCATGCGTTGGGCAGT
>CAZHLL010000125.1:0-2054 GCA_964533305.1 uncultured Acidibacter sp.
CGACGGGGCGGACACGGTGTGGGTCTCACTATCGTGCGTCGATTGTCGGACCGTTTTGGATGGCCCGTTATCATCGAAAGTCATCCGGGGGTCGGTACGCGGGTGGAGATCCGTTTTCCCAATGCGCGCAGCGAGTTGCTTGATATTTGATTCCGTCATGAAAGTTAATTTGTTGATACAGCGTTGGGGGCGTTTCGCGGCGATGGTTTTTCTGCTCATCGGTATCACGCTCGCTTTCCTGCAGGCAGGTCCGGTAGCGGAACACGGTATCGTGATGCGCTACGCGTTTTGGTTGGTGACCGCGGCAGCGACCTTCGTGTCGTGGTGGCTCAGCCAGTGGCTGGTTGTCTCGGGCCATAACCACCTGAGTCGCACGCTCCTTGTCGTATCAAGTCTGGTCGCAACGCTGCTATTTGTTCCTGCGTCGTTGGTGATCGACCTGTTTTTCGGCATGCCGGATACAGCATCTTCGTGGCTTTGGGTGGTCGTCGAGGAATGGATGGTCAGCTCACTTCCTGTGTTTGCGAGTTGCATGATTGCAAGCCTGCCCGCTTGGTTATCTGCGACTGACTCTTTGATAAGGGTTGAAGCGCCGAGTCTCGAGAGCGAGCCCAAGATAAACACGGCAGCAGAGATGGTTGATGATTTGTTGCCGATTGTGGTTCGCGGCGGTGTGCTGCGCGCGACGGCCGACCTTCAATATGTTCATCTTCACAGCCCTGAAGGCGTGACCACCGTGCCCGGACCGATGCGCCGGATCACGGATCGACTATCGGAGCAGGGGATGGAAGTACGCCGTGGCGAATGGATCGCTGACCGGCACGTGAGACAGCTCAAGTCCGCTCGTGGTCGCTGGGTGGTTTTGCTGAAAGACGGGCAGCAGGTCACAGTGAGCAGACGACGACTCGCGGAAGCGAAGACACGTTGGGGTACGACCCGATATGTCTAAGAAATCCGGCGCCCGGAATGGAGACGGGGTCTCGACTCCGGGCGCCCTGATGAGAGCTCGATTCAGAACCGCCAGCCGAATGAAACAGTCAGAGCAAGCGGTTCGTAATCCGCTTTGACTCGGCCGACAGCGCCTTCCTCTCCATCCAGATCAATGTTGGATACCAGCAAGTAACGAATACCCGTATCAATGAAAGCGCGTTCGAAAAGCTGATAACGAGCTCCTATCAGTGCCTGAAATCCGGAGCCCGAGCCGCTGAAAGATCGCTCGACGCCATTGCTTTCGAAATCGACATCCACCTCAGTGGCATAGACTGCACCCAGCCCGACATAGGTGCGAGTGCGGGGTGAGCCAAAGAGGTCGAACTCGCGTAACGCATTCAGCGCGATGCTGGTCGAGGCATAGTTTCCATCGCCTGAGGGGCCGCCATTGCCCAGCGTGAAGACCGGGTGATCGACGGACTGGTACATGAACTCGGCCTCGATACGCCACGCATCACCTACATAGCGGCCAATCGAACCTCCAGCCAGGAACCCGTTATCGAGGGGGAGGGTCGGCGTGGTGACGCCCGCGACTCCAGGCTGAGAGTAGGCCAGTTTCTGATCTGACTGCGTTGTAAGACCGAAAGTCCCTGTCGCATACCATCCCTGTGAGTCGGCAGCGATAGCTGCATTACTCGCACCCATCAGGCCAAGCAGCATCCAACCGGCATGCAGCCGAGGTTTCGATACCCTATTCGTCGACATCATCTCGTATCACTCCATGAAGATTTGAACACAACACGCACTCGCAGCTTTGGGCGGCGACATCGCGTTGGACATGGATCCTAGGTATCTGGTTGTGCCGTTTCACGCGGCAATGAACGAACGGTCGGTGCAATGAACGAGTGGCGAGGTCAACTCGGGTCAAGTGGCCGACATGAAGGGTGGTACACGCTCAGCGACACATTTACTGGCGGGTGGCAGCTGTGAAAGGATTCGAGCTCTGCCGTCCAATGGTCTTTCGGGAAGGGTCACTCGTGTGAATTGTCTCAATTGCGATGCTCTTGCAAATGATCATTACTGCGCTCGGTGTGGTCAAAAAGTGCTCCAGACGCGTCCGACAA
>CAZHLL010000125.1:2064-2833 GCA_964533305.1 uncultured Acidibacter sp.
TCAACTTGAGTCAAGTGGCCGAGATGAAGGGTGGTACACGCTCAGCGACACATTTACTGGCGGGTGGCAAATGATCAGTACTGCGCTCGGTGTGGTCAAAAAGTGCTCCAGACGCGTCCGACAATAGGGCACTTCCTGGCGGAGGGCATCTACTGTTTTTGATCAATAACCACAGTGCCATGTTTGCACTGCTTACTTTGGATTCGATGACTGTCGTTATCCCGGATATTGTTGCAGGATGGGTGTCTATCGCAGTGTTTTTGTACTTGTTTTGGTATAACTGGCGCGCTTTGTATGTTTTCTATGGCGACTCAAAGCCAATTGCAATATTCAAGTTTTTGGTTTTGCTTTTCCTGTACGTGATTCCGGGAGCGGTTGTGTTGTTTCTTACAGGCTTTTTATCGGTGCTTAATGTCTGAGACATGAATTCCTGGTAAGGCTCACTCCAGCGATCGCTTATGCGTATCCGGTAAAAATAATATCCCGATCAGGGCGGTGAGAAGCGCGACGATGACCGGGTACCACAGACCCGCATAGATATCGCCGGTGGCGGCGACGATCGCAAACGAGGTCACCGGCAAAAAGCCACCGAACCAGCCGTTGCCGAGGTGATACGGTAACGACATCGACGTGTAGCGAATATGCGTTGGGAACAATTCGACCAACCATGCAGCAATCGGTCCGTACACCATGGTCACCAAGAGCACGAGCCAAACGCAGAGTGCGATCACCAGCGGATAGTTGACGGCGCCCATGTCTGCTTTGGCCG
>CAZHLL010000126.1:0-2712 GCA_964533305.1 uncultured Acidibacter sp.
CGCGCATTCGAGTCGCTGCGCCAGAGCAACGAACTAGCAGTCATAGGCTGAGCACTGGCTCTCAGCTACCAGTTACAGGATTGCCTTGGATTCAGGGTTGACTTCGTTGCCGGCCAACAGGGCCTCGGCTGCCGCTTTCAGGTCACCGGGCAGCATTAGGTAGGCGATGACGTTGGTACCAACAACAATCATTCCCGGCCCTGGCGCTTGAACTCATCAATGTCGCCAATTCAATGTCGCCAATTCCGAATCGGGCTTCGCCTAGCGCGGCGCGCATCGCTCTGAGCCGAGCGAGTCTTTCGCGGGTGTCACCCGCTGTCACCGTACCAGCTTTGCAATCGAGTCGAGATACTTCACGAAGGCATCGCGCCCGTCCGTGGTGATTGTCACCGAGGTGAGCGGTTTGCGATCTTTGAAGGTCTTGGCGATCTTTACGTAGCCGGCTTCCTCCAGTTTGCGCAGGTGCACCGAGAGATTACCGTCGGTTGTGGCAAGGTGAGCCTTGAGCGCGCTGAAGTCGGCGGTATCCGCACCCACGAGATACGCCATGATGCCGAGGCGTACGCGGCCGTGGATCACATCGTCGAGCGCGTTGACGTCGAAGTCCTCCATCGCTTCAGCCCTCGGAGCGGATCGACGCCGCGGCGCGCATCAGACGCACGCCCGGAACAACCGCCGTGAGCACGATTGCGATGGCATACACGAGGTACTCCTGACCGGTACCGGCAAAGGCTCCGAGCACGGGTACGGTGATGAACGCCATGAGGGCGTTGAAGCGCATCCAGCCGAGGCCAGTCATGGCGGCGGCGACGATCCAGCCGACGGCGTACAAGCTGAGCACATGCAGGCTGATGGTGTTCATCAGGAAGCCGTCGCCGCGTTGATGGGCCATGACGGCGACACCGAGCCAAAAGGCGAAGATCGCGTAACCGATCCCGGTCCAAACGGAGTTGATCGCGCGATTGCTGTGGTTCTCGGCCTTGCCGCGATCGCGCCGGATCAGCATGACGAGCGTGATGGTGAAGCCGACGGCGGCGACCAGCCAGGCGAGCTGGGCTTGCGGGTAACTGAGGCCGAGCAGCTCGCGGATGGCTGGCCATTGCGCAAGGCTGGCGGTGGCAAACCAACCGCCGCCCGCAACGAGGTACGGGCCGGCCAAAAGCGGGGCGTCCTTGCCGGCGTCGGCGAGGTTGCGAAGGTAAGCGAGGTCGGCGGCGGCCGAAGTGACGGCGGGGCTGGTGCTCTCGGTCATGGGCGGTCTCCTGTACTTGTTGGGCGACTTTTTTGCTACTGATGCCAGATGGAAAGTACTTTAAAATATAAAGTACTTGACGTCAATAGGTGTACAGGAGGCCACGTCCGCCGACGCACCGAAATCGCCGTTCGTGCGGGGATGACGTTGCGGGAAAATCCTTCCGCGCGCGGCGCGTCTGTGTACGGCAGCCCTCAGCCGCTGCCCAACCAGAGCATGAGGAACAGCGTGATGCCGGAGCCAATGGCGGCGCCGAGTAGCACGGTTGCCGACAGCAGTCGCCCCATGCTTCGCTCGGCAGGAGCAGGCCTCGGTTGGTTCGAGTTCAGCGCCAAAAGTTCGCTGCGCGGAATTTCGAGCACCGCACTCAGTGCCGAGATCGTCTCATGCGAGGCGACCGACTGGTTTTCCACCCGTTGCACAGTGCGTAAGCTCAAGTCCGCGATCTCAGCGAGCTGCTGTTGGGTCCAGCCGCGGGCCATGCGCGCCTCGCGCACTTTTTCGCTCGAGATCTCCATCAGCCGCTTCTGCCGCGCGATGCGATTCGGATGATCATTTGAGCAGCACGCCGGCGAGGTAACCGAAGCTGATGCCCACGGCGAGACCCACCAAGAGGGGCAGGGCTAGATCCTTGAGCGCGTGCTTCCCGTCCAGTTTGCCGGTCGCCGGATTAATCCGGAAGCCGGTGATATTGATCTCGTCTGAATCGACCAGTACCCCGTTGCGATACAGCTCGACGCCTGCTCCGCCAAACCCAACGCGAAGCGCCACGAGGTAGTGTTGCCCGTTGTGCTCGAAGGTATGGGGTGTCTTGAAGCTCCAGCTGCGCTTGCTCGAAACAACGCGCTTATGTTCGTCCTGGCAAACCGTGACGACCTCGCGGCCGGTCCAGCTCGAACCCCAGACGTGTATGGTGTTACGCGCTATCGCGTGGCACCGATTACAGGCGATGGCTAGGGCTGCGAAAACGACACTGGCAGGCCATAAAGCGACAGTTATCGGCAATGGCGCTCGACTGCCGCATCATCGAACTCGTTTTGGAGCATTAAGAAGCGCCTGTGATGCGAATAGGACCTGACACCAATGGAAACTGACGGGCGACATATCAGCGAGACACGTGACTGGGTCGAGCGAATCGTCATCGGCCTCAATCTTTGTCCTTTCGCGCCCGCGCCTGCACTCAAGGGGTTGATCCGCTACGCAACGAGCGAGGCCAAGACGCCAGAAGCTTTGCTCGAGGATCTCGCGACGGAGTTGCAGCGCCTCATTGCATCACCGCCGGAGCAGATCGAGACGACCTTGTTGATCCATCCGCGGGTCCTGCAGGATTTTCATGACTTCAATGATTTTCTGCTGATTGCCGATGACCTGCTGCGGGTGTTCGGGCTCGAGGGCGAGATTCAGGTCGCAAGCTTTCACCCGCAATACCAGTTCGCCGAGACCGAACCGGATGACATCGG
>CAZHLL010000127.1:0-2660 GCA_964533305.1 uncultured Acidibacter sp.
ATCTACAATGCCGGCGCGCGTTCGCTCATCATCATCATGCTCTGCGGGCTCTTTGTGGGCATGGTGCTCGGCTTGCAGGGCTATGACCTGCTGCAGCGATTTGGCTCCGAGGATGCGCTCGGTGTCGCCGCAGCGCTCGGTCTTCTCAAAGAATTAGGGCCGGTGGTCACGGCGCTTCTGTTTGCGGGCAGGGCGGGCACCGCGCTCACCTCCGAGATCGGCCTCATGCGAGCCACCGATCAATTGACCGCCATGGAAATGATGGCGGTTGATCCCGTACGGCAGGTGGTGCTGCCGCGTTTCCTGGGTGCCGTGATCGCCATGCCGCTGCTCGTGGCGATTTTCAATGTGGTTGGGCTCTTCGGTGCGCAACTGGTCGGCGTGCAGTTGATGGGCGTGGATGCCGGGGCTTTCTGGTCGCAGACCCAGCAGGCGGTGGAACTCGGCGATGTCAGTGAGGGCATCGTTAAGAGCATCGCCTTCGGCTTGGTCTGCAGTCTGGTCGCCGTTTACGAGGGCTACCACGCCGAGCCCACTGCCGCCGGGGTGGGGCTTGCCACCACCCGCACGGTTGTCGTTTCATCCGTGCTCACGCTGCTCGTTGACTATATGTTGACGGCGGTCTTTCTTGGGGTGTGAGCCGATGCTACGAGCGCGGATGGTTCAACTGGGGATGATCCAAACAGTGATATCTGAGGTTTTGGGAGTGAAGCACACATGAAGCCGCAACGCGCGCTCGAAGTCGGTACCGGGCTTTTCGTCCTGCTCGGATTCGCTGCCTTGTTTTTTTTGACGACCCAATTGCCGAGCAGTGGCTTGAGCTTCGGCAACGAGCCTGGCTATCGAGTGAGCGCACGCTTTGACAACGTGGGGGATCTCAAGACCGGTTCGCCCGTCAGCATGGCGGGGGTGCGGATTGGTCGGGTCGAGTCGATCCGGTTTGATCCCGATGACTATCGGGCTGTGGTGGATTTGCGGATCGCCTATGAATTCGATCGTATCCCCGAGGACAGTGACGCCAGTATCCAGACCCAAGGTCTGTTGGGTGGCAAGTATGTCGGTATCGGTCCCGGCGGTTCGGATGTGTATCTCGAAGAGGGGTCGGAGATCGAGTTCACTCAATCGGCGATCGTGCTCGAGTCTCTGGTCAATAAATTCTTTGCCAATTTTGCAAGCAGTGGTGGATCAAAAGAATGAGCAAGTCGTTGACAGCATGGCGTGTGTGGGTGCTGATGGTGGCGGGTCTGGGCCTGTGGGCGGGCGGGGCGGGCGCTGCGCCCAAGGTGGATACCAGCGGTCCGACTCAGTTGATCGAAACGTCGGCCAACGCCATGATCGCCGAGATCGAGGCGCGTCGAGCCGAGTTTCGCGCTGATCCCAACAAATTACACAAGCTGGTCGAAGATGTGCTGCTGCCGAATTTTGATGTCGATCGTGCGGCGCGGCTCGTGCTCGGTCGTCACTGGCGCGATGCAACTGCGGCGCAACGACAGCGATTCATTGATGCCTTTTATGGTTCGCTCATGAGTAACTACGGCGATGCCTTGGTGGAATTCACGGGCGATCGGATTCGGGTATTGCCATCCAAGGTGGAAGCCGAGGCCACCTCGGCCACGGTGCGCACCGAGGTCAGACGCAGTAATGGCGAGAAAGTGCCGGTCAATTATTCGCTGCGGCGCGATGAGCGCGGTTGGAAGGTGTGGGATGTCGTGATCGAGGGCATTTCCTACGTCAAAAGTTTTCGCGAGGACTTCGGTTCCGAAATCGACCAGAAGGGTCTCGATGCGGTGATCGAGCGACTGGAAGCGCAAAATGCCAAGGCCAAAGGCTGAGTCGCTTGATGAGCGAGATCCGGTTCGTCCCGCAGGGTGAGCTCAGTTTTCGCACCGCGAGCACGATGCATGCGCAGGGGGTGCAGGCAATTCGCGGTGCAGGGCCCAAGCTGCAGATTTCCTTGGCGTCGGTGACGCACGTGGACAGTGCGGGTCTTGCTGTGCTGCTTGACTGGCTGCGCGAGGCCGAGCAGCGAGGGTGCCGACTCGAGTTCGCGGACCTGCCGCCCGCTTTGCTAAGACTCGCCGCAATCAGCGAAGTGGACGGCTTGCTGAGTCAATCCTGTGGCGGATCCTGAGCGTCCTCTTCGAAGGCCTCTTCAAAGTCCTCGGCCGGCACATTCCCATCTTTGACCTGAAACTCGCGGCGCTGCAGGTAGGCGCTGCGTATAAAAGCGTAGGGGTCGCCGGTGCGCTCGAGTACGCTATCCGCATCCAGCAAGCGCACGCGGCGGTCGAGCTTATCGCCCGCCCAGAGTGACCAGCGCGCGACGGTATCGGTCACGTAGCCGCGCGGTTCGGCAAAATCATCGGCCACACTGCCAAGCCCATCGCGCAGGGTATAAGGCCCCAAGAAAGGCAGCATGAGGTAGGGTCCGGCGGGTACGCCCCATTTGCCGAGCGTCTGGCCGAAGTCTTCATCGTAGCGCTCCAATCCAATACTCGTCGCCGGGTCCAGTAAACCCCCCAAGCCCAAGGTCGAATTGAGCAACAGGCGACCCGTATCATTGAGGGCATGCCCGAGCTTGCCTTGCAGAATATTGTTGGCGAGCGTGACCGGATACTTGGCGTTACTGAAAAAATTGGACACACCCGTCTGCACCGGCT
>CAZHLL010000128.1:0-2631 GCA_964533305.1 uncultured Acidibacter sp.
CCCGGCGCCACATCACCAGTTTCTGGCCAAGGGCGACAACACCGAAAGGGCGGTCTTTCCGGATTTCGACCGATTTGGCGACTGGATACCATTGATCGCGGACGCCTTCATTCACACGGGCCTCGATCCGGGCCCTCATTTCTGCTGAGAGTGCCATTATGTCCTCCGCTCAGGCTCCGAAGCCGTTTTCTAGATATGCAGAATCGAGGTCGGCATTGATTGCCCGTAATTCTGCCGCGAGTGTGTCAGCCGTCCAGTCGGGTTTACCGCTTGATGGACGTATTACTGAGCGGCTGGCCAACGCAACTGCCAGCGCTGCTTGCTCTTTGATGCCCTCCCCATAGATCGCCATCAGTGCCTCCGCGAGGGCCTCCTCAGCTTTGCTGAGCGGACGACCCCGTCCCTGATGGGCCAGCTCCGGACGTCCTGCTGCACGTGCGGCGGCCATCATCGCTTTGAAAGCGTCGGTGCGTTCGGCGTTGTCATGCGCGCTCATGATACTCACCCTTTCTGATAAACGGCGCCATCCTCACCCGAGGTTCCGATCACAGTCCAAACCGTGGCTGGACCGACGCCGGGGTTGCGCAGGTAATGGACTTGTCCCGCGGGAGTTTTCACCAAATCGCGAGGGCCGAGTTCGACACTCGCCTCGGTGCCGTTTTCATCGACCCAAACCACCTCAACGCTGCCCTCGATACACATGTAGGCATCTTCGACGGTGCGTGTGAAAGGAGCGATTTTTGCGCCCATCGGCAGACCCCACATTTCCTTTCGAGTGGTATCGTGTTTCACGGCGCCCGGTGCATTGCCCACGTAGACCTTTCGTGTAAAGCCCGCGTCCTCCCAGATCGTCGGCAAATCCGTGTAGCGCACAACATAATCGGCCATGAGCTTCTGGATTTCATGCGTGCCATTGCGATCAAAAGGCATCGTCTTTCCTGGTTCTGCTCCAAAGGTGCGGGCCAGTTCGGTGGGGTGCTCTTTGGGGTGGTAATGGTAGACGGGCGGCAACGGCTTGCCCACATCGACAGAGATCGACATGATCACAGGTTCCACACCATCTACGCGGAAGCCGTGA
Source organism: uncultured Acidibacter sp. (assembly GCA_964533305.1). Taxonomy (GTDB): domain Bacteria; phylum Pseudomonadota; class Gammaproteobacteria; order Steroidobacterales; family Steroidobacteraceae; genus UBA964. The sequence goes on from CAZHLL010000128.1 coordinate 1,079, forward strand.
CCGATCTCACGGGCATTCAGGATCATATCCTTGGGGCCAAGGTTGACCTCCACCACTTCACCGTGTTTTTCCCAGCCAACAACGAGCGCACCAGACAGGATCAGAAAGCTTTCCTCGATTTCATGGCTATGGCAGGCAGCATATCGACCGGGTTCCTTGTAGATCAGGCTCAGCGTGAAGTTATCCGCTTTCAGCGTGGAAGGGTCACCCACCTTGGGCGAGCCGCCGGCCCCGATGTAGCGCATCTGCGCCCGTGCAAGTTCATCGAAGCCAGCGTTGGAGGGGAAGGCGTTCCAGTCGAAGGATTTGTCGACAAAGCGTCCAGTGTGGGCCTTTAGCTGATCTGCAAGGCTGACCTGAGGGTTGGTGGCGATGTTCATAGTGATGCTCCCTATGGAAATTTCTTGACCAAACACTAAGCCTGACGGTTTTGTTGAGAAGGAAGCGTTTTGCCCGTAAAACGTCTGGAGGGTTGATGAGCGACGAAGATCCTTATTCCGTGCCCGCCCTCGTGCGTGGCTTGAGGCTTTTGCAGGCCTTCTCACCGCAGCGCCCTGAACAGACGATGGCGCAACTTGCAAAAACGCTGGGTGTAACGCGGTCAGCGGTGTTCCGCACTGTGCACACACTGGTTCAAGAGGGGTTTCTCCTGCCTGTTCGAGACGGGAGGGCCTTTCGTTTAGGCCCGGCGGTCCTGCGGGTCAGCTATGGCTATCTTGCCAGTCGTGAATTGCTGGAAGTCGCTCAAAAACCCCTCGAAGCGTTCAGAGACTCGCAGGATTGGTCCGGCCATCTGGGTGTGCTCGACGTGCGCCATGTGCTCTATTTGATTCGGCTGCCGGCCTCCGACGGTTTGTCATCCCTTGTTCATGTCGGAAGCCGCCTACCAGCGACACTGACAGCGATGGGACGGGTGCTGTTGACCCAAAAGACCGAACCGCAGATCCGCAGACTGCTCGACGGTCAGCCCAAAGCCGCAATTGAAAAGGCGATCACCGCGTGGCGGGATGATTGTCGGCGGCCATCGGTCATCCACAACGGTAGCTTCGAAACCGGACTGTGTAGCGTTGCAGCACCGATTTACGACATGTCCGGTGCCATCATCGCAGCGATCAGCGCGACGAAGCAAACAGACACCGTGCCTGAACACGTCGAGCAGGATGTTCTCAAGACTGCCCGCATAATTAGCCGAGCCATGGGGTGGCAAGCTGCTGACATTTAGCATCCGGATAAAAAAGGAACCTCTTGCAGAACATCGCTGGTCTTGATCCAGAGCTTTATGCTCGCATTGAGCGCAACTAACGCCTTGTCACCAAAGATTTTTACGCGCTGACCGACGTGGCCATGCCGCCTGCAATCGCCGCTTACCGCTAGGCGCTGCGGGATTTGCCGCAGTCAGATGCATGGGCCCCACGGTTGGCGTGGGACGAGTTGAAAGGCGTCGTCGTGTTGGGGGTGTGAGCTACTCCCCAACTCTTGGACAGTGTTAATTTCCACCGAGAAGTGACCCGTTTGGGCACGTAATTTCCATTGAGATTTGACCCATGTGACCC
>CAZHLL010000129.1:0-2612 GCA_964533305.1 uncultured Acidibacter sp.
CCGTGCCGATCTTTCTGCTGGTGCGGCAGGTCAAGCTGCGCAAACGGCTCGATCTTGCGCGCGATGCCAAGGTGGCGCAGGAGCGCATCCCAAGTGCGATTGTGGCAAATTGGGTGGCGCGATTTACCTCGTAACTTGTGATTTTGTGTCGATTAATAGCTCTAGATCGCCAAGCGTTTTGGTGCTCTCGATGTCGTCATCAAAAATCTCGATACCGAACTCTTTTTCGATGGCCATGGAGATTTCGACGATATCCAGACTGTCAGCGCCGAGGTCGGCGACGAAAGATGCCTCAGACACAAGTTCGGCTTCATCCATGTTAAACTTTGCGGCAATGACTTTTCTGACGCGCTTTGCTGTGTCGCTCATTACTTTGTATCCTTTTTAATCACACAAAGGCGCGGCTATACCGTCCGGTTTTCTGTTACACGCAAAGCTTTGCCGGTGGATGACGAAATACGCCTGACTTCTTCGCCATGAATACCATGCTGTTTCCAAAAAATAACGATAAAATATCACATGGCCTGATCGCCAACGTCCGTTGTGTTCAGCGCCCTGCGCCTGAAGTTGACCACATCGATTGATTCACAGGTAAAATAAGGCAATCGTTTGACAAGCGGTAATTTGCCACGACGATTGATGCAGAACAGCAAGCAAGCCAGCGGGGTCTTTGTTTTGCCAAAATTCACTCTGGAGTTATCAACAGAGGCGATCAGGCTGCTGTTCGACTTACATGGGCAACCTTGTGTGATTGGTGATGTGACACCGTCAAGCCGACACTTGGACCCTCAAATGGCCGCCTTGCTCGGTCTGGCAGCCAGACTATCGAAGCCACCGATTGTGACGACAATTGTGGTTCCGCGTGAGCATGTTCTTTACAAGACACTGCACGTCGATCGCGTGGTGGAGCTCTCAGAACACCAGATCGTCGATTACATCTGTGGCGTGACGCAACTGACCAAAGATGCGATTTGCGTCGATTGGGTTGTTGCTGGATCTGCGGTACATATTGCTGCCGTCGAGAAGCTAACACTCTTGGAAGCCGGTGAATTTGCCAAGCGGCATGGTTTTGTGACGGATGTTTTTACAAGCTACGCTCTGACAGGCCAGTTTCCACGACAGCCGGTGTTCCACGATTCAAATACGCTTAAGCTTCCGAGTTTCATGCAGCGTCAAAAGCCACGGTAACGTCAAGACGGCCAGCTGCCTCTCACTTCGACTGTTTTGCCACGACAGCGATGATCGAGCAAAAAGCATTGGAATAATGAATGCCCTCGCCCCGCGAAACCATCCTGACCGCCCTGGCGGACCTGTTGCGCACGGTCCCGCATGTGCCGGTGCTGCGCGGTGGGGTCCTGCCCGAGCGCATTCCACCCTCGGGCCTGATGATCCTGCGCGACGGCAACCCGGGCGAGCCCGGCGTGACGCTGTCGCCGCTGATGTATCATTACCAGCACCGCGCGGAACTGGAGGTGATCGTGCAAACGGGCGAGGAGCGTGATGCGCGGTTTGACCGGCTGGTCGGGCGCATTGGCGCAGCCGTCTCTGCTGACCGCAGTTTGCGCGGGTTGTGCGACTGGGTCGAGGCAGAGGCGCCCGAGCCTGTCGATCTGGCTGTCGAGGGAAGTGCCGCCATCAAAGCGGCGATCATCCCGATCATTCTGCATTACGCGGCGGGTGATCCGCTCGTTTGATCCGGTGTTTGGTTGGATCGAGAGGTGACATGGCCCTCAATCATTGCTCCGGCCTCAATAACAAGCTTTTGTGTGACAATATCGGCCGTCACTTGTGCGGAGGTCTTGAGTGTCACTGAGATGGCCGAGATTGTGCCTTCAAGATGACCCTCAATTGTCACATTGCGGGCGCGGACATTGCCCTTGATTTTGCCAGTCCTGGCAAGAACCAATGTTTCAACGGTGAGATCGCCTTCAAAAGAGCCAGCTAAGTCAAGCATGCCTTCACTGGTTAATGTACCATTTACGGTGATGTCCTCATGCAGCACGGATCGTCGGCCATTACCGGCTGCTGCCTCGGCGCCGGCTAGCGAAGCGGGTGTTTTATCAGCAGAGTTTTGTAGATTGGCAAACATAGATCTGACAGCCTTCTAAAAGTCTTGGCCTAAGTGTTTGCATTTCTACGCAGCGGTCAAGCGGGCAAAACGATTATGGCGTATTCGCGACAGATTTGAGGCACAGCTGCGCGACCACGCCGCGTTCTGATTGCCGGTGCAATCGCGTGCCAGACGACACGGACAATGCAGTGAGAAAAGGAGTTCACAATGGCACGAGCCCAAGGGGCGCGGGCGCAGATGGCGCTTGCGTTCGAGACGACTTATGGCACGCCGCCTGCGAGCGGCTATACCAAAATGCCCTTTGCCAGCACGACGCTGGGGGCAGAGCAGCCGCTGCAAACCTCTGAGCTCTTGGGCTACGGCCGCGATCCGCAGGCACCGATCAAGGATGCTGTGACGGCGGATGGCAATGTCGTGGTGCCGATCGACGCAGAGGCGTTCGGCTTCTGGCTGAAGGCAGCATTTGGGACACCCACGACCACGGGCGCCGACGCCCCCTATACCCACGAGTTCCGTTCTGGCAGTTGGGCGCTTCCATCAT
>CAZHLL010000130.1:0-2583 GCA_964533305.1 uncultured Acidibacter sp.
GAAAAATCTCGAGGTCGGCGCAAAACACAGAAGCCAACAAAACCGGAACGCCAGCCGATCTCCGATCTTCCCGCCTTCTACGCCGATTGGGTGAACTCGGAGAAATACCTACCCTCCAGTGCAATCAGCAACAGCATGCGCGACCAGATGCTCGCCCGCGGCCTTGTCACATCACAGCAACTTCGTGAGCGAGGCGTCCAATGAAACACGATCGCAATTTGCACAGGGCGTCACGGCAAGCTGGTCATGGACGCCCGAAGCGCATCATGACAGTGCAGCAGGCGCTGGAATGGGCGTTTCGCGTTGAACACGCTCAGCTAGAGCTTCCCGAGCAGCCCGACCCAGAGCGCGGTCAAGGATTTGGCTTCGGTCTCGAATATGTCCTCATGCAGCGGGCGGCGCTGGGCTGCAAAATCGACGGGGGTCATTACAAGATGGGCACCTACACGCACGAGGACGCTGAAGTGATCGCCGCCACCGTGGCTGGGATGCCAGATCACCTAGGCGGCAAGCGCATGGCGATTCGTGTTGCTGAGCTGGCCCGCGCTGGGCTTACCCCGGACTGGATGCCAGGCGCGGTGCCGCGCTGTGTACCAGTCGAGATGAAGCGGAACCGCCACGGGGATCACGCAAGCACCATCATGGTCGGCACCGAGCGCGTACTGTCACGCGGCAAGTGGCGGACTGTGGAGGTGCGGGCCTGTCCGGTGATGTTTCGGCCGGATGCAAGGCAGATTGAGTCAGCGCGCCGGGCGTATAGCGAGTGGTGGCTCGCGCTGAGCTGGGTGCGAGACGGGCTCCAGGTTGGGGGAATGCTGCGAGACGTAGAGGTGGTGGAGGGGATGCCGAAGGCCAATCCGTGGGGGTCGGGATGAGGGTAGGCATCGTAGGTGGAGAGTTGAAATAGCTAGCAACTTAGAGTCGAATTTTGTGGCCGAGCCGAAGGGGTAATGTCACGACAACGCCTCCCTCCAGAACACAGGCGTCAGCAAAACGACAACCGTCAGAATTTCCAAACGGCCGAGAAGCATGCCAAGGACAAGAACCAACTTCACCGGGTCACTGAGGGACGCGAAATTCCCAGCCGGACCGATGATGGGCCCAAGTCCGGGTCCGACATTTGCAACTGCGGTTAATGCGCCGCTGATTGCGGTGACCATATCAAGCCCAAGGAGCGACAGGATGATTGACAGGATGGCAAGGGTGAAAAAATAAAACACGAAAAATGAGATCACCCCACTCATGACATCCTCATCCACACGTTTACCCTCATATTTGATGGACACTAATCGACTTGGGGATTGAATTATCTTGACCTGGGCGAGGATGGCACGGCCCGCCAGGAGCCAGCGCATCGCTTTTGCTCCGCCGGAAGTTGAACCGGTACAACCGCCCACAGCTGTCAAAACGAAAAACACTGCAACTGCAAACGGCCCCCAAAGCGTATAGTCGGTGGTGGCATAACCCGTCGTTGTGACAACCGACACGACATTGAAAGCCACAAGTCGCAGGGCATCAAAAAAGTTCAGATCATTGGTTATCGCAAGCCACATGGCCAGAACGATGATCACCGCTGCCAATGACCACAGCATAGCCTTCACCTGTTCGCTCTTGAACTTGCCTCTATAAATTCCGCGAACGTACCAGGCGAATGGCAATGCGCCGAGGAGCATAAAAAGGGTTGCTGACCATTGCAGAAATGGGCTGTCGAAATGCCCGAAGGAGGCATCGTAGCCCGAGTATCCTCCCGTTGACAGGGTGGTCATGGCGTGCGTCACGGCATCAAACGCGCTCATCCCGCCAATTGCATAAACGAGCGTACAGAATACCATGAGGCCGAGATAGATCTGAAGTGTCGCGGAGGCGAACATGGCCGCGTTTCGCAGCTCTTTGTCCCCTTTGTCGGAGCTTTCCGTTCGAAAAAGCTGCATACCGCCAACCTTTAGGATCGGCAGAAGGGCGATCCCGGTCACGATGAACCCAACACCACCAACTGCCTGAAGCATCGCGCGCCAGAAAATGATACCGCGCGGTGTCGTGTCGAGCCCACTCATAACGGTCGAGCCGGTGGTCGTAATCCCGGACATGGATTCAAAAAGGGCGTCAACCGGCGACAGAGACCACAAGTAAAGCGGGACGGCCCCTACTATGGCAGCGACCACCCAGACAGAGGAGGTCAACAAAAACGTGTGGGTCCGATGAAGGCCTGCAAAGGACGAGGAAGAGGAGATTGCAAGCAATCCCCCCACGAGCCCAACAAGGACGGCAGATAGTCCGAAGACCTCTGTCGTTTGCCGGAAAAACAGCGCGTCGATACCCATGAGGGCAGCGAAGAACATCATGACGATGCCATTGACGAAAACGACGAAGTTCATGCTGCGCCCCTCATCCCAGATAGACCGTGCCGGAAGGATAAGAAATCCGCTTCGGTTTGCGGGTCGCAAGTAGGAAACCCAGCGTCAGTGGCCCCACGCGCCCAACGAACATGATGAACATGATCACGATGCATCCAGTGGTGTCGAAGTCGCCGGTCACACCGCGCGACAGGCCAACGGTTCCGAAGGCTGAAATCGTCTCGAAAGC
>CAZHLL010000131.1:0-2573 GCA_964533305.1 uncultured Acidibacter sp.
GTGGCACCGGGGTCAGCGCCACGCCCTCGACTTGAGCGAGGGCGGTTCGGCTCACGTGCTGTTGCCAAAGAAATACTCCTGCGGCGACAACCAAGCCGATCGCAAGCCCCCACCCAAATTCTCTCGAGGCATTTCGCAAGGCCACTCCGATCAGACGCTATAACCCGCGCCAGGATAGTTCGCGCCGCAACCGATCGCACACGCGTGGGAGCACCTGATTCTCGAGCGCGCCCTGCAGGGGGCTGCGCGTATCTCTCGGATTCTTTTGGAACTGTCGCTCTGCGCGGATCAACGAGTGCAGGTAATGACGCAGATCTTTGAACTTCGCCTTCTCTACCCAGCCTGCCTTTTCAGCGCGAGTCAGAAGCTCCGGGTCGGCGGTGAGATCACAGCAGAGCACACCGCAGGCCTCCGCACCCAGCATGAGCCGCTGATATTCCGGCGTGGTGGGTGAGGGTGCTGCGCCGACCATGGTGGTATCGGCAAGCTCGTCCACCAACTGGCAGAACAAGACGATCTGGGCGTCTGTGATCTGGTCCCGCCAGCTGGGCGCGGCGTAGGTGATTTTGGTGCGAGCCATGACAACTCCGTACGATTTGGTCGCGACTATTCAAGCACGCTGGGTGTCTCAATAAATGACCCACCGTTCCGTTTAAGTGACATCATGTTGGCAAAGCCAGTGGTATCGTCAAGCCATGATGAAACGCGCGCTTTATCGGGTGGGTTATTGGGCATTTTGGGGTTCGTTGTACTCGGCAGCGACTGCGTTGAGTGTGACCGCCTTTTTGGCTATAGGCCCTTTGATGAGTCTGTTTTTTGAGGCGAGCGAAGCCCCGATTACGTGGCGGATTCTTGAATTCTTTTACTTCGGGCTCCCAATCGCATTGCTCATTGCGGGAGCATGCGCGCTCGTAGCGGTGGTTCCTGCGGCGTTGACCGGCGTGATCCAGGCGATCCTCGAACGCCGAGGCGAGTCGAAGAGAAGCGATGAGGTTTGGATCTATAGCGGGGCCGCAATCTTCTCAGCGCTCCCCTTTCTTTATCTGCAATACGATCCTTTGGATGGTTTCAACCGAAAAGAATGGCACTGGGATGCCTTGGACCTAGTCTTGGCCGCCGTGTTTGCGGTGATGGGGTTGTTTTGCTCATGGTTGATCCTAGAGCGCGATCAAAGAAAATAGGTCGTTTGGCGCGCATGATTTTCCACGGTTGCATCGCGGCCGGCCATAGCACAAGGTTGGGGTAAATCATGAAGCTCGGTGGGCTGATGGGCACCATGATGGGTGTGATGACCGCGGTTCTTACTTGGGTGGGCTGACGCGCAGTCGTCTTAGATCCTGTGCGGCCTGATTGACTGCCATGACCTCAACTTTATGACCGAGCGGATAACGTTCGCGTCCCGGATACACAACGAGCCGGCGTGCCGGTTTTAGATCAGCGCACGCCTGGTGAAAGCCCTTTCCCAGGGCCGGTGCGGAACTGCGTTTTACCTCAATGGCCCACAGGCCGTGCCGAGGGATACTTAGCAACAGATCAATTTCGGCACCGGCAGCAGTCCGGTAGAAGTTCGCTTCGGTACCCATGGGTGCGGCCGAGATCAAAGTTTCTATTGAGAATGCCTCCCAGCTACCGCCGGCCACCGGATGGCTAAGCACATCCTCCATATGGGTCAGGCCCAACAGGGAGTGCGTCAAGCCGCTGTCTCGAATGTAAACCCGTGGGGATTTGACCAGACGCTTGCCGCTGTTGTGATGCCAAGGCGATAAACGCCGAACGAGTAGCAGGTCGACCATCAGGTCGAGGTAGCTTGCGACGGTCTTGGAGTCGACGCCCAAGCTGCGTGCAAACTCAGACGCGTTGAGTAGGCCCGATTGATGATGTGCCAGCATGGTCCAGAAACGCCGGAGTGTTTCCGCTGCGATTCGTGGTCCGAGCATGGGAATGTCGCGCTCGAGATACGTTCGGATGAAATCCGTTCGCCATCGTTGGCTAGCCTCGTTGTTACGGGCTCGAAAGCTGTCAGGAAATCCACCGCGTAGCCACAGGCGACCGATATCCGCGCTGGCAACTTCAGCAGCGGTAATCGGACCCAACTCGAGGTAGCTGATTCGTCCGGCAAGGGTCTCTGCGGACTGGCGTAACAAATCGATTGAGGCCGAGCCCAGCAAAAGAAATCGACCGGCTTTGCGTCCCGTTCGACGCCCGCGATCGACAAGACCGCGAAGGATATTGAACAGGTCGGGGACGCGGTGCACTTCATCGAGGATGACTAACTTATCCTCGTGCAACTCCAAGTATGCCTCAGCGTCTTGCAGTTTCGCTCGGTCGCGGTCGGACTCGAGGTCGAGATAAACGGATGGTCTCGAGTCGGCGATCCTCAACGCGAGGGTCGTTTTACCGACTTGCCTCGGTCCGAGCAGTCCAACAGCGGGTACCTCGCCGAGGCGTCTAACCAATTCAGTCTGAATTTGGCGTTTTATCATCCTCTCATTGTCGGAATGTTGTTCCAAATTTACAAGGATCATTTACTCGTTTTTCGGCACTAATCACGTGGGGTACGTGATAAAGCGACA
>CAZHLL010000132.1:0-2492 GCA_964533305.1 uncultured Acidibacter sp.
CCGGAACTTCGAGAATGACCTCGAGATTCACATCACCGTCGATACCCTCCAATCCTTCCACACCCGCAAGACCATTGGCTGAAGCGTCTTTGGGATCAAGGGGATCAAAAGTACTGCCCTGGGTCGGGCCGCCGGGTTGGTTCATTTGGGTTCTCCAAAGTTGGATTTGGCGCTGAGATTGGGGTTAGCGCCCGGGTTGGGGTTAGCGCCCGGGTTCGGCTTAGCGCGGGGTTGGGATTGGCTGCCGGCCGTGGCTCGATTACCTCCGAGCAGATGCTCGACTCGTACGGCGAGCTGCCCGCGCGACTGCCCAGTGCGGCCGCGAAAAACCGGAATATCCTCGGCGTAAACCAGCGCGGTCCCATCAAATTCACACGGAATGATGTCGCCCGGCTTAAGGTCGATCAGCCGCGACAACATCAAGTGGCTACGACCGAGCACGGCATTCAAGGTAACCTCGGCATCATGCAGCTCCTCGCGCAGCGACCGACTCAGGCGGCGATCTTCTTCATCGGTGTCATCACGAAAACTGCGTTCGAGTAAATGTCGAATCGGCTCGATCACGTTGTAGGGAACGACGGTCTGAAAGCTCGACTTCGCCTCCAGTATTTCGATCTCATAATCCGTGACCAGCAACACCTCGTTCGGGTTCATTACATTGGCGAAGTGCGGGTTGGACTCGGTCTGCACAAATTCCGGGGTGAGCTTCAAAACATTGGACCAGCTCGAAGCCAAATCCTGCATCGCCGCTTCGCGAAAGATCTGTATGAGACGCAGCTCTGCATTGGTGAAGTCGCGATTCTGGATGGGCTTGATCCGCCCCTTACCGCCAAAATAATTGTCGACGATAGATGCAATCATGGTAGACGACATCACGACCAGGACGAGCCCGCGCAATGGATTGAGGCGCAAAACATTGATGCCCGTGGGGTATTCAAGCTCTGCAATGAATTCCGAATACTTGAGCGTACGAAACGGTTTGACCCTCACCGTGGCCGCTCGCCGCAGAAGCGAAATGATGCTGGCTTGATAAGCGCGAGCCAGACGCTCGTTGATGAGATCGAAGGTGGGCATACGGCCGCGCAAGATGCGCACCTCACGCCCGAGTTCATACCGACGCACCTCTCCGGCAGGCAGATCGTCGCCATCGAGTCCGAGCCGGCCCTCGTTCATGCCCGAGAGCAGCGCGTCGACTTCCTCTTGGTTCAGTATCGGCTCGTTTGGCATCGCCCAGCGTCCTTACTGCATGACCAAACTGGTGAACAACACGCGCTCCACCAGGGTGGGGTCGCCGCCCAAGGACGAGACACTCTCTTGCACAACCCGCATCGCCTCCTCGCGCAGTGCTTCTTTGCCGTCAATGGTGGCGAGGACCGCCGCTTGCTGATTTGAAAACAGCATCAACAAGTCATTTCGCAGTACCGGCTCGTTATCCTTGAATAGGGTCAAGAGCGCCGGTTCGCGCGTCGCAATCCGGACGGTGATCTGCAGAAAGCGATACTCCTGATTGCCTTCGAAGTTGGTGACGAAGGGCGGATCCATCGAGAAGAACTGCAGGGGCAAGAGAGCGGCAGGCGCCTGCTCGGAGGCCGAATTTTCGTTCGAAGCCGATTGCCAAAAGAAAACGCCGCCCGCGACGCCAGCCAACAACACCACGATAAGGCCGATCCAGAGTCCTATTTTTGACTTTCTGGTGGGGGGCTCACCCGAGACGGCTCCATCATCAGCCGATGCGTTATCGGCGCCGCCCTCAGCGTCTCCCCGTCGTGTTTTTGCCGTTGCCACCGTTCTCTCCATCCGTTCGCGATGAAGAGAACAAAGCAAGGCTCATGCCAGCGCGGGCATCCGGGTCCCATCAGGCATACAGATCCAATAGACCGGCATGTCGCGAGACGGTGACGACTCGAGCACTCTCGGCACCCGAGTCTGCGGTCTCGTTACGCTCCGCCACAGCCTCGCGGCCGACGTGTGACTCAGTAGCCAAATTCCGCGGAGAATCCTGTTGACCGCCGGATGACACCTGGCTGTCGGCGAGCTGCAGACCCTCCTGCGCGAACATCTCGCGCAAACGAGGAATCGCCTGCTCCAACGCCTGCCGCGTCTCGCTCGCATGGGCCACCCACTGCAGGCGCACTTCGCCATCCATCACTGTCAACGAAACTTTGACGGGACCGAGCTCTTCAGGCGCCAGATTAATGACAGCCTCCCCAAGATCTGCCCGCATGACTGTCAGAATTTTATCGCCCAACTGTTGCGACCAGCCCTCTGCCCCGACCTGTTGCGGCACGGAAAAGGTCATTGCCTGGTTGACGCCGCCCTGCCCTAGGCTTTGATTCATCCCCGTGGCGAGGACGGTCGCCGGTGTCAGAGCGGAGTTCAAGGCGGTATTTGGAGCTGCGCTTTGGCTTTGACCCGGCAGTCCCATCTGAGTGAGCGAACCGGCGGCAGTCGTAACCCCCGTCGGCTTGAGACCATCGGCATTTGAGCTCGTG
>CAZHLL010000133.1:0-2450 GCA_964533305.1 uncultured Acidibacter sp.
CGACCCCGGGGTCGCAGTCGAACAGAATTTTCTTTGGCATCGAGCGTGATCAGGCTTCGCCGATGTTCTCATCCCACCATGCTGCCATGCGCGCACGCATCGCGGTATCCGGCAAGTCGCTGCGTGCTGCGCCAAGATTATCGTCAAGATTACCCACCCGGGTCATACCGGGGATGGCACAGGTCACGGCCGGGTGCGAGACGATATATTTGAGGAAGAACTGGGCCCAGCTACTGACACCCGCTTCACCGGCAAAGTCCGGCAAGGCTTTTTCTTTGACTCTGGCGAAAAGGCTGCCACGTCGGCCACCGAGCGGCAAATTGACGAGTACGGCCATGCCACGATCGAGCGCAAGCGGCAGAATGGTGTCTGCCGCCGAGCGATTGGCAATCGAGTAATCCACCTGGATGAAGTCCAGGGTTTCTCGCCGCATGAGATCGATGAGTTCAGCGTACTGGCTGTCGCGCGAGGTGGTCACGCCGAGGTAGCGGATGCGTCCTGCAGCCTTTTCTTCGCGCAGTAGCGGCAGCATCGCTGCGGTACCGAGCAGATTGTGAACTTGCACGAGGTCGAGCATCTCGCTGCGCAGTTTGTCGCGTGAAGCCTTGAGCATTGCCTCGCCTTCGCTGCGCTCGCCGCTGGCCGCAGTGACTTTGGTCGCGAGAAAAATCTTTGAGCGATTGCCGATATCGGCCATCAATTCACCGAGCGTGGCCTCGGAGTTACGATAGGCAGGAGCAGTGTCGATCACGCTGGCACCCGCGGCGCTCAAGCCTGCGACCACGGCGCGGCGCGTGGCGCGCTCTTCTGCGGTGGTTGGGCTGTAGTTGTTGGTGCCGAGGCCGATGACGGGCAATCGCTCGCCACTCGATGGAATCGGTTTGGTGAGTAAGGGGCTCTGATGGGCGTTCGGCGCATTATCCGCCAGCGCAGACCCGGAGAAAGCCAAGCTGCCGGCCACGGCGGTGGCCACCGACAGCTTGAGCAGGTGACGGCGCTCGAGATCGAGAATTCGGCTCATGATGAAGCTCCCTGCGTAAATATCACGCTCAATACAGCAGGGCCGTGGGCGAGTGGCCCGCCAAGGCGGGGTCCACCGCGCGCAACAAGGCCCAGGCAAGACAAAGATTGGACGATAGCACGGGCATATCGGAGTCGCTGCGCCAGCGTCGCAGCGCGGCGAGGGTCGGCATCCCCGTGCCGCTCGCCAGGATGATTTCCGCGCCTGTCTGATCGATCTTGCAGAGCGCGGCGTGCGCCTCAGCGCTGGTCAATTCATAGATGCGATGCGTGTCGGAGAGGGATGTTTCCACACGCAATCGCGCGGTCAGCGTGATACCGCAATCCTCCCAGTAACGATAGCCGGCTTCGGCGAGATCGATCGGGTAGGGCGACACCAGTGCCACCTGTCGAGCGCCGTAGGCCTTGAGCGCCTGCCGGATGGCTTGAGCGGCGGTGATGACGGGAAGGCCCGTATTCCTGCTTGCGGCCGCCGTCAATTCATCTTCCAGCGCGCGTCCAGCTCGATAGCTCGAACCTGTGCAGCCAAAACCGAAGGCCGCAAGCTGCATTGAGCCAAAGCTCGCGATGGCCTCGGGCATATGCCTGATGTAGTGATCGAGCCGATCTTCCACGCGGGTCGCCGGATGAGTGAGACGGGTGGCATATATCTCGATGCCTGCGGGCATCAGGGCACGCAGCTCGGGTTCGACGGTGGGATTGGCCTGCGGGGTGGCTACAGCCACCCGCGCCCGCGAGCCGTAGTCGGCGATCACTCGCAGAGGCTCTCGAGATAGCCCTGGGCTACCGGCGAGAGACGTTTGCGGGCGAGCTCGCGTGCTCGCGGAACATCCATCAGGTGTTCCAGCGGGCCCGAGACCAGCATGCGACGCACGGTCGGATCCTTGCGCGAAGCGGCGGCCATTTTATTGAGCACGGTGAAGCCGCGATAAATCTTTGATCGTGGCGCACGACGATTTTCGATGGAGCGGGCGAGATACTGGCCGAAGCGGGAATACAGGAAATAATCATCATCCCCGACCTGAAAGCGGGCTTCGGCAAAGAAATCCGGGAAATTCCTCTCGAGATATTCGTTGATCTTGAGAAGACGGGGTCCAGGGTCGTTGTCACGGGACGACATTTGCTTTTTCATCAGGTTCTTGCCACACCTCCTGGGGCCCGGACGACCATCTCTGGACGTCACGAGCGGTACCACACCCCGCGACGCGGCGCGAACGTTAAGGCAGCGGCGCTACGAGTGCAATACCTTAGGATGAGGACTTATGAAAAAACATGACTTGCCCGAAACAGCCTTGCCGCGACTCGCGAGTTTCTCGCCGCCGATCCGCGCTCTCGTGTTCGGCTCGAGTGGCGGCCTGGGGCGTGTAATCACCGACTTATTGCGGGCGCAGCCCGCTGTGGGTGAAGTGACTGGGGGTGAGGTGACTGGG
>CAZHLL010000134.1:0-2447 GCA_964533305.1 uncultured Acidibacter sp.
GGTCTCGGTAACGACGACGAAGTCAAACCCGCCCTCGCTACGACTCGCGCCATTCAAAAACTGCAGCCATGGATGACGCAATCGCGCCGCGACAATGATCGCACCCCACCCTCCGTGCTCAAGCCGCAGCGCTTCCCCTATAACCCCGGCGGCCACACCTTCGGCTGGTTTAACAGCATCCCCGGCGGCGACACCAACTTCCTCAAAAAGATGCCGTCCGAGTTCTACATTTGGACACATGCTTACGACCTCTCAGGCATCAGCAGTGTACAGTTAAAAATCCGCGTCGATGCCGACGGCGTCAACCCGCTCGCCAGCAATCAAAACGAAATCTATGCCGGCGGCAGCGAAGTCGGCGAGTGGATCACCCTCGCGATGACGCAACGCGCCTTGCCCAATACTCAAAACGACCTCAACGCCGCCGCCAACAACGGGCAGATCAACTACTTCATCCAACCACCCGAGCTAGCGGATTATTACTTTGCCAAAATTAACAACGCCAACGTGCCCAACTTCAAAGAAAAGCTACTCGACTACTACATCGAAGCCACCGACAGCAAAGGCAACCTCCACAAGTCCGAGATACAGCACGTCTATGTCGAAGACGACGGCGCTGTAAGCGAACCACCGCCCGTGCCCAACGCACCCAGCGTGACCGCAAGCAGCAGCCAGTCGATTCACATCAGCTGGACAACAGTTGGCCCCGGCACTGGCTACAAGCTCTACCGCGACGGCGCGGAAATCGCCAACCTTTCAGAGACAAGCTATACGGACACAGGCCTCAGCCCAGAAACGACCTACGTTTATACACTGAGATCCTACAATGGCGCGGGCGAATCCGAACTGTCGCCCAGTGGCAGCGCCACGACTCCGGCCATACCTGCCGCTCCGACTGCGCCCACCAACCCAAGCGCAAGCGCACTCTCATCCAGCGCCATCGAACTGACATGGGACGCCAGCCCCACCGCCACACTCTACACGGTCTATCGCGCGGGCAGCGAGATCGGCCAGACTGCGTCGACTCAGTATATCAACAGCGCACTCAGCCCGGCGACCAGCTATAGCTACACCATCGTAGCCAGTAATGAGGGCGGCGATTCCGCGACCTCGGCCTCGGTCAGTGCGACCACACAAACAGCGCCCCCTTCTTTTGAGATCGGAGCCAGCTCGGAACCGAGCGGCTACCTAGTTAACTCGCCCGGCATGCGCATATTTGCCGCCGTGCGCGGCACCTTACTGTATGTGGCGACTTGGACGCCCTCCGGCGGTGCCAACGATCACTTTATTCTGGTCAGCGACAGCCTTGATTCCGGCGCGACCAGCGCAGCCCCTTGGGGTAAAGCCGGCACCACTGCACAACCCTCAGGTAAACCCTTTCTCGCCGCAGAGTCCGAAAGTGAATATGCGGCTTGGTTCAATGCAAATGGCAGCACCCAACTTTGGCGCGACAGCACGGGAGGCGGTCGCGTCGAGGGTGTGATCGATCTCATTGCCAACTTTGGCTCCGTCCCCGAAATGCTCTACTTTAGCGCGGCGGCCTACCCTACCGCAGATAGTTCGGCTCTCTCCGCGCAAGCACCCGATGGCAACAGCGATGGCAATATCGATCCTGACGAATTCTTTGCTGTGCCTGTGGCCGCGCTGCGCGATAGCGCTGCCAACGGAGTCTTTGATCGCCTAGACCCCGCGCGTGCTTTCAACGTGCAGCCTACATTCGCCAGCGGTATGCCCGCCGTCGTTTGGCCCGTAGTGCCCGGCCGCAGCTATCACATTTGGCACTGCGGCGACCTCGCGAACGAAAGTTGGACACGCCTGACCACAACTGCGATCCAAGCCGAGTCCGGCGAGGACGAACTACAATACACCGATCTCAATGCGACCGGCACCACCAACTTTTACAAAGTTGAGGGGGTTGATTAAGGCCGTCAATTTACGGTGCACCAAGAAAGCTACATGCCTATACTCGCCAGCTTTTAAGGACGCGCATGTAATTCGCACGTTCGAGAGCTTCAGGATCGGGGCAGCGTAGATAGTTCATACAGCCGCGAAGTTCTTCGAGCGAGGTATATTCTTTTTCCTGCATCCATTTAGTCATCTCATCGAGCATGTTTTGCACTTGCTCGGGACCGTTGATTAAAAGAGCGGATACAATCTGCACGGCATCGGCGCCCGCCATCAAGGACTTGACGGCATCGAGGCCCGTATGCACGCCACCCGATACTGCGAGTTGCGCATCGATGCGACCACTCAAAAAAGCTAACCAACGTAAGCGAAGGCGAAGCTCGTGCGAATAAGACAAATCCAGCATCGGTCGAATGTCCAATTCGTCTATATCAATATCGGGCTGATAAAAGCGGTTAAAGCAAACGAGACTATCGGCGCCCGCAGCGGCGAGGCGTTACTGATAGGAGTTTGCTTTTTGGCGGCGCTAGCCGCCGGGGTGGCAT
>CAZHLL010000135.1:0-2387 GCA_964533305.1 uncultured Acidibacter sp.
CGAAACATTTTCTTGCGCGCCAAAGATTTATACCAGCTCTCGAGGCGTGGCCGGCCATCAAATGGATCAAAGGCGGGATCAAGCCCGACCGACGCGCGCGCGACCGAGGACCACTTGAGGCGCAAGAACTGCAACGCCCCCACCCCCCGCATCTGCGCGAGGTCCAGGCGCTCGTACGTGCTGACATCGCGCTCCAACTGATCGAGGATAGCGATGATTTTGCGCAAACATCGTTGAATGTACTCTGCGCGTTGGCTCGCCGGATCGTGCCACGACTCGATGATCAACAGCACAAAGGTATCAAACAGCCCATCGGCCATCCACGCCTGTCGCAGCACTCGCCAGCGTGCATCACCCTTGGCGGGAATCAGTCGGCGACGTCGATGCAAGGAATCGAGATATTCATAGATCACCGGGCCTCCCGCCAGATACTCGCCGCTATCGAGCAGCAGCGTCGGCACTTTGCCGAGCGGGTTCGTCGCAACGAGCGGCGTAGTGGGGTCGAAGGGTTTCGTCGGGACAGGTTCGATGACCCCCTCCAGCCCTGTGTAGTGGATCACGGCCTCTACGGTATGCACGTAGCCTTTGATTGGCGTGTAAAGTAATTTCATCAATTTATCCGGGTATTGTCCGCCGTTTCGTTGCGCAAAAAAAAGGGAGTTACAGAATTCATCTGTAACTCCCCTCAGGTTCAAACTTAAACCTTTTTAATTGACCACATCAAAAGCTGTAGGACAAACGAAGACCCGTTTGACGTGGCATCAGAGGAGTCACCGCGATACCCTGATACTGCGTCAACTGCACCAAACCCGGCGCTGCATCGAAGTCGGTCCAACGGGCACATGCTGCCCACGCGTCTTCGTTGAACAAATTACGCACGAACGCTTCGACACGAATGCCATCGCGTTGGCCACCCACCCGTAGATTGGTCGTGGTGTAGTCCTTACAGTAGCTAAGGTTGCTTTCGTCGGCGTACGTCTTACCGACGAAATTCAGATCAGAGTTGACGAACCAGCTCCAATCCGAGCCCGCAATACTGGACTCGTAGCTTGCAGAGAGACTTCCGCTGAACTCAGGAAAACGAGCGTTTTGATTCCCCTTCATCTCCGTGAAGCCTGCGATCGGCTGGACGAAATTGAAGATGAATTGCTCGTACTCTGAATGCGCCCAGGTGAAGGTGGAGCGGAGGGATAACTTCTCGGTCAAAAGAATACTGCCCTCAAACTCGATACCCTTGAGCTTTGAGTCTCCCGGCACGTTTGCGTTACGTGAATTGACATACGGTTGACCGTTCAGCACCGCGGGAAGACCTGTGGCGCCATCCGCACACCCTGCTGCCGCCGTCGCACCTGATACGCCGCCGTGAGCAAACGACCCGCAGTCCTCTTGAATGATAAACACCGAGCGACCCTTCATGTACTTCCAGTCTGCCCAGTAATAGGCGAGATTGGTTTGCGCTCGCCCATTCAGCCACTGCTGCTTCCAACCGATTTCAAACATATCGAGTTCGTCGCCCTCGACGACACCGGATATGCCGGGGAATTGCGCCTCGTACTGTGCGAGCTCGCGAGGTGTCGCCTGCGCAATTTCAGAGTTGATGATGGGTGACAGCAAGCCTTTCGCCCAGCTGGCGTACACGTTGGTCTCATCGCTCGGAGTCCATCGGGCGATGACACGCGGCAGGAACTTATCCTGGGTCAGCGACGATGGCGCTGAGGTCAAGATGGCTTTGACGGTCTCGTCCTTCTGTTGTCGCCCCTCGACGCTCAACGACCACGCGTCTGAGAATTTGTAGTTGAACGACGCAAAAATACCCTCGGTCTTCACCTTATCGGTGTTTTGAGCGAGGCTATTTGGGAACAAGAGCGACACACCCGAGCACGGGCCGGCCGGTTGCACACCAAACAGTCGGAAGCACAGCCAAACCGCGTCGCCACCCGAGCCTGATTGAATGTAGGTTTGCTCATAAATGTTCGCGCCAATCAACCACGTAAAGTTTTGATCCTGCGGTGAGCTGAGCCGGATCTCATAACTCTCCTCTTCCTGGTCCACCGGATCCCTGGACCACCATGCACCCAATGGCGTTAAGCCAAAGGACCGGATCCAGTTAGCCTCCTCTGTGTTGGAACTGGCTTGTCCAACCAACTGATACCCGTTCGCGAAATCAAACGTGGCGATGGCCGAATAACGCTCGAGCTTACGGATCAGACCCACCCGGTCGATGTCGGGCACATCGACGCGCGGATCATTGGGTCGAGCTGCCAAGTTATCAAACACAAAATTTGGCCGCCCGATCGATGCCGCGAGACTCGGGAATAGTGTAGTCACCTGATCTAGGACTGCGGGTTGTCCAAAGATATTGAGCGCCGAACCGACCTCTGGGACCG
>CAZHLL010000136.1:0-2371 GCA_964533305.1 uncultured Acidibacter sp.
AATGGGAGGATGGCCTCATCAGTGTGACGGCCTCCACCATCGGCATCTCCTACTGTGAGCCCGAACAACTCAAAGCACTCTGGCAGTGGACGATCGATCATGGACGTCAGTTTGATATTCATGCCCCCTCGATCATGGATACCAAATTTTTAGCGGCACGACGCGGCTGGACCGGCGGCTCGTTCGAATGGCTGGACGCTGAGGGTCTACTCGGCCCGAATCTCATCTCCGCGCACGCTCAAAATCTACGCCCGGGCGAAGCCGAACTCATTCGCAAGCGCGGCGCAGCGATTGCGCTCGTTCCCGACATGGAACAAGTCCTCGGGTTGGTCACCTTTGATGCGCGCCAGTTCCTCGATCAAGGCGTAACTTGCGGGCTTGGTCTCGATGGCCCTGTCGTCGCCTACGGCCACGATCTTTGGACCGCCATGCGCGGCTTCATTACGGCACAAAGATTAGGCGATGAGCACCGACGACGCTCCGCCTCCAAAGATACCTCGTTCACCGGCGATGAAGTGCTCTATGGCAGCGCCGAACAAGCCCTCGAGCTCGCCACCATCGGTGGCGCGAAAGCCCTCATGATGGAGGATCGAATCGGTTCATTAGAGGCGGGCAAGGATGCTGATGTGCTCGTCATCGATCGCCGTGGCGAAACCCAACTTTCACCGCCTGCCGCCTTAATTCCCAATTTGGTCTACGGTAACGGCCCAAGTCCCGATGCCGTTCACCGAGTGATGGTGGCGGGTAAGACCATCGTTAAGGATGGCGAACATGTGCGCGTCGACCGTCGCGCCGCGGTGACTCGCTCCGATGCTTTACAGGATCGCTTGCTCGATGAGGTCGATGCGCGTGGCTTCGTGCGCAAACGCACGCGATTTACCTGGCATTAATATTTGCTGGCATTAATTATCACTGGCATTCCGTTTTGATGCAGGCCTACTGATGTAGGCCTACTTCGCGTCAGAGGAAGACGCCTCAAGCTGATGCGCATCTAATCGATATCGCGTCATGATTAAGGCAGCGAGCGTAATACCAAGACCTGGCAAAATACTCACTCCCGCGGTGATCACCTCGCGACTCGCCTCAGTCTGAATCGCATCGGCGCCACCGACATACCCTGCCCAGCCGAGTAAGAGGCCGAGCACCGCAGGACCTACGGCAAACGAAAGTTTCTCGATGGTGGTATAGACCCCCGCGAATACGCCTTCACGCCGAAGCCCCGTACGCTGATAGTCGTATTGCATCGTATCAGGTAGCAAAGACTGCCCAATCAGCAAGACGCCACCCGCTCCCGTACCCGTGAAGACGGCTCTGAGAGCAATCTCGAAAAACGAGGCGCCCGCTTCGGCTAATTGCCAGGAAAAAAGCGCCAAAATATAAAAAGCCGCTGCTAAATAGTACGCACGATTCTTACCGACTCGCGCCGTAAATTTCACCCAAAACAACTGTGATAACAGAATACAGCTACTCTGTACGAGAAAATAGGAACCCAAGTAAGTCAGCGGTACCTGCAAAATCACGCCAAAGAAAAATGGCATGCTTGCAAGATAAATCGCCAAACCCACGAGATGCCCGACCTTCACCCCGAGCAGCAGCATGAAGGGCTTATTCTGCCAAGCGGTCTGAAACTGGGCTGTCAAAGAAAACTGACTCGGCTTTGGCGGTGCATCGGAGGGTGCCCAGCGCATCATGGCGGTACAGGCGAGACCCGCGATTAAAATGACGCCGCCCAGTACCCAGGCCATTGAGCCATAGCCACCCACCCCGCCACCAAACGCGCCAATCAAAAAGGGTCCGCCCGCCGTCGCGCTCACGCCACCGATTGCCACCGCAGCGGCGCGAAAGGACATCAATCGGGTACGTTCATGAAACCCCAAGCCCATTTCGGCGGGCATGGCGAGATACGGCACATTGAAGATGGTGTAACCCGTCGCATTAAGCAGCAGCGCAACGACCACCATGCCGAGTAATAAGCTCGGAGCCCAATCGGCGAACTGTGCGAGGTTAAAGAGCAACACAAACGATAACGCCGAGACGATGGATCCGAGCAACAGATAAGGACGGCGACGACCGAACCGACTATGGGTGCGATCACTGATCGCACCCATCAGAGGATCGGTGACTGCGTCATAGACCTTACCGAGACCAATCAGTAGCCCCGCCAACCCCGCGGCCAGACCCACGTAATCCACAAGATAGCGCAGGATGAGTAGGCTCACAGCTTGGAACATCAGTGACATACACAAGGTCCCGAGACCCCACCCAAACATGATCTTCAGCACGCTCATCTCCTCACAGCCGGCCGCGCTTGGTGCGAAACAGTACACGCTTGCAGCCATCGGCGCTGCACACTCCATTGATCAACTTTGCT
>CAZHLL010000137.1:0-2324 GCA_964533305.1 uncultured Acidibacter sp.
CTTATGGTTAGGTTTTGGGTAACGCAATTTCGAATCAGTCTAATCCAAAATCTTCGGGCTTGCTTCGGGGTTATTTCAAATTTTGTCGAAACTCGGGGGAATACATGAATCGCCCAGCGCTGATGTCATGCAACGACTGACTTCTCAAATCCGCGGGCCGTCGGATGACCGCGCGATCACCTCAACGGTCTCCAAAAAATGTGACTGTGCAGGTGTTTCACCCCTCAATCGCGTGAGCAACAATTCAGCGAGATGCCAGCCGTTGCTTTGCACGTCATGGGCGATCGTCGTCAGTTGTGGCACGCAAAATTGACCTGCGTCACTGTTGCCGTAGCCCACGACAGATATCTGCTGACCCACCACTAAGCCATGAGCGCGACAGGCAGCAATCGCGCCGATTGCCATCGAGTCAGTCGCACACAGCAACGCCGAAGGTGGGTTGTTCGAGGTGATCAATTGTTCGGTTAGGTCATAACCGGCTTTCTCCGTCAAGCTGCCATGTAGCACTTGATGCAAAGCAGGCTCTAAACCTGCGCCGTGCATGGCACGGGTGTAGCCTTTCTCGCGCAAGGCCGCGAACATGAATTCTTCTGGGCCATTGAGCAATGCAATGTTGCGATGACCAAATGCAATTTGGCGTTGGGTTGCCAAGTAGAACGCCTGCTCGTTATCCGTATCAACCCAAAATTCGTTCCCCTCGGTCTCGGTGCGACCGTAGGTCACGAAAGGCACGTGGTGTTTCATTAACGCCGTCACCCTTCGATCTTGAATACGGGTGCGCACGATGATGTAACCATCGAACCATTTGGCGCGCAAGAACTGGTCGTAAAGCGCTAATTCGGCCTTGACAGGCAAGCCGCCGTTGGTACTGACCACTAGGTTATAGCCGCCCGCTTTGAGCCCGCGACTGACACCTCCGAGCAAGCTGGAGTACATCGGATCCATGAAGCCGCCTGTTACCTCGTTGGCCGGTAAAATAACACCGACCGCGTATGACTTACCTGACTTGAGGCTACGGGCACCGGGGTGAGGCGTGTAGTTCAGCGCCGCCGCGCGGGCGGCCACACGCTCGCGTGTGGATTTAGAGACATCGGTATAACCGTTGAGGGCACGCGACACGGTCGAAATCGAGAGCCCCAAATCCTTAGCGAGGTTTTGAATAGACATGCGGCATTATCAGCGGGCGTCCCGCAAAAATTCAATGACCATGGCCGCCGTCCAAGTAAAGGTTTTGCCGCCTAAAGCCTCTGCGGTGTAGGGGTCGTAATACTCGGCACACCCGCTTTTCGCAATCGATCGCAAACTGGCCTGGCGAATCCGCTCCGCCAGTCCTAGCTGCGCGTTCTGCATCAAACCTTTGATGAGCAGGTAATTCACTACCAGCCAGGAAGGGCCGCGCCAATACCGTTTGCTGTCAAACCGGGCGTCATCCGGGTCGTGACTGGCCACACCGTAGGGTGCGCGATCCAGAATACGTCCAATGCGTTGACACAACTGTAGTTGGTTCGGATGCCCTTCGGGCAATACCAATACCGGCAACAAACCGCCAATGCTGGCGCTATCAACCGGTCGTCTTTTGATGCGGTCGAAGGCAACATATTGGCCCTTGTCAGCGCTCCACAGGGTGTCGATCGCCTGCAGTGCACGACTGGCACGCGCTTCTGCCATCTCGCTAATCCCCACCTCACCAATCGTTGCGGCGAGCCGAGCGAGGGCCTGATCAGAGTGAATCAAGATCGCATTAAAGCCGGGATCCACCACTTGAAACGGTGAGGCGTCATGCAACTTTGTGTTGTCCCAATTACAAGCTCGAAATAATTCGACCAACGCGATGTAGCGGTCGTATTCAAACTTGGTAGGGCGTTGACTCGCATCCACGTGTTGCGTGTCACGACGGGTGTAAGGCGTTACGTGATCGGCGGGTACCGCAGCCAACGCCGTATCCCAATCACAGGAGTTGTCCCGTCCGGACTCCCAAGGATGCAACAGCGCTACCAAACCCGTATCGCGTGGATCACGGCAAGCGTAAAACCAGGCATGCCAGCGATTAGCCGCTTCGACCAATTGGCGACAGCGTACTTTCAGCCCATCGGTTTTCGAACCCCGGTTCCATAATTGCTCGATAACCAAGCCCATCACTGGCGGTTGTGTGATGCCGGAAGTCGGCGTGGCGCGCCCTGTTCCCCAGACCGTTGGTCCAGGGAAGTAGCCATCGTCGAGAACATGGAAGACGATGTGCGGCACCATACCATCGTCCCACTGATGGGCGACTAACGATTCAATTTCTTGCCATGCGCGAGACTCATCAAAAGACGCCTGTCCCA
>CAZHLL010000138.1:0-2279 GCA_964533305.1 uncultured Acidibacter sp.
GGTTGGGTCGCGGCCGGCTCATCGGCCTCGTTGTGCCCCAGGCGGCGATAACAGACGAGATCGATCACCACATCCTTGTGGAAGCGCTGGCGATAGCGCATCGCAAGGCGCGTGACGAAGACCACCGACTCGGGGTCATCGCCGTTGACGTGAAAAATGGGGGCTTCCAACATCTTAGCGACGTCGGAGCAATACATGGTCGAGCGCGCATCATCCGGCCGCGAGGTAGTAAAACCCACCTGGTTGTTGATGACCACGTGCACCGTGCCGCCGGTGTAATAACCGCGCGCCTGCGAGAGCTGCATGGTCTCCATGACCACGCCCTGACCGGCGAAGGCCGCATCACCGTGGATCAGGATCGGAATGACCCGCTCCCCGCGCACGTCGTTGCGGCGCTCTTGACGCGCACGCACCGAGCCTTCCACGACCGGATTGACCACCTCAAGGTGTGACGGATTGAAGGCCAAGGCGACGTGCACATTGCCGCCATCCGTACGCAAATCCGCGGAGAAACCCTTGTGATATTTGACGTCGCCCGAACCCTTGAGCTCGGTGGTGTCGTAACGGCCTTCGAATTCCGAGAACAGCACCGAGGGCGACTTGCCAAGCACGTTGACCAACACGTTCAGCCGACCACGATGAGCCATGCCGATGACGAACTCCTCGGCTCCGAGATCGCCACCCGTCTGGATGGCGTCATCCAGCAAAGGAATCAGTGACTCGCCGCCCTCGAGCGAAAAGCGTTTTTGTCCGACGTATTTGGTGTGTAGGTAACGCTCAAGGCCCTCAGCGGCCGTCAGCTGCCAAAGAATATTGCGCCGCTCATCGCCCGAGAAAACCTGGTTAAGCCGACCGACCTGGAATTCATCCTGTAGCCACAGGCGCTCTTCGGTATTGGACACATGAGCAAACTCCGCGCCCACCGAACCGCAGTAGATTTTTTTGAGGATGGCGACGATCTCGCGCAGCGTGGTTCGCTGTGGAATCTCGCCGCGACGACTGCCCGTAAAAAACTCGCTGTCGAGATCGGACTCGGAGAGTCCAAAATATTCGAGATCGAGAACCCGCGGACGCTCGCGACGCGCGAGCCCGAGCGGATCCAGTTGGGCGACGAGATGGCCGCGGTTGGCATAGATCTGCACGAGGCGCGAGACTGCGCCCTGCTTGGCGCTGCTCTCGCTCTCGATGGCGATCGGCCGCGCCCCGCCCGCCTCGCGCGCGGCCTTGGCACGCTGCGCGATGGCCGACCGAATAGACTGGTGCGAGGGCTCACCCCCCGCCAAGGCGCTGCCGTTGGCGCGCGGCAGTTTGTCAAAGTATTCCTGCCAGCGACGATCGACGCTGGTGGGATCCTTCAGAAATTGCTCGTAAAGGGTTTCGATGTACTCGGCATTGCTGCCGAAAAGGGAAGAGGTGTCAACCTGATCGCTGCGCGTAGCGCCCATGATGGAAAAATGGCCCCCGAATCACCAATCGGAAAGCTCACCATTATACACGAGGGGTTGGCGCCCCCGGCAGGAGTTGAACCTACGACCTACCGCTTAGGAGGCGGTCGCTCTATCCACTGAGCTACGGGGGCAAGCGGGACACATTGGGAGCGCGAGTATACCTCTTGCCGAATTGATCACCTCTATCACGCGGTGTTCACCCAGTTCTCAAGTTCGAGCGCTGGCACAAGTTCGAACTCCGCGACGTTGTTGGTGACTAGCACCAAGCCTTCGCTGCGGGCGTGCCCCGCAATGTGAAGGTCATTCACACCGATAGGCTGGCCGAGCTTTTCAAGGGCCGCGCGGATGGCGCCGTAGTGCTGGGCGGCCTTGGCGCCGTAGGGCAGCACCTCCAAGCGGCTGCAGAAGTCCTCGATGGCCGCCAGGTTCTCACCGACGCGTTGGCTTTTCTCGGCGCCGTGCATCAGTTCGGCCAGGGTGATGGACGAGATGGCCATGCGACTCGCGTTGGCGTTGAAGGTGGAGAGCACCTCGAGCGGGCGGCGCTTCAACACGTAGATGACGATGTTGGTATCCAGCAGGTAGCGCAACATCAAAGGGCTTCGCGCTCCGGCTGATGCTGAGAGGCACGTTCGGGCAAAAAGTCATCACTCACACGCGGGCCGTCAAGAAAGAAGCTGTCCCAGGATTGACCGAGAGGCGCGATGATGCGCTCGTGCCCTTTGACGCGGATCTCGACTTTGTGGACGCCCTCGGGCAAACGGACGTCCAACGGCAGCCGGACGGCTTGGGTGCGGTTGTTGACGAAGACGGTACCGATGGACATGCGGG
>CAZHLL010000139.1:0-2065 GCA_964533305.1 uncultured Acidibacter sp.
GAGGTCTAGCACCACGGGTGTCTCGGCGAGCGGCACCAGATCTACACCCTGCACCTCCACACCCGCAGCGGCGAGAACCGCAACAATGGGCGCAGCCTGCCGACGTGTAGTAAGCAAAATCGCGATGCTTGCAGCAGGCTCAAGCTGACGGGTCCGCGTGACAATGGAGAGTATCCGCATCGCTTCCTGGTCGATCCCGTTGTCTTCTGCTTGACTCAGGCTCTGCGGATGCCAGGCCGGCACGGCATGATACTCGACCCCCTCATCGCCATCCGTCAGCGACTCTCCCGCAAGGCAAGGCACATAGCGCACCGCTGCCGAAGCCGAATGATCTTTGATCGGAAAAATACGGGTAAAAGTTTCATTGACGAAGCGGATTATCGACGTCCGCGAGCGGAAGTTTCGCATGAGTCGCAGCGGAGTCAGCGTGACTTTTCCCAGTCCATGTTGCTGCGTATGCCCAAATAAACCGACATCGGCATCGCGAAACTGGTAGATCGATTGCATTGGGTCGCCCACCAAAAAAATACTGCGCCCATCATCGGGCTCCCAGTCTCGTGTCAAGGCGCACAACAATCGCAATTGATCGACCGATGTATCCTGAAATTCATCCACCAGAATGTGCTGAATGCGCTCGCCGCTATCTGCAGCCCAGTCATCAAGACCGCCGTCCTCGAGCGCAGCCAACGCCGTCGCTGCCACCGCCGTATGATCGACCAGCCCGCGCTCAATGAAAAGCAGCTGTAGCTCCGCCAAAGCGAGCCGCAGCAGTGATTCAAGCGCCGACAAATCCTCCACCTGCCAGTCAAGCTTATCGGCTGACGGCAGCAGGCGAATTTCATGCAAACTGTCGCAGGCATCGCAGGTGGCCATGGCATCCAGCCACTCTTTCATCCGCGCCTTGAGTGCTTTCTGCTCTTTGGGAAAGCCAAGACGTTTGTCGATGCTGCGCCGTAGCTGCGGCTCATCGGCCTTCAACAAAGCAAGCTCCGCCACGGCTTGCAGACTCGGGAAATTCCGCACATCGAGGATCGGTTTAACCGCAGACTGTAGATTATCCGCAGCGGCACGCGCGAGCGTGATGCCCTCAAGCAGGCGCTCGTCACCGACCCTTTGGCGAAGGTCCTGAATCGCCTCATCGCGTGCCTGCGCAAGCGTGGCCTCCACCCGCTCACGCAGGCCTTCATGACCCCAACTTAGCAACGCGCGCTGCCAGCCGGACCTGGATTCAAGCATATTGGCAATCAATGATTCGAGGCGCTGCCAATCGTTGTTCAAATAGGCAAACACCCGTTGAGAAGCGGCTGCATGACCCCTGTCCTCTTCCGCATCGAGCAAACAGCGTCGTGCCGCGTCGCGATAAAGCGGGCTTAAGGCGTCGGCGAGCTGCAATTGACTCACGCCGCGCGCACTGATCGGCATGGCCGCAGCCAGTCGATGATTCAGGCCATCGATGGTCTGAATTCGTAGGCGCCCCGGTTGATCAATCAAATTCCAACCACGAGCTTGCGAACGCGTCCACGCCGACTTGGCAAGCGCGAGCGTCACCGCTTTTGCGCCGGATGCTTTATCGACTGCGACACCGCGCGACACCTCTTGCAGGGCGGAGATCACCCGCGCCCGCATTTCAGCGGCCGCCTTGCGCGTGAAGGTGACCGCGAGAATTGCTTCGGGCTCATCCACCACCGCGAGCAGCGCCAGTATGCGTTGGGTAAGCACCGTGGTTTTACCGGAACCCGCAGGCGCTTGTAGCGCAATCGATTGCGATGGGTCGAGTGCGAGGTCCCGCGCTCGCTGATCCGCTTGAATGCTGTCAACGGGCGTCGACATCTCAGCCCGTCTCCACGTCCACATCGAGCCACTCTGCCTTGCGACA
The DNA here is from genome assembly GCA_964533305.1 of uncultured Acidibacter sp. Taxonomy (GTDB): domain Bacteria; phylum Pseudomonadota; class Gammaproteobacteria; order Steroidobacterales; family Steroidobacteraceae; genus UBA964. The sequence continues at coordinate 1,877 of CAZHLL010000139.1, forward strand.
AAGCAACGGTAACTCGCAAAACTGGCACGCCCCTTTACCGGGTAAAACCTGTGCTGTGCCCGCTAGAAACGCATCTGCCAGCGCTTGTAGTCGGTTGCGCGCCTCGCCCTGCAAGGCGTCCAGATTGTCGTCGACGGTCGCCGCTGGCAGCACCTGATCCGATCGAGTCAGCGCCAAAAAACTGACCTT
>CAZHLL010000140.1:0-2029 GCA_964533305.1 uncultured Acidibacter sp.
GGGCCATCCAAAACGGTCCGACAATCGACGCACGATAGTGAGACCCACACCGTGCCCACCCCGTCGCGCAGCATCACCACGAACGAAGGGTTGATACATCGCGTCGACCTGCTCCGGAGCCATGCCCACGCCGGTGTCACGGATCACCACAGATCCGAAGCTGACCTCGACCATCACCTCGCCGGAGTCGGTGTAGGAGAACGCGTTACGCAACAAGTTACCCAGCAACACCGGGAGCACTTTCTCGGGCGCCTCAACGAAGAGACGATGTGTCGCTATCAAACCCGACTCGATTGGCTTGTCTGCGGCGAGCAAACGGGCGCGATCCAGCTCCTCGGCAAGCACTTCGTTGATACAAATCACGTCGACCGGTAGACCTGTCTGCGACTCGCGTGCCAGCAACAGGAACGCACTCGTCAACTCCTCCATGTCGCGCACCGCTCGTCCGATACGCGCCACGGCCCGTCGACTGGTATCACTGAGCCCTGCATCGGCCTCCAACATACCATTAGCCACCTGGATGACTGTCAGAGGACTACGCAGCTCGTGACTGGCATCGCGGGTAAAGTCACGTTCACGGGCCACGAATTCTTTGAGTCTCTGTGCATAGCGCGAGAGTGCCTCGGCGAGTTCTCGCACCTCGTCGTCCGCATCGCGAGGCAGCCGAACAGGATCAAGCTGCGCGGGGTCAGGCGCCGCCGGATCAAGCTCACGTACCGCACGCGCCAAGGCAATGACGGGTGAAAAAGCGCGACGCGATGCCCTGAACGCAAGCCATGTTGACAAGTACAACACCAACAAAACCATGGCCAGTGGCAGCAAACCAAAAACAGTTGCGAGCCTACCGACACTGCTACGATCAAAGACGAGGTAAAGACGCTGCCCGTCTCGTTCCGTGACATAGACAACCGTTGCAATGTCATCGATCACTCGTTCGTGAAAGCCGATCGTCAGAGCCGCAATCGTCGGCGGTGCAGCATCCAGATATCCCGTGAGATTCACCGTAGCCGGTAGCGGAAACTCCGAATCACGCTCACGCTCTGACCAAAAATGAGCAACTTCTTCGCGCAAGGCCTGACGGATCAGCACGCCTTCCAGCAAAAAACTGGCGAGAAATACACCGACCACGGCTGCCGCGCCGATGAACCCCGCCTGCAACAAGAATGCGCGCCCGAGCCGCGCGCGTAGCCCGCTAGCCGCCATCGTCGGTAGCCAGCCGGTAACCGGCACCCGGGATGGTGTGCAATAGTGAGCGCGCGAATGGCTTATCGATAATCTTGCGCAGCGTGTAGAGATGACTACGCAGCGTATCGCTATCCGGCAGTACGTCGCCCCATACCTCGCGCTCAAGTTGTTGGCGGGTTACGACCCGCGGAGACGCTCGCATCAGCACGGTCAGTAACTTCAAGCCAATTGGCGTCAATGTCAATGATTGACCGCCTCGCGTGACCCGTAAGGTAGCGGTGTCGAGCGTCAGATCACCCACGGTGTAAACCTCTAGAGCGACCGCTCTTCGATGCCGACGCAGCAGGGTCGTGATGCGTGCCTCAAGCTCGCGCACCTCGAATGGCTTGACCAGATAATCATCAGCGCCAGCGCCGAGTCCGGTGATTTTATCATCCAATGTATCGCGGGCGGTAAGCATCAAAAGCGGTGTATCGTTGCGCGCTTCCTCGCGAAGTTTTCGGCATACCGCGAGGCCGTCGAGACCGGGCAACATGATATCAAGCACAATGACGTCATACCGGTTAGTGACCGCAAGATGAAGCCCCGTCACACCATCCGCTGCATAGTCCACTACAAACCCGCGGTGTTCGAGAAAATCGATGATCGCACCCGCGATGTCGCGGTGATCGTCGACCAATAAAATACTCGGCTGTGCCACTCCCAAACCTCAACGCTCACTCAACAGCGAATGATCGGATTGCGTTCGTTGCGGGACCTTCAAAAGCTTGTTGATATCGTAGCCCATGGCCTCAACCCTGCTGACGAGCGCATCGTAGCGTGCTGCGTCGATGGTCGGCGTGCG
>CAZHLL010000141.1:0-1964 GCA_964533305.1 uncultured Acidibacter sp.
CCATGCATCGCCAGCGGTAGGTCATCGGTAGCCCACGACGGGGCTCCAAGCTGGGGAATACCGCCACCAATTCATTGAAGACTCGATCGTAGACGCTGGCAGACGCTGTATTACGCGGGAAAGCATAGTTTTGCGTACTGGTATTCGGCGTGATCTGCAGGTTCGAGAAACGCTTGGCCGAATCGGCCTTGGAACCGGTGAGCTCGGCGGCGATTTCGTGCTCGCCAAGGCGCAACACGCCTCGGCTCACGAAATTCACCGTCTCGATCGGCTGCTGCAGAACCGCCGCCCGACCCGTATCCCAGGCACACGCAAACTGTGCCGCCGGGAAATTCCACAGGCGCGTATCGTAGGCCTGCATGCCATCGATCTGATCGCAACCGCCGCCACCCGGCAGGTTGAGTGGATTGATACCGCCCGAAGCACGAATGGTAGTTCCCGGAATAAATGGCGCGAGGTTTGGGCCAGAGCTGTTCATGATCGTGCCTTGAGGGGTATTTGGCCCGATGCCGGTGCCACCCATGGGCAGGATCGTCGCGAACGGCGTGCCGCGAGTATCCACGGATACGCCGCGATCGGGCTGGAAAGTATTGACGAAATCCCGATCTGCACCGCGCAGCTCACCGTGATCACTGAACGAGAGCGTCGCCATGACGTTCCAGCCATCCGAGTTGACGTCACCCATGCCACCGGTGATCGAGCCGCGATAAATCGCGCCGCCACCGAGCTCCGTCACGTCACCAAAGGCATTGAAGTTAAGCCCTTGGAAATTGCTTTTGAGGATGAAATTGATGACACCACCGATGGCATCGGTACCATAAATTGCCGAGGCGCCATCTTTGAGGATCTCCACGCGCTCAATGGCCGCCAGCGGGATTTGGTTGATGTCCACCGCGCCGCCGTTGAGACCATGAGCCGCGACCCTACGACCGTTCAAAAGAATCAACGTAGCGGCTGAACCCTGACCACGCAGGTTGGCCGAGGAGGCGCCATTGTTGCCGCGCGCCGCACCGGAAACGACGTCGGCATTCGACGCGAGGTTATCGAGTCCGTTGCCGTTGGAGTTCAGGTAGCTGATCAGCTGCTCGGGGCTCGTGATGCCCTCGCGCAGGATATCTTCGGTGGTGACTACCTGAATGGGCAGTGCGCTCTCGGTCACGACCCGCTTGATGCTCGAGCCCGTGACGACCACTGTCTGCAAACGACGATCATCCTCCGTGCCGCTTGGAGCGGCCTGCTGGGCGAGCACCATGCTGCCAGCCATGGAGCTGGCCCAGATCGCGCCGGCCACAAACCAGGCAACCTTCGATCCGTTTGGTCGTGACATTCCCATTCCTCCTCGTTTTTTAATTTTTCGGTGTTGGGGCGACTGATACTGGGTGCTGAGGGTGCATGTTTTAGGCCGAGTGCGTCAATAGCTGGCGACCTGTTCATAAAAAAACCGCCTCTCCTTTTCATTGATACAACCAAAACAGGCCTAATGGGATCCATCGATCGAAAATCAGACCCAGCCACGCCGCCACTGCCCCGCATCCTTGAGTTCCCGCCAGCCAATGACCCGGATGCGCTTCGAATGAACCGCCTCGATCTCGACGGACACCACCGGCGACCCCGGCGGCATCGGCTCAATAACTTTGGTCACGAGGAAATGCTTCTCTTTGTTACGCGGCGCGACCGCTGTCCACTTCGTGTGCAGCAGTTTCTTAGGGCTTAGGGCATGGGTTGGTGTAGGCATCATGCCAAACCGCCGCGCTTCAACGCCTGCAGCCTCTTCGGACCCAGCTTCGTGAGTGTGGCGAGGTTGGTGGTGGAGATACTCTGGGTGTCCCCAAAAGCATCGACCGCCCGCGCGATACTCTCTTCGCGCAATAAGTGCAGAGTCGGGTATGGCGAGCGATTGGTCTCATTGCCGATGTCATCCGGTTCGGTCTCGGCGAACTGGTATTGCGGGTGAAAGCTTGCGA
>CAZHLL010000142.1:0-1911 GCA_964533305.1 uncultured Acidibacter sp.
CTTGAATGCCTCTGCGGGATCTCCTTGATCGAGCGCGGCGCGACCGCGCTCATAATGCAGTTCACCACAGGCCGTGGTGAGCGTGACCACGGCGAGCAGCAGCAGAGTGCGATAAACTTTTGTTTGCGGGTGATGCATGAGTGTTCGTTTAATTTCGGTGCAAGCATAACCCCAAGTTCGAGAGGGCAGGCAAGTGGAACGATGGTTACGAGCGTGGTTGATGCCGGTGCTGATGGGGTCACGACGGGTCCGTCGGGCCATCGCGTTTGCGGCCGATCTGACCTTGGTGCCCGCCGCGTTATGGGTGGTTTTACGCCTGCGTTTCAGTGATTTTCCGCTGGTGGGCTGGGAATTTGTGGGGGTGGCTGCCACCGCCATGATCGCCGCTTGGGTGGTCTTTATCCCGTTGGGTCTCTATCGGTCGTTGATTCGAGCGCTCGCCGAGTCGGTGGCCTATATCTTAGTGGCGGGCTTTGCGCTGTCGGCCCTCGCCATCATGGTGATTCATGCGGTGCCCGGGGATGTGGCGTTCAATTACGCTGTTCTGGGTATTGCCCTGCTCGCGGGATTTCGAGTGGGTATTCGGCATCTTTATTCACGGCTTAAGTCTATTAACTCGCGGCCGGTGCTTATTTATGGCGCAGGCGAATCTGGTCGACAAATCGCCTCAATTATGTTGGGGAGTGCCGAGTATCGGCCGATCGCGTTCATCGATGATGATTCAGCGTTGCGAGGCGCCTATATCAATGGCTTGGTGGTACGCGGTCCCGAGGCGATTCCCCATCTGATTGAGCGCCACGAGATCAGCACGGTGGTGCTCGCCATGCCTTCTGTGCCGCGGTTGCGTCGCCGCGAGATCATTCGCTCGCTCGTGCCCCTCAAATTATCGGTGCGATCGTTACCGGATATCTCGGATCTGGTTGCGGGTCGGGCGCAGCTCGAGGACTTGCGCAATATCGATATCGCCGATGTATTAGGTCGTGACCCCGTCGCGGCGGAGCCGCATTTGCTTGCGCGAAATCTTGAGCAAAAGGCCGTCATGGTGACCGGTGCCGGTGGATCGATTGGGTCCGAGCTCTGTCGTCAGATCTTAAAGCAACGGCCCACCAGCTTAGTGTTGGTCGAGGTCTCTGAAATTGCACTTTATCGCATCGAGAGCGAGCTTCGGGTTATCAAAGAAAAATTTGAGCTTGACTGTGAGATCGTAGCGCTACTGGGCGATGTGCGGGAAGCGGATCGACTTGAGTCCGTGATGAAGCTCTATCGAATTGAGTCAATTTTTCATGCGGCTGCCTACAAGCACGTGCCGATCGTCGAAGAAAATGTGATCGAAGGTGTTGAGAATAATATCTTGGGTACATGGGGTGTTGCTGAGGCGGCTGCCCGGGCGGGCGTCAACGTGTTTGTCTTGATCTCGACCGATAAGGCGGTGAATCCCACTAACGTGATGGGGGCCACCAAGCGTGCCGCTGAGCTGGTCTTACAGGCGATGCAGCAAAGATATCCCTCGGTCACGTTTTCGATGGTGCGCTTTGGCAACGTCTTGGGTTCGTCGGGTTCGGTCGTGCCACTCTTTGAGGAACAGATTCGTCGGGGTGGCCCTGTGACGGTGACGCACCCCGATGTCGTGCGCTATTTCATGACGATTCCTGAGGCGGCGCAGCTCGTGATCCAAGCGGGTGCGATGGCTGAAGGGGGCGATGTATTTGTGCTCGATATGGGGCCGCCCGTCAAAATTGTGGATCTTGCGCGAAAGATGATTGAGCTGGCAGGGTTTACCGTCAAAGATGGTACGAGTCACCCCGAGGGTATTGAGATTGCCTTCACCGGTCTGCGCCCTGGCGAAAAGCTGTACGAAGAACTTTTGATAGGCAGCAACGTGTCGGGCACTCAGCATCCGATGATCATGCG
>CAZHLL010000143.1:0-1910 GCA_964533305.1 uncultured Acidibacter sp.
GCCGTTGATCATGGTGGTGTGCGAGTCGGTGCCGACCAGCGTATCGGGATAAGCTTGCGGGCGCTTGCCGCCGCGATTTTCAAAGACGACTCGGCCGAGATATTCGAGGTTGACCTGGTGCACGATGCCGGTGTTCGGCGGCACGACCTTGAAATTCTCGAACGCGGTCTGGCCCCAGCGCAGGAACGAGTAGCGCTCGGCGTTGCGAGCGAATTCAATCTTGGTGTTCTGAGCCAATGAATCCGCCGTACCGTAGTGATCCACCTGCACCGAGTGATCGATGACAAGCTCTGCCGGCGCGAGCGGATTAACCCGCCGCGGATCACCGCCGAGTCGGCTGATGGCTTCACGCATGGCCGCGAGGTCCACGACGCAGGGCACCCCGGTGAAGTCCTGCATGATGACGCGCGCGGGGGTAAAAGAGATCTCGTAGTCGGGCGTCGCCGCGGGCTTCCAGTTGAGCAGCGCATCGATATCTTTGCGAGTGACGTTGACGCCATCCTCAAAGCGCAGCAGATTCTCGAGCAGGATCTTGAGCGAATAGGGCAGGCGAGCGACTTTTTTCTTGGGCAGCGCGGCAAGACTGCAGATGTCGTATGAGCGCTGGCCGACTTTGAGTGTGGTGCGAGCCTTGAAACTGTCCTTCATGCAAACCCCCGGAACCTGTCCGCAAACGTGATCAAAGATGGTGGAGAGATGGCGCGAGATTATAGCGACTCGTTCGGCAGCGCGTCGATGACGGCACCCCCGAGACAACGCGTGCCCTGATAGAGCACCGCAAACTGTCCCGGCGTCACGGCCCGTTGCGGCTCAAGGCAATCGATTTGCAGCAGGCCCTGCGGCAAGGTCGTCACGCGACAGGCCTGATCGGCTTGTCGATAGCGTAGTTTGACCTCGGCCCGAAGCTCGCCGGTCGGTGCGGGCATCAGCCAGTGGGCAGGACCGGTGACTACGCGCTGCTGCAGCAACAACGGATGCTCATGATCCTGCACCACGATAAGCGCGTTGCGCGCGCTGTCCTTGAGCGCCACGTACCAAGGCGCCTCGGCATGACCGCTCTGACCACCAATGGCCAGCCCGCTGCGTTGCCCCAGGGTGAAAAACGCGAGTCCCGGATGCTCGCCCACGGTTTCACCTTCGGCCGTCAGGATGGGGCCTGGCTTGCTTGGCAAAAAGCGCTGCAGGAACTCTTTGAACGGCCGTTCGCCGATGAAGCAAATACCCGTGCTATCGCGTTTATCGAATACCGGAAGCCCGAGCGATCTCGCCTTGGCGCGAACGTCGGTCTTGGTCCACTCGCCAAGCGGAAAGAGCGCGATGTCAAGTTGGGTACGAGTGAGTCCATGTAGAAAATAAGACTGATCTTTTTGCCCATCGACAGCCTTGTGCAGTTCGGGCCCCTCGGGCGTGGCAATCACACGCGCGTAGTGTCCGGTTGCCAAGCGACTCGCGCCGAGTCGTTGCGCGTACTGCCAACAGACGCCAAATTTGATTTCGCGATTACAGAGCACATCGGGGTTCGGGGTGCGTCCGGCCCGGTGCTCTGCTAGAAAATAATCGAATACCTGCTCACGGTATTCGGCAGCAAAATTGACGCGATGCAACACCAGGCCCAGTTCCTGGCAGATGGCTTTAGCATCCTGAAAATCGGCGGCGATGCTGCAGTATTCGTCCTCCTCATCCCAGTTCGCCATGAACAGGGCTTCGACCTCGTGCCCTTGCTCGCGCAGCAGCGCGGCGGCCACCGCCGAATCCACGCCGCCCGACAGCCCTACGATGATTTTTGCCATGCCACGGGTCCGCTGACGGCGGTCAGTCTCAATCCGACGCCCGGGATTTGGTGAGTGACGCGGCGAGCCCGAGATAGGTTTCAGGTCGGAGCTGCGCGAGTTGGGCTTGACGCTCGGCGC
>CAZHLL010000144.1:0-1898 GCA_964533305.1 uncultured Acidibacter sp.
GAGAGGGTTTCCAGCCAATCAAAGGCCTTATCAACCTTGGCGTCCGGAAAGCCAGCCTCGCGCAACGTTACGCGCAACGCCTCTTCATCGGTGTTTTCGTCGACCTCTTCGTGAATGTAGTTCTCGAACAGGTAGACCAGCACATCAAGCATGCATAAGTCCTTGAATGAATTGATCAGCGGCCGCTGACCTGCGCTCGCCCACCGGGGAGCATCTGAACGCGTCCTTGCAGTTCTAGGGCGAGGAGCATGGAGGAAACCCGGTCGGCCGTCAAACCACTGCGCTCGACCAATTGGTCGATGCTGGCAGGGTCTGCGCCCAGCGCAGCAAGCAACGCCTCTTCGTCTGGGTCGCCAGCGGGGGCGCTCGCTCGAACCGGGCTCTCCTCCGGCTCGGCGCTTTCTAGCTGCGCGCGCAAATACCCGACCAATCCCTCCAAATCCTCAAGCACATCGTCCACGCTCTCGACCAGCTTGGCGCCATCGCGAATCAGGCGATGGCAGCCGCGTGCCAACGGATTGTGGATTGAGCCGGGGATGGCAAACACCTCACGCCCCTGTTCCAGCGCTTGGCGGGCTGTAATTAAAGAGCCGCTGCGCAGCGCGGCCTCGACCACCAACGTACCCAAGGCAAGGCCGCTCAAAATGCGATTACGCCGCGGGAAATGACTGGCATGCGGCCCCGTTCCTAGCGGGAATTCGGAAACCAAGGCGCCGCCCTCGGCCACGATGCGCCGCGCCAGATCGCGATGATTGGCCGGATACACGCGATCCACCCCGGTCCCCAACACCGCCAAGGTGCGCCCGCCAGCATTGAGCGCGCCTTCGTGCGCCGCGCCATCAATCCCGGCCGCAAGACCACTGGTGATGGCGAAGCCCACCTGACTCAGCCCGGCGGCAAACTGCTCCGCCAGCTCGCGCCCCGGTCGTGAGGGATTGCGACTCCCCACAATTGCGACCTGCGGCACGGCCAAGGCTGTGGCATCGCCGAGCACATACAACACCGGCGGCGGATCGGCGATCTGTCGTAACAAAGCGGGGTAATCGGAATCGGCCAAGGTGAACAGACGCGCATCGGCACGCTCTAACCACGCAAAATCATCGGCCAGAATCGCATCATCGCTGTGCGCGAGGAAATCCAAGGCATCTTGTTTGAGCAGCCCCGAAGCCTTCTGCGCCTTGGGGCCCGCACTCAAGAAATCTTGCAGATCAGGAAAATGGGTGAGGATGTCGCGAATGCGCGCAGGACCCACACCCGGTGCGCGCGCCAACAACAACCAGGCGCGCAGCCGTTGTAGATCGTCTTGAACGCGAACTTCGCTGACCATGACGCCTATAATAGACCCCGCCATCGCAGGCGCGATGGCTTTTTGAGAAAACCGAGAACGATCAAACGCTTATGGCTCTGTTGCCGATTTTGCATCACCCCGACCCTCGTCTTCGCCGCCGCGCACAGCCGGTAGCCACAGTGGATGACGACCTGCGCAACTTCATCGCCAACCTATTCGAAACGATGTACGCCGCGCCAGGCATCGGTCTCGCAGCAACGCAAGTGAACGATCTGCGCCGCGTGGTGGTGGTAGATATTTCAGAAAATCACGATGCCCCGCTCGCGCTGATCAATCCTGAAGTGATCGCCAAAGACGGCGAGGAAGAAATGGAAGAGGGCTGCCTCTCGGTGCCCGGAATCTATGACAAGGTGCAGCGCGCCGAACACATTCGCGTGCGCGCCCTCAATGAACAAGGTGAAACCGTGGAGTTCGACGCCGACGGCCTGCTCGCCGTTTGCATCCAACATGAAATCGATCACCTCGACGGCAAGCTGTTTGTGGATTACCTGTCCAAGCTGAAACAAACACGCATTATTAAAAAGCTCGAGAAACACGCGCGAGAAACCTT
>CAZHLL010000145.1:0-1868 GCA_964533305.1 uncultured Acidibacter sp.
CAAGAGCAACGCGACCGCGCAAGCGATCTGGTCGGCGATGGCCGAGGTCAAGGAGCAAATCCAGAGCATTGGCAAACTCTTTTCGACATGACCCTGGCAGCCCGCCGGCCAGATAGAGATGAGGTCGGCGCCATGAAGCAGCTCACTGCACGCAGATACCATGACACTTTCGAGCGACTGCCGAATCTCGCTATGCCTGTACTGCTCCAGGGTGGTCGATACGATGGCATTGCACCGCCAGAAAATATGCAGGCTATGCACCGGGTGATTAAGACTGCCGAGCTGAAGCTATACGAAGGCGGGCATTTGTTCTTTATACAAGATCGACGGGCTTACCCTGACATGATCGACTGGCTGTTAAACCACTAGCCAGCCGAATCACTCGCCAGCTGCTGGGCTGCCATTGGACCTCCCTTTATGCGGCGACGATAAATGGATTTGATTTGATGCGGTATCGCCAGCATCGCCGGCGTGGTAACCAAGGTCAGCAGGGTGGCGAAGGTCAGACCCGACACAATAGCCTGGGAAAGCGGCACCCAGAAGCTTGAGAGCGTACTGCCGTATTCGATCGTCCGATTAACAAAGTCGATACTGAGATTGCTAGCCAGCGGTAACAGGCCAAAAACTGTCGTGACCGTGGTGAGCACCACGGGTCTCAGGCGTTGCGACCCGGTTCGCACGATCAATTCCACGTAGTGCATATCGGGGTTTTTGTTGCGTATCTCGTTGTAGGTGTCGATCAAGACGATATTGTTGTTCACGACGATGCCCGCCAACGCCACCACACCAACACCCGTCAATATCGCACTGAAAGGATTGCCGGTGATCAGCAGGCCAATCAGTACACCTGCGGTTGAAAGCACAACTGCGAAAAGAATTAGCGAGCTTTGATAAAAGCTGTTGAACTGAGTGACCAGCAGCACAAACATCAGCAGCAGGGACATGCCGAAGGCGACGCCGACAAAGGCCAATGACTCGGCTTGCTCTTCGTTGGCGCCGCGAAATTGAATGCGCAGTTCGGGCGGCCAGTCTTGAGAGTCGATCCACGTCTGTATTTCTTTGACCTTGCTGTCCGCCAGGACGCCTGGTGCCACGTTCGCCAGAATCATCATGATGGGAACGCCGTTGACGCGTTGCAGCGTATCAACATTGTTGGATGGCGTGACCTTCACAAAATTCGACAAGGGCACCAAGCCGCCCGGCGTGACGATTTGCAGTTCATCCAGTGCCATGACACCACGCTGCGCAGAAGGATACCGCACGCGGATGTCGACAGCGTCTTCAGAACGATCCGGTCGATATTCACCCACCTTGATCCCGTTCGTAATCAGCTGCACCGCTACTCCAACCTGAGTGACGTCGGCGCCATAGATGGCAGCCTGGGCGCGATCAACCTCGATCTTGAACTCCACGCCCGGTAATGCCCTCGTATCATCGATATCGCGAACATCCGAGACCTTGGTACGCATGTAGTCGGTGATTTTGGTCACCGCAGGTTCCAGTACGTCGCGATTGTACGAGGAAAGCTCGATTTGTAGGTCCTTGCCAACCGGCGGACCCATATCCATTGGCTGTAGCTCGACCTGAATCCCGACCATATCCTGAGTTAGCTCGCGCACGTTCTCCAGCACGCCATCGGAATCGAGGCGACGATCCGGCCGGTCATAAAGCTCCAGAAATATCGAACCCACCCGGTCCGTGCCGCCGTCCCTGCCCGGTCTGCCAGCCAGCCGGGTATAGGCATTCACGTGGGCAATGCCCTCAACTTGCAGAACCCGTTCTTCCACTTCAGTCAAGAGCGAGTTCACTTCTTCAACACTGAGGTTGCCCCTAGCCCGCAGGTTGACGACAGCGAATTTACTCTCACC
>CAZHLL010000146.1:0-1857 GCA_964533305.1 uncultured Acidibacter sp.
AGATAGATTAATCCAGAATACCGCCTTGTTTGTGGTTTCATGCCTGAGTTCGGAGCAGGCTCTGGCGTAATGTGTAACGCCATGAAGCCGACCCTGCATGTCCCCGCGGTGCCAGCCAGACCGGGTGAGTTGCCCAACTTCAGCTATGTGCGCTTGTCGCGGGCGGGTGAGGTGGATCGTCCGCCCCCTTCGGTGCCCGTGGCGGATACCGTGGCACTCGCCGAGTCTCTGCTGCGGGTGCTTGATTCCGAGGGTCGGGCACAAGGGCCGTGGAACCCTGAACTATCGGCCGACAGCCTACGCGCCGGCTTGCGCGCCATGCTGATGACCCGGATCTTTGATGATCGGATGCAGCGCACTCAGCGCCAGGGGAAAATCACGTTCTACATGCGCTCCTACGGCGAGGAGGCGGTCTCGGTCGCGGCAGCGATGGCGCTGGCGGATGACGACATGCTGTTTCCGTCCTATCGCAATCAGGGGCTTTTCATTGCCCGCGGCGTTTCTTTGGTCGAACTCATGTGCCAATTGCTCTCGAACAGTCGGGATATGTGCAAGGGTCGCCAGCTGCCGGTGATGTACCACAGCGGCGAGAAACACATCTTTTCGATCTCGGGCAATCTCGCGACCCAATATCCGCAAGCCGTGGGCTGGGCGATGGCTGCGGCCATCAAGGGCGAATCGCGCCTTGCGTCCGCATGGATCGGCGAGGGCAGTGCGGCTGAGGCGGATTTTCACCATGCTCTGCTGTTTGCCAAGGTGTATCGCGCCCCGGTCATACTCAACCTCGTTAACAACCAATGGGCGATTTCCACCTTTCAGGGGTATGCCGGCGGGGAGCAGCGCTCATTTGCAGCGCGTGGCCCCGGCGTGGGTGTGGCGGGCCTGCGGGTCGACGGCAATGATTTTTTAGCGGTGCACGCGGCCACGCGTTGGGCAGCCGAGCGCGCGCACGCGGGTCACGGCGCGACCCTGATCGAGCTTGTGACCTACCGGGCGGGTGCGCACTCCACCAGCGATGACCCGGCACGCTATCGACCGAAAGAGGAGTTTGGCGAGTGGCCGCTCGGCGATCCTATCGAGCGATTGAAGCAGCATCTTGTTTATCTTGGTGAGTGGGATGAGGGCGCTCACCAATCTTTGATTAAAGAGCTGGAGAGCGCAGTGGCCGAGGCTTGGCGCGAGGCGGTGAGCCATGGCAGCTTGAACGAGGGCTCAAGACTTGATCCCAGGCTCATGTTCAGCGATGTCTACAAAGAGATGCCGCGCCATCTAAGAGAGCAGCACGCCGCCTTGCAGCGCGAGCTCGCGGAGCGGGGTACATCTAATGAGGGTGCGCCATGAACATGGTGCAGGCGCTGAACTCGGCGCTCGATCTCATGCTCGAGCGTGACCCGCGCGTGGTCGCACTTGGCGAGGACATCGGCTACTTCGGCGGTGTGTTTCGCGTGACCGAGGGCTTGCAAAAGAAATACGGCGCCCATCGGGTCATTGACACGCCCATTGCCGAGGGCGGCATCGTGGGTGCTGCCATTGGCATGGCGGTCAATGATTTAAGACCGGTCGCCGAGATCCAGTTCGCAGACTATATCTATCCCGCCTACGATCAGATCGTGAGTGAATTGGCACGTCTGCGTTATCGCAGTGCCGGGACGTATGCCGCACCGTTGGTGATTCGGACTCCTTGCGGCGGCGGCATTCGCGGCGGGCAGACGCACTCGCAAAGCCCCGAGGGGGTGTTTGCCCACGTGAGTGGCCTCAAGACCGTGATGCCCTCCAACCCTTATGACGCCAAGGGTCTCTTGATTGCCGCGATCGAGAGCGAAGACCCTGTTATTTTCTTTGAGCCAAAACGACTCT
>CAZHLL010000147.1:0-1818 GCA_964533305.1 uncultured Acidibacter sp.
CGGTGAGACCGCCGAGCACCGAACTGCGACGACGCTCGAGCCATCGCGGGCGCAGCGGCGTGAGGGTGTGCAGGCGTTTGGTGGCTTTCAGCAAATACGCGCCCCCGGGCAGCAAATAAAACATGCCGCGCCGCATGCGCTCGGCGCGCTCGATGGGATCGCCCCAGGGGAGCTCGTGCAGGTATCGGCGCTGCTCGAGCACGTCGTAGCCCAATAATTTCAACCAATCGCGCAGCCTGCGCTCCGAGATCAAGCGCCGAAGGCCGGGCGGAAAGCCTTTGCGACTCGCGGTCGCACGCAAGCCCCAGGGGCTCACTGGTGTGAAGCCCAGGATCAATAATTTCCCCTCGCCCGCGAGCACGCGATCCACTTCGCGCAAGAGCGCATACGGGTCGGTTTCAAATTCCAGCGTGTGCGGCAGGATCACGGCATCGACCGAATCGCCGACGATGGGCAACTGCGTAAGCCGGCTCTGCACATCTGCGCCCACGCCCTCGCGCGCCGAGATCACGGTCTGCGATCGCGTGCGCGCCGCCGAGAGCAAGGCCCGCCCGCGGCCCCAGGCGCCGACCTGCAAAGCCTCCCAACCGAAGCAATCTTCGAGGGATTCGGCGAGCAAGGTCGCCTCGGTCTCGAGCAGGGCCCGACCGCGCGCCGACTCGAGCCAGGTGAGCAAGGGTGCTGTCATGGGTCGAAACGATAGCAATTTTCAGCCACTGTCGGTTAAATACGCGGCCAATGAGACCCACGGCGACACGGCTGATTGCAGCCCTCCTCAGCACGCTCGCGCTCAGCGCCTGCGCGAGCTTCCCTCTCCCCTCCGGTGCGAAGGCGGGTGCCGACGCCTCGCCCATCCGGCCGCCGCGCGCGGTGTCGGCGGAGAGCGCTGCCAAAGCGCCGGTGGTGAAGCCGAATGAGGCGATGGAGGGCACCACGGCCGACGGCACGGTCGCGAGCTCCACCGTCATCGAGATGCCGAAAGGCCCCGAAGACTTGATGGATCGCGTGCGCGCAGGGTTCGTGCTCGATGACCCCGAGCGTCAAGCCATCGATGTGCAGTTCGCGTGGTTTCAGCGCAACCCCGAATACCTTGATCGCGTGTTTGGCCGTGCAGCGCTCTACATGCACTACATCGTCGAAGAAATCGATCGACGCGGCATGCCGATGGAGCTCGCGCTCCTGCCCGTGATCGAGAGCGCCTTTGAGCCCTTTGCCTATTCGAGTGCGCGCGCGGCGGGGCTCTGGCAGTTCATCCCCGGCACCGGCAATCGCTTTGGCCTGCCGCAGAACTGGTGGTACGACGGCCGGCGCGATGTGGTCGAATCCACCCGCGCCGCGCTCGATTATCTGCAGTTTTTGCACGATGAATTTCAGGGGGATTGGTTGCTCGCGGTCGCAGGCTATAACTGCGGCGAAAACTGCGTCGCCCGCGCCGTCGCTCGCAATCGCGCCGAGGGCAAGGGGACGAGCTTCTGGGATCTGCGCCTGCCGCGCGAAACGCGCGCCTATGTGCCAAAGCTTCTGGGGATGAAGCGTCTGGTGAATGACCCCACCGCCGCCGGTATCAGCTTCAGCACCATCCCGAATGAGCCCTATTTCACGCGCGTGGAAGTACCGACGCAGATTGATCTCAAACTCGCAGCCGAGCTTGCGGGTCTAGGCCAGGATGAATTCTTTGAACTGAACCCTGCCTTTCATCGTTGGGCGACGCCACCCGAGGGGCCGCACGCGCTACTGCTACCGCTTGATGCGGCGCCGCTTTTTAAAGAAAACCTGGAACGCCTCACACCCGATGAGCTCATGCGGGTGACGCATCAC
>CAZHLL010000148.1:0-1817 GCA_964533305.1 uncultured Acidibacter sp.
CGGGACGCGAGCTGCCCTGGCGGATTGCGCCCACGGCCCGTGACGGCAAGGTCTATCAGGGCCGACGGGCGGGTATGTTGGTGGGCGCGGCCAATGAATGGATCGAGCTGGTCGACTGTACCGACAAATAGCGATTCAAGTGCAAACCGCGCGGATTGTCCTCCCAACCTTTGACTTTGGGTGAGATCAGGCGCCGCGAGACGTAAACATGGATCGGTGCGAGCGGCTGCTGCTGCATCGCCAGCAGCTCTGCCTCACGCAAGCTCGCTGCACGCGCGCGAAGATCCACCGTCGTGTCCGCCTGATCCAGCAGGCGGCGATAGTGCGGGTTGTCAAATCCCGAGATATTCAAGCTGGGGGAGCGTGAATCAAGCAAGCGCAAAAAGGAAATCGGATCTCGATCCTCTGCGTACCAAACACCGCGTGCAACATCAAAATCGCCCTGTCGTACTGCCTGCTGATGGCTTTTGAGATCCGCTCCGATCAGCTCCGTACGCACGCCCAGCGGCTGCCACATGGCGCTCACTGCCAAGGCGATCCTGCGCTGGGTGTCGGAATTGTTGACCCGAAAACGTAGCGTCAACGGTTGGCTCCGGGTATAGCCTGCTTGTTCAAGCAGTTCGCGTGCCTCGCTCAAGCGACGGGACTGATCCCAGTCCGCAAAATCAGCACAACCCCGTTCAGGATAATTTCTGACTCCGAGGGGCACGAGACACCACGCGGACGGCTCACCGGCGCGGGTTATTCTTTGAACAATCAAGTCCCGATCAATGGCCATGGACAGCGCTCGTCGTACGCGCACATCCGCGGTCGCACCTCGTCGAGTGTTGAAGGCAAGATACTCAAGGCCGATTTGTTGCCTAAGGCGCAACTGAGGCCCAAAGTCCTGTCGCAGTTGTGCAATCTGTTCGGACGGCAGGGTGACGAGCACATCCAACTCGCCCGCCCGATAGCGAACCACCCCACGCGCCGGATCTTCCACGGGGATGTGATACACCGCATCGAGCGCGACACTGGCGGCGGCATGAAAGCGCGGATTCTTGCGTAATCGCACATGGCTGCCTGGACGCCATTCATCGAGCAAAAAGGCTCCGTTCGAAACGATGTTGCCGGGGCGGGTCCACTCCCTGCCGTGTTTTTCGATCACATGTCGAGGCACCGGAAACGCACGGTGCACCAATAAATCAAGGAGATAAGGTGCCGGATGTGCAAGTTCAATGACTACCGTCCGTGGATCCGGTGCACTCACCCCCAAGGCGGTCAAAGGCATCTGACCCGTATTGACCTCTCTGCCATGTTTGATGACATACAACAGTGATACCGCAGGTGACGCCGTCTTGGGATCGAACAAGCGGCGGAAAGACCAAAGAAAATCTTCACTCGTGATCGCAACACCGTCCGACCAGACGAGCCCTTCGC
Source organism: uncultured Acidibacter sp. (assembly GCA_964533305.1). Classification (GTDB taxonomy): domain Bacteria; phylum Pseudomonadota; class Gammaproteobacteria; order Steroidobacterales; family Steroidobacteraceae; genus UBA964. The sequence goes on from CAZHLL010000148.1 coordinate 1,420, forward strand.
GCAGCCGAAACCGATATTGCCGGCCATCTGGCGATACGCTCCAGGATTCGGCCTGCCCCGCAACGGTATTGGCGTGGGGATCAAGCGTCGTCAAGCCCTGGAACAGATCCTGCGCGATGTTGCCATCCTGCCCATAAGTCCAGATCTGTGGATCGAGCGACTGGGGCTCGCCGGTGGAGGAGCGACGTACGACTTGCTCGGCAGCGTTGCTGCCGAACGACACCGGGGCGAGAGCCCACTGAAGAAGACACAGTCCGAGAATGGCCGTCAGACGATGGCCCCTGCTCGGCGCGCGATCCGTCAGTCGCGGGGCTCGATGCATTCGTACTCCACGAGTTCGTAGCGCGTCATCATGTATCCCGTGACATAGGCCAACAAGCAGACGCGATCGCCATCCG
>CAZHLL010000149.1:0-1805 GCA_964533305.1 uncultured Acidibacter sp.
CGCGCATTCGAGTCGCTGCGCCAGAGCAACGAACTAGCAGTCATAGGCTGAGCACGGGGTTTCTAGTGCAAGCGGTGTCAACATCCGGATCAGCCCCAGGCTTGTTCGTGTTTCGAGTGCTGGTTTGCAACAAAGCTGGTTTGCTGGTAAAAATCCACGAATGAAGACCACGCTTGACCTGCCGAACGAACTGCTCCGGCGCATCAAGATCGAGGCGGCGCGATCCGATCGCAAGCTGAAGGACTTGGTGGCGCAGTTGCTCGAGGCAGGACTTCGAGCCAGTCGCGACGACGGTGCCGCCGCAGCCTTACCCAAACCGGTGAAGCGCCAGCGAGGCGGGCCGCTGACGGCCGAGGCGATCGAGGCTGCGATTGCCGCCGGCCGCGAATGATCGTCGTCGATACCAACGTCATCGCCTATCTGCTGATCGAAGGCGACCGCACGGCCGACGCGCAGGCGCTTCGCCGGGCCGATCCCGACTGGCGCAGCGAGCCATTCCTTTTGGTCGAGTTCAGCAATTTGTTGGCGACGCAGGTGAGGGCCAAAGCGCTCTCTGGCGCGCAGGCGAAGTCGCTGCTCGCATCGGCGGCGCAGCAGGTCGTGTCATGGGTCGAAGTTCCTCACGCAGAGGCGCTGGCTGTGTCGCTTGAGCAGAATGTCTCAGCCTACGACGCGCGGTTCATCGCCTGTGCACGCCGACTCTCGGTGCCGCTAGTGACCGAAGACTCGCGCCTGCGCGCGGCTACGTCAGGTTTTTCGTTATCGATTGTCGAGGCGGTCTCCCGGTCGGTTGGGTAGAAGCGGGTTTCGCCTCGGGGTGACGGCTACCGAGCAGAAGGCGTGAGCCGCGCCGCATCGTCAATGAAGTCGGTGGTCCTTCAGTCGCTACCAAACCAGAGCATGAGAAACAGCGTTATGCCGGAGCCGAGCGCAGCGCTCAGCAGCGCAGTGACCGACAGCAGTCGCCCCATGCTTCGCGCAGCCGCGGCAGCGCCGGTTGGGTTCGGGCTCAATACCAACAGTTCACTGCGAGGAATGTCGAGTACCGCACTCAGCGCCGAGACTGTCTCATGCGAGGCGACCGACTGGTTTTCGACCCGTTGTACGGTTCGCAAGCTCAAGTCCGCGATTTCAGCAAGCTGCTGCTGGGTCCAGCCGCGTGCCATACGCGCCTCGCGTACCTTCTCGCTCGAGATTTCCATCAGCGGCTCCCGGCCCGCCATTCAATTCGGAGGGTCATTTTTCGGAGGGTCATTTGAGTAGCACCCCGACCAAGTAACCGAAGCTGATACCCACGGTGATACCCACGGCGAGACCTATCACGAGGGGCAGGGCCAGATTCTTGAGCGCGTGTCTCCAATCCAGCTTGCCGGTCATCGGATCAATCAGAACGCCGCTGGTATTGATCTCGTCTGAGTCGACCAGTACCCCGTTGCGATACAGCTCGACGCCCGCTCCGCCGAACCCAACCCGCAGCGCCACGAGATAGTGCTGGCCGGCATGCTCGAAGGCATGGGGTGTCTTGAAGCTCCAACTAGGCTTGCTGGAAACCACGCGCGTTTGCTCGCCCTCGCACACCGTGACGACTTCACGGCCGGTCCAGCTCGAGCCCCAGACGTGTATGGTGATGTCGTCGACGTCGAACCACGCCTCAATGCCGCTCTTCATGTTGATCTTCATGCGAGTATCTTCCTGTACCTATGGTATTTCGCGCGATTGCGTGACACCGATTACGGGCGATGACCGTGGCCATGAAAACGACAGTCAGCCGCCATGACGCTAGGTTGTCGCATCATTGAACTCAT
>CAZHLL010000150.1:0-1780 GCA_964533305.1 uncultured Acidibacter sp.
GTGTCTTCCGAAAACGGCACCACCCAATCCACCGCCTGCAACGCGGAAAGTAGGGTCATGCGGTTTTCTAGGGTATTCAGCGGACGCTCTGGACCCTTGTTCAGGCGGCGCACAGACGCGTCATCATTCACCGCCACCACCAAACGATCGCCCAGCTTACGCGCCTGTTCGAGGTAGGTGACATGCCCGGCATGCAGCAAATCAAACACGCCATTGGTCATCACAATGCGTTCGCCACGACCACGCGCCTCGGCCATCCGTTCAACCAGCTCGTCTTCAGAAACCACGCCGTACGCGCTATCCGCACTACCGTGCAGCGCGCGTTCCAACTCCGGCACCGAGGCCGTCGCGGTACCGAGCTTCCCGACCACAATCCCGGCTGCCAAATTCGCGACCTGCATCGCATCTTGCCAGCTCGCACCCGCGGCGCGGGCCGCGGCCATCGTCGCAATCACGGTATCGCCCGCACCGGTCACATCAAACACTTCACGCGCATGCGTCGGCAAATGCACGGGTTCGGCAGCGGCGGTGAACAAACTCATGCCCTCTTCGCTACGCGTGAGCAGCAGAGCCTCAAGCTCAAGTTCTTGACGGAGTTTCTGCGCACGCTCGATGAGTTCTCCCTCCGACATACAGCGGCCGACGACCGCCTCGAACTCCGAGCGATTGGGCGTAATCACACTCGCGCCACGATATTTGCTGAAATCATGCCCTTTGGGATCAATCAAGACCGACACCCCCGCCTGACGCGCCTGCGCGATCAGCGGCGGCAAGTCACATAAGGTGCCCTTGCCGTAATCCGACAACACCACCGCGCCCACATCAGCCAACAAGCCCTGGTATTCCCGCTGCAAGGGGGCGGTATCAACGTCACAGTAATCGGCCTCAAAATCGAGACGAATCAACTGCTGATTACGCGACATCACCCGCAACTTGGTCGCGGTCTGGATGCCCTCAACCGTTTGAAAACGACAATGCACCTTATTCCCGCGCAAAAGTCGGTCTAGCGCTTGACCCGCATCATCAGGACCAATCAGGCCCAGCAAATCAACGTTTCCACCCAGCGCGGCAATGTTCAACGCGACATTTCCAGCGCCGCCTGGGCGCTCTTCCGCACCCTGAATGTGAACAACAGGAACCGGCGCCTCCGGCGAAACGCGCGAGGTCGGACCCGACCAATAACGGTCGAGCATGACATCGCCAATCACGAGGACACGGGCAGAAGCGAAACGGGGCAAATCAATACGCATGGTGGGTTCTGGTTATGGAATGGACAGAATGTAGCTCAACTCCGACAATGCCCCAAGTTTTCTATGGCGTTTATGAACAAATCTTCCCGCTTTCACCCAACCTATTGGCCAACATGGCTGGGCATCGGCCTGTTGTGGCTGAGTGTAAAACTGCTGCCTTGGGCCGTACTGCGCTGGATTGGCCGCGGGCTGGGGCGACTGCTCATGATTCTGGTCCCGCGACGCAGGGACATCGCACGCATCAACCTCGATCTCGCGTTTCCGGATCGTTCAGCCGAGGAGCGGGCTAACTTGCTGCGCCAGCACTTCGAAGCCGTCGGCATCGGCCTGTTCGAAATGGGGCTCGGCTGGTGGGGCTCTGAACAGTTTCTGCGTCGTGTTGGCCGTATTGATGGCCTTGAGCATCTCGATGCCGCCGTCGCCAAAGGCAAAGGCGTCATCCTCCTCAGTGCTCACTTCACCACACTCGAGATTACTGGCCATATTCTCGGCATTGAACGACCTCTGCACGTACTCTATCGGCGCAACGA
>CAZHLL010000151.1:0-1738 GCA_964533305.1 uncultured Acidibacter sp.
GACGCTCGGGAACCTCTTCGGCGGCGCGTCGGTCCTCGCCGACCGCGTGCTCGTCCCGGGCGACACCTGCCAGATCGGGGGCGTCGTCGCGACGGTCGAGAAGATCGGCATCCGCTCGACGCAGCTCCGGACGGTCGACCGCACGCTCCTCGTCGTCGCGAACGGCGACCTCGCGCAGTCGCGCATCGAGAAGATGAGCGCGCGCGACGGCTTCCGCCTCTCGACCGTGCTCGGCCTCCGCTACGAGACGCCCGCCGCGACGATGCGCGCCGTCGTCGAGGATGTCCGCGCGCGCCTCGCGGACGAGCCGCTCGTCGATCCCGACTCGATCCGCGTCCACTTCCTCGCGTTCAACTCGAGCTCGCTCGACATCGATGTGAAGGCGCTCTTCCGGACCACCGACGCGCTCGAGTACCGGAACGCCGTCGAGCGTCTCAACCTCGACCTTCTCGGGATCGTCGAGCGCCACGGGACGGGCTTCGCCTTTCCGTCGCAGACGGTCTACCTCGCGAAGGACACCGCGCCGCGCGCCACCTGAACGGGGCGCGCGGCGCGGTGGATGTCGGGCGTTCGCGGGCGAAGCCTGTCGAAGTCAACCCGTCCAGGCGCTGAGCAGGATCGCGAGGTCGGCGCCGTTGATCTGCCCGTCGCCGTCGATGTCGCCGACCGCGCCGGCGACGTTCCAGTTCGTGAGGAGCGTCGCGAGGTCGACGCCGTTCACCTTGGTGTCGTTGTTGAGATCGGCGTTGTAGTCGTTGCCACCGCCGCCGCCACCGCCACAGCCACCGCCACCGCCACCGCCTCCACCACACAGCGTGTAGAGGTTCGGCCGCCAGTTCAGGAGCGTGCAGCGCATGCGCCGCGCCTGCTCGGGCGTGAAGCGCACCATGCAGGGGTCGTCGGAATAGTCCATGAAGTTGTCGGTCGGGTCGGGGCCGTCGCCGCAGGTCGACTGCGTGCCGCAGCCGAAGTTCGGCGTCGACTCGCGGTTGGTGTCGCAGATCAGGTCGCCCGTCGAGTAGCAGCTCGCGGTGCCGCAGCTCTGGAAGGTGTGGTAGAGGCCGAGGTAGTGGCCGACCTCGTGGACGGTGGTGCGGCCGAGGTTGAAGGGCGCGTACGCGGGATTCTCGCCGAAGGCCTGCCAGAAGCAGACGACGCGGTCGGAATTCGAGCCGACGAGCCCGCCGTTCTGCGGCAGCGCGGGCACGTAGCCGAGGGCGCCGCCGGCGCTGTTCGTGTAGATGTTGAGATAGCGGTTCGTATCCCAGGCGAGGCTGTTCCAGTAGCTGCCGCCGTCGTTGTACCAGGTGGTGTTGTTCGAGAGGGTGTAGCCCTCGGTCGGGTTCCCCTGCGGATCGACGGTCGCGAGCTGGAACTGGATGCGCACGTCGGTCTGGAACTCGCCGAGGAGCGCGTTGAAGTCGCGGTTCAGGACGTCGATCTGGTTCTGGATGCGCGCGACCGGCACGTTCCCCTGCGAGCCGCTCGCGTTCCGGATGATGTGGACGACGACCTGCACGCAGTAGGTCTCGACCGACGGGTCGTACTCGGCGGCGGGGTTCGTGAAGCTCGCGGTGCAGTCGGCGGTGCTGCCGGCGATGCCGCCCTCGTAGGGGATGTCGCCGTTGGCGTCGTCGATCGGCGCGAGCTCGGTGCCGCAGCGCCACTTCGAGGCGGGGACGGCGGCGCGGTAGGCCTCCCAGTTCGGGAAGGTGCGGCCGTTCCAGGTGATGGTGCC
>CAZHLL010000152.1:0-1734 GCA_964533305.1 uncultured Acidibacter sp.
TTTCGAGCACTTTTTGCTTATCGCCCAATTTCAGCGCCATGTGCGCGGCGACCGTATCGGCCAGACGACCGGAATCTTCGATGCCGGCGAGCGCCGTCAATACTTCGGGCGGCACTTTTTTATTGAGCTTGACGTACTGCTCGAACTGCGAGACGACCGAACGCGAGAGCACCTCGAGTTCTTTTTCGTCGTATTGATCGACCTCGATCGCAGGCGACACCTGCGCCGTGTAAAAAGGCCCTCCGAGCAGCGCCTCGATACGACCGCGATCCACACCCTCGACCAGCACCTTGACGGTGCCGTCCGGCAACTTAAGCAGCTGCAAAATAGTGGCGATGGTGCCGATGGCGTAGAGGTCATCGATCTTGGGGTCATCGACATCGGCCTGACGCTGCGCGACCAGCATGATGCGCTTGTCGCCCTTCATGGCGGACTCGAGCGCGAGGATGGATTTCTCGCGCCCGACGAACAGCGGGATCACCATGTGCGGGTAGACCACCACGTCCCGCAGCGGCAGCACGGGCATGTTATCGGTCGGGGCGGCGGACGAAGCAGCGGTCGGGACAATGTCGGTCATGGGGGAGGACCTCAAGGGCGCATCGGGCACCCGCCGCAACAGGCGACGGGTTGGCCTTAAGCATAATGGAGACTTGAGGGGTTTGTTGGGGCGCTGGCCGGCAAATCAAGCAGCCTGGAACAATTCGCTTGTCGGGCGGCTCACATTACCAGAGCGTCGCCACCTCGAAGTCCGCCATCCGGGCGTCCGCGGTGATGAGGGTGAAGCCCTCGATATCGGCCTGCGCCGCGAGCATACGATCGAACGGATCCTGATGATCGAGCTCAAACCCAGCGGCCATGTACGCATGGCGCCAGCTGATATCCAGCGTCTGAAAGCCGCTGCGGAGAATCAGACTCTCGAACGTCTCGATGAGACCGGGCACGCCCTGCAAACGACCGAGGCGCGACTTGGTGCGCATCTCCCACACAGAGGCTGCGCTGACCCAAACCTCTTGGGACCGATCGGCAATGACAGCCCGAGCACGCGAGCTCAGACGATCGTCGTCTGACCACCACCAAATGAGCGCGTGGGTGTCGAGCAGAAAGCGCCCGGGCATCACTCTTGGCTATACCAACGAGCGAGCTCTTCCGGCGGCAGCGGCTCGAAGAAAGAATCCTCCAGCCGGCCTTTGACCAGACCCGAGGGCCGTGGAGTCGACTCGGCATCGGCCAAGGGCACGAGCCGCGCGTAAGGCTTGCCGGCCTTGGCAATGGTGATTTCTTCGCCCGCATGGGCGCGCTCCAATAATTTGGAGAGCTGAGACTTCGCGTCATGGACATTCACGATAGCGGCCATCCCGTGAGGTTAGCTAACTAACTTAGCTAACGCAATCCAGGAAAAAACCGGACATGAAATTCAGCGCGTCAGCTCACCCCTCCCGACGCCCGGCGGGCGGCGGGTTTGGTCTCTTCAGCGCCTTCGGACTTGAAGACGATATAGGGCTTGCTGTGGCCCTCGATGACGGTGTCATCGACCACCACCTTGTGCACGCCCTTGAGCGACGGCAGGTCGTACATGGTGTCGAGCAGCACGGACTCCATGATGGTGCGCAGGCCGCGGGCGCCCGTCTTGCGCTGCATGGCCTTGCGCGCGATCGCACGCACGGCCTCATCGCGAAACTCGAGCTCGACGCCTTCCATGTCAAAGAGGCGCTTGTACTGCTTGGTGAGCGCGTT
>CAZHLL010000153.1:0-1719 GCA_964533305.1 uncultured Acidibacter sp.
GCATACTCGTCTCGGTAAGCTTGCGGGCGCGCAACGAGCTATCTTCCAGATCACCAATGCGGATGGCCATATCAAAGCCCTCCGAAATCAGTTCCACATAGCGATTGTTGAGGACCATATTCACGGTGATATCTGGGAAATCCGAGAGAAACTCGCCCAACACAGGCGAAAGGTGGTTCACACCAAAATCTGTCGCCACAGAAATTCTCAATAGACCAGAGGGGTCGGATTGCATGGACGACACAAGCGCATCTGCCTCGCCCGCATCATTCAAAACGCGCCGTGCACGGTCATAATACGCGAGGCCAATCTCGGTCGGGCTGACCCGCCGCGTCGTGCGGTTCAAAAGCCGCGCGCCCAGACGGGCCTCAAGGCTGGAGACGTGCTTTGAAACAGCGGATTTTGAAATCCCCATTTTCTTGGCTGCGTCCGTAAACCCGCCTTGGTCTACGACCATTGCAAAGGCTTCCATTTCAGTCAGTCGGTCCATGCTCGATAATCCCTTGATTATTCTTTTCTCAAAGCATGGTATCGCCTCACAATCGGGCAACTTCTGGGCGCTGGTGAGATAATATCAGGGTTTTCCCACGGATCGTTCATGGCAGAGAAACAACGAAACAGATGTTTCCAAAGCGGCCGAGCATCGGCTGCAGTTTTGCTTTTTGCCCTTACTATCCAGTCCAGAGAAGGCCGCACTGCGCGTCAGCTGCTCTCCTAGGTCAGTCCGCTGTCAAGCCCGCCCCTTGCACACCGCACGCCGCATTACCTAATTTTGTGTAAACAAAAGCCCGTTTCAGACGGTGCACGGGTTGTGCACGGGTTGTGCACGCTTTTCACCCCCCTAGAATCAGCGTTTCCCAGCGCCATTAACCCAGCGGGACGCAGCCTTAACTAAGCCACCATCGCCTCGGCCTTCTTCAGGTCGACAGAGACAAGCTGGCTCACGCCCCGCTCTTGCATCGTGACGCCATACAAGCGGTCCATCCGGCTCATCGTCACAGCATGGTGCGTGATGATCAGAAAGCGTGTGTCGGTCTGGCGGCACATCTCGTCAAGCAAGTCACAAAAGCGCGTGACGTTCGCATCATCCAAAGGCGCGTCGACTTCGTCGAGCACACAGATCGGCGCAGGGTTCGCAAGGAAAACCGCAAAGATCAGCGCCATCGCCGTGAGTGTCTGTTCCCCACCGGACAAAAGCGAAAGCGTCGCAAGCTTCTTGCCAGGCGGCTGACACATAATCTCAAGCCCTGCATCTAGCGGGTCGTCGCTCTCCACCAAAACAAGATTGGCATCCCCGCCACCAAAGAGGTGTTTGAACAACATCGAGAAGTTGTCGTTCACCTGCTCAAAGGCGGTCAGCAGCCGCTCGCGCCCCTCGCGGTTCAGGCTGGCAATGCCTGTACGCAAAGCACGGATCGCCTCTTCCAGATCGGTCTTTTCAAGCAAAAGCCCGTCATGCTCCTGAGAGACTTCCTTCGCATCTTCCTCGGCCCGCAGGTTAACTGCGCCAAGCGCATCCCGCTGCCGCTTCAGACGGTTCACATCCTGTTCGATCATCTCAGAAGCAGGCATCTTCTCAGGGTCGGCCCCAAGGCTCTCCAAAAGCGCCTCTGGCGTTGTGTCCTGCTCTTCCTCGATCCGCTCTGCCGCATAAGCGACGGTCTCGGCAGCCGCATCGGTGCGTGCCTCCGAGCGCGCCCGCGCCTCGCGTGCCTCGCT
>CAZHLL010000154.1:0-1642 GCA_964533305.1 uncultured Acidibacter sp.
TCGCAAGCTTTCACCCGCAATACCAGTTCGCCGAGACCGAACCGGATGACATCGGTAACGAGACCAATCGCTCGCCGTACCCGACCCTGCACTTGTTGCGCGAGGCAAGTATCACGCGGGCGGTCGATGCGTTTGGGGATACCCGCAGCATCTCAAGCACCAATCTCGCGACACTTGAGACGCTGGGTCCGCAGCGACTGCAGACGTTGAAGCGCGGCAATTTTACATGATATCGCAACCCACCAATACCTTGAGCCCTAAGAAACTGCTGCACACGAAGTGGACAGCGGTCACGCCGCGTAACAAAGAGAAGCATTTCCTCGTGACCAAAGTAATCGAACCAATTCCGCCAGGGTCACCCGTGGTATCCATCGAGATCGAGGCGGTTCATTCCAAGCGAATACGGGTCATCGCCTGGCGAGAGCTCAAGGATACGACCCAGTGGCGGCGTGGGTGGGTCTGAGACGGGGTGATCTCACAGACGCGCAAGCGGCTTTGGCGCTATTCTTGGCATAGTCCAAAATGACAAACGATTTATCAAAACCTACCGGAGCTGAGCTCAAGTGAAAAACTTTGTTGGTTATCTGGCGGCGACTTGCATCGCGACACTCTTTTTGCAAACAGCATCAGCACAGGATGGAAAAACGGCATTGGTGCCTTTGCCCTCGGTCGATGACTTTACGCAGGGGCAGGATGGTTTCAGCTTCGGGCTGGGCCTCGGTGTTGAATACGAGTCTGCCTACGAAGGGTCGGATGAGTTCGGCTTCGAAGTGAATCCCGCTGGAGCGGCCCAGTGGCGCAGGGGAGATGATATTTTTTACTGGGCGGGTGAGGCCTTGGGTTGGCGCGGTCTTCGTTCTGACAAGTGGCTATTCGATGTCGCTGTGGCCTTCGATGAGGGCCGTGAAGAAAGTGATTCCGATGACGGTCGGTTAGACGGACTCGGCGATTCAGAAGAGGGTACCGAGCTTGTGCTGCAAGTGCGTCGTGCTTTCGATGCCGATTGGCGTTACTGGTTGGATGGCCGGGTGATTACGGGTGATAACGGCACGCTGGGTGTTTTTGGTGTGGGGCGCCGCTTCGGTGAGCGTAGCGACGGGACCGGCTCTGACTTTTCTGTCGTTGCGGTTTATCACGACCGGGACCGTGCCAACACAGATTTTGGTGTCAATGCAGGCCAGTCTGCTGCCTCTGGATTGAACGAGACCGAGTTGAGCGCGGGATTCCGCTCGATCGCACTCAATTACACCTATCGTGCTTTTATCAAAGAAAATTGGCAGATTTTCGGCGAGGTGTTCTATGAGCATTTCGGCAGCGACATCCGGCGTAGTCCAATCGCACGCGAGAACTATGAGGCTGAAGTCGGTATCGGATTCATTTACCTGTTTTAGCGTCGGAACTTCCGTTTTAATCTGACGCTTGACTTGAAATGGTTGGGTGCCGCTCCCGTTAAGGGTGCTTCATCTCCCCTGTGATTTGCTGTCAGCCGTATGCCCGGGGTTGGATGGTCAAAGCCGGGTGTAATGGTCGAAGGGATCGGGTATCTTTCCGGCTGGACCTGCCAAGGAATGACGCGTGTGAACAGTGGATTCAGCAAAAGTGTGTCATGGGTGCTCGCTCTCGCGGCGGCGGTCGGTGTTCC
>CAZHLL010000155.1:0-1628 GCA_964533305.1 uncultured Acidibacter sp.
TATTCGGCAAACGGGATCAGCAGCACGTCATTCATGGGGGCGCATTTTGCGCCGAAACCACGACGAATCATATCCGTCAGTGCGGCATCGGATCCTGCCGCTGTGACAGCAAAGTGGGGGTGAACGGACCCCCCGTTTTGACGAGCCGTTGACAGGATCTTCACGCCGCCTTCACAGCGCGATCTGCATGCTGTCGCTCCATGAACAGTGATTCGTTAGGGCGAGGAACGTCGCGGATGAAATTCGGACTGCAAGCCGTGTTCAACTTCATCGCACTCGAAATAGCGTGGTTCGCTTGCGTGCTCGGCGGCGCTAAAGACTATCCATTCGCGGGCACCATGGTGGCGGGTGCCGTTATCGGGCTGCACTTGCTCCTTGCCAGAAAACCGGGTGCAGAAGCACGGCTCATTGCCATCGCAGCCGCCATTGGGCTCGTCTGGGATAGCGTACTTGTGGCGCTTGGGTTGTTCAGTTACCCAACCGGCAACTTTGCAACGGGCTTTGCGCCCTACTGGATCGTTGCCATGTGGGCCGTGTTTGCCACCTCACTCAATCTTTCTTTGGCTTGGCTCAAGGGCCGGCTGTGGCTCGCTGCGTTGGTGGGTTTCGTGGGTGGGCCGGCCGCGTACCTTGCCGGTGATCGACTCGGCGGGGTGCAGATGCCAGATGCCACCATGGCGCTTGCCGCGCAAGCGCTCGGCTGGGCTCTACTGTTGCCGCTGTTGGCGCATATCGCAACGCATCTGAATGGGTTCGAGCCGGCACCCGCAATTGATCGGCAACACATCTCACAGGGAGCAGGCGGAAATGTTTGAACTTGATCTATGGCTCAATGGCCTTTTGGTGCTGGCCGTCTTCGCCACTGTCGGCTGGTTGATCAGCTTGCCGCTACGTGACGTCAGCATCGTGGACATCATGTGGTCGCTGATGTTCCTGCTGGCAACGCTCACGTACGCCACAGCGCAGCTTGAGCCCGGGCCGCGTGCCTGGTTGGTGATCGCGCTGGTGAGCATATGGTCGATCAGGCTTTCAGTCTTCATTCTCCTGCGCAATGTGGGTCGGGGCGAGGATTTTCGCTACCAAAAAATCCGCGCCAACAACGAGCCCGCTTTTGCCCTCAAGAGTCTCTATCTTGTTTTTGGTCTGCAGGCGGGTCTGGCGTGGATAATTTCCTTGCCTCTGCTTGCGGCGATCAACTCCAGCGCGCCCCTCGGCTGGTTGGATGCTGTTGGGGTGACGCTGTGGCTGATCGGACTCGTCTTCGAGGCGGGGGGCGACTGGCAGCTGAACCGCTTCAAGCGGGATCCGGACAATCGCGGCAAGGTGCTCGACACGGGTCTGTGGCGCTACACCCGCCATCCGAATTACTTCGGCGACTTTTGCATCTGGTGGGGGTTCTTTCTGCTCGCGCTCTCCGCAGGTGCCTGGTGGAGCGTGATCGGTCCGATCGTGATGTCTTTCCTGCTAATCAAAGTATCTGGTGTCGCGCTGCTGGAGAGGGATATCGGCGATCGACGTCCCGCTTACAGCGCCTATGTCAATCGTACTAATGCCTTTTTTCCGGGCCCGCCGCGTGCGCCCTAATCTGGAGGTGTATACCCATGAATTCAATGTTGAAAATATTGGCT
>CAZHLL010000156.1:0-1622 GCA_964533305.1 uncultured Acidibacter sp.
GTGGGGGCTGCCGTCCTTGGTCAGCATCTGGCTCAGAAGCTCCGATTTCTCGATCGAGGTGGTGCCGACAAGAACGGGCTGGCCCTTGGCATTGGCCGATTTCACCTCTTCGATGATCGCCTTGTATTTCTCTGCCGCAGTGCGGAACACCTGATCGTCCTCGTCCACGCGGGCAATCGGCAGGTTGGTCGGCACCTCGACCACGCCAAGGCCGTAGATTTCGCGGAATTCCTCCGCCTCGGTGGTGGCGGTGCCGGTCATCCCGGCCAGCTTGTCGTAGAGACGAAAGAAATTCTGGAAGGTGACAGAAGCCATGGTCACGTTTTCCGGACGGATCGTGACGTTTTCCTTGGCCTCGATCGCCTGATGCAGCCCTTCGGACAGTCGCCGCCCCGGCATCATGCGGCCGGTGAACTCGTCCACCAGAACGACGCTGTCGTCGCGCACGATGTAATCCTTGTCCTTCTGGAACAGCTTGTAGGCGCGCAGACCCTGGTTCACATGATGCACGATGGTCGTGCTTTCCGGATCGTAAAGCGACTGATCCTCGTCCAGAAGGCCCCGCGCCTTCAACTGGTTTTCGAGAAACTCGTTGCCCTCGTCGGTGAAAGTCACGCTGCGGGTCTTTTCGTCGATGGTGAAATGATCGTCCGTCAGCGTCGGGATCACCGTGTCGATGGTCTGGTAAAGATCGGAACGGTCCGTGGCGAGGCCCGAAATGATCAAGGGCGTGCGCGCCTCGTCGATCAGGATCGAGTCGACCTCGTCAACGATGGCGAAATGATGTTGCTTCTGGTAGAGCGACTTGAGATCGGTCTTCATGTTGTCGCGCAGATAGTCGAAACCGAACTCGTTGTTGGTGCCATAGGTGATATCGCTGCCATAGGCGGCCAGTTTGTCCGCATCCGGCATGTCGGCATGGATCACCCCGGTGGTCAGGCCCAGCATGGCATAAACCTTGCCCATCCATTCCGCATCGCGCCTGGCAAGGTATTCGTTGACCGTGACCACATGCACGCCCTTGCCGGTCAGCGCGTTGAGATAGGCGGCGAAAGTCGCGGTGAGTGTCTTGCCCTCGCCGGTCTTCTGTTCCGCGATGTTGCCCTGGTGCAGGAATATGCCGCCCAGCAACTGCGTATCGAAGGCGCGCAGGCCCAGCGCGCGCTTGGCGGCTTCCCGGCAATTGGCGAAGGCCTCGGGCAGAAGCGCATCGAGCGACTCGCCGCCCATGGCGCGTTTGGCCAGCGCTTCGGTCCTTTCCTTCAGCCCGTCATCGCTCAGCGCGGCAAACTCGCCTTCTAGTGCGTTGATCTTTTCGACAAGCGGTCGGGTCGCCTTGATCTTGCGGTCATTCGGTGTTCCGAAAACCTTTTTGGCGATTGTACCAATACCCAGCATGTGCACTCCAGCGGCTCTGACGTTTTCGTGGTTTTCGCAGGCTTGCCCGCCCTCGGCGCATTCCATAGATAGTCGGGTAAGCGCACCCGTCCTGCAAAGGCCACAAGGCGATGTAAGGGGCAGGTTCTTTAGTGTCAACGGCGCGCCCTGTCGCGGCCCACCAATAGGATGAAATGAATGCCCAAAGGTTTCACTTTTCTGCCGGCAATGGCTCTGACTCTGGC
>CAZHLL010000157.1:0-1619 GCA_964533305.1 uncultured Acidibacter sp.
CGGATTTTTGAGCAATAACGCAGGGGGTGTGCTGGGCGGTATCTCGAGCGGTCAGGATATTGTTGTGCACGTCTCGCTCAAGCCGACGTCAAGCATTCAGGTGCCCGGGCAGACCATCAATGTGGCGGGTGAGCCGGTCGAGGTCATCACCACCGGGCGACACGACCCGTGTGTCGGCATTCGGGCAACCCCGATCGCCGAGGCGATGCTCGCCATTGTGTTGATGGATCATTACCTGCGCCATCGCGCGCAGAACGCCGATGTGCGATCACCGACTCCGGTGATCACTCAGGCGTGATCCAGCCCATTTTTGAAGCAGCAGTCGTTATCAGGTTTACAGGAGTGCAAGGTCGATGAGTCGAGAGTGGCGGGTGGCGGTGCTCGGGGCAACCGGGCTCGTGGGTGAGACCATGATCAAGGTGCTGGAAGAGCGCGAGTTTCCGGTGGCCAAACTCATTCCGCTTGCCAGCAGCCGCTCGCTCGGCAAGGGCGTCGAGTTTCGGGGCAAAGATATCCCCGTGGTCGATGCCGAGACCTTCGACTTTGCCGAAGCCGATATTGGGCTCTTCTCGGCAGGTGGCAGCATTTCGCGGCTCTATGCGCCGAAAGCGGCGCAGGCGGGCTGTGTGGTGATCGACAACACCTCCGAGTTTCGCTACGAAGATGACATTCCGCTCGTGGTGCCCGAGGTCAACCCCGAAGCAATCAAAGATTTCAGCAAGCGGCGGATCATCGCCAACCCCAACTGCTCAACCATCCAGATGCTGGTCGCGCTCAAGCCGCTGCATGATGCCGCGCGCATCACTCGGATCAATGTGGCGACTTACCAGTCGGTCTCGGGCGCGGGGCGCGAAGCCGTCGAAGAACTGGCAAGCCAGAGTGTGGCGCTCATGAGCGGCAAGGGTCCGGTCAAGCCCAAGAAAATGGCCGCGCAGATCGCCTTCAACGTGATACCGCAGATCGATCAATTCCAGGAAAACGGTTACACCAAAGAAGAGATGAAGATGCACTGGGAGACCCAGAAGATTCTGGGCGATTCCAACATCAAGGTGAACGCGACCACCGTGCGCGTGCCGGTTTTCTTTGGTCACTCCGAAGTGGTCAACATCGAAACCGAGCGCAAGCTGACGGTGCCTGAGGCCCGCCGCCTGCTCGAGAAGGCGCCTGGCATCAAGCTCATTGATAGCCGTAAGCCAGGCGGTTATCCCACGGCCGCGGTCGATGCCTCGGGCAACGATCTCGTCTACGTCAGCCGCTTGCGCGAAGATCTCTCCCACCCGCATGGCTTGAACCTGTGGGTGGTGTCGGACAACATTCGCAAAGGGGCGGCAACCAACAGCGTGCAGATTGCCGAAATCTTGGCCCAAGAATATCTGTGAGAGGCCCATGACCCAGCAAATAACCACACTGAGAGGGTGGCCCACGGTTCAAATCGCCTGCGGCCTCGGCCTGTTGCTCTGCGCCTCGAGCGCGTGGGGGCAGCAGCGGGTGATCAGCACCGCAGGCCAAGGCGTCGAGGTCACGCAGCCTGCCACGCCGGCGGGTACCTCAACCGCGAGTACGGCCTCGACGCCCGCTGCGGCATCCACGCCGAGTGCGGCATCCACACCGACTGCGGC
>CAZHLL010000158.1:0-900 GCA_964533305.1 uncultured Acidibacter sp.
CAGCGTGGGTGAGCGTCACTGGGGCACTACCAAGCTTTTCATTCGAAGAAGCCTGCTCCAGCCCCTCAAAATCGGACTCGTCGAATCCGTTGTAGATCAACCGCCATTTATCCTCGCGTTGCTGGGGATAGCGGTCTTGATACATATTCACGGCACTCGGCGCCGTGAACGTCACGGCATCGGCATTGGCCACCGTTTTCCGTTCAATCCATTGAAACACCCGCCGGACTTTTGGATCACGCGGATAATCGTCCTCAGTCATGGAAGCGGGCAGATCCGCGATCCACGGAGTACCGGTCAGCTTTTTCAGGCCAAGCCCGATGAGATGTGCGGTCGCGATCGGATACGTCGTCCAGACCACGTCGACATCGTATTTTTTGATCATGCGCCAGCCTTCAACAACACCGCCAAGCGCCCAACTCGACCAGCGATCAGGAAGTGCCGCAACACTAGGATACCTCCCTTTCAGGGACAGATGACGACTTGCATCAAGCGCGAAGGCCCGATGTACATTGATATCAGCCGGGATATCCCCAAGCTGGTCATTCGAGGTTGCGAGGTAGGCACGCGGGTGAACAGTCAGCACCACTGGCCGCCAGCCGAACTCTCGGAGGTAGCGCGCGAATTTCAGCGTTCTCAAAATCCCGCTACTGCCCTTCGCGGGAGGGAAGTGATAAGCCACCAGCAGCGCCGTTTTCACCATGATGCCATCCATTCTAAGGTCGCGTCAGCGACGGCGTTTCGCCACTCGGCGCTCGAAAAAGTATGATTTGCGTCATCCAGCCTGAACCAATCAGGCTGACAGCGCTTGAGTAATTTCCGCCATCGCCGGTCGGATCGGCACAACGCGGTAAATTCTGCCGCGGTCAGGTCGTTTCCACTGATCACAAACAGCACCTT
>CAZHLL010000158.1:910-1607 GCA_964533305.1 uncultured Acidibacter sp.
GCTCAAGGCCCTCGGCCATTCTTTCCGGGAGTGAAGCGCGCACTTGAGAGTGATCACTGACGCCGCTCGCCGTGGCCGCAGATACCCTCTCGGTCGTTTCGGCAGCGCGACTTCGTCGCCCCATCGTTGCAGACACGAGCATCGACCACAGTGACCGCAATGCCACCCGCAGCTCGAATCGTCCCTGCCGAATCTTTAGCCAAAACTCGGGGTCTCGCACACGCTCCCAGTAATACCCCTTGAGATACGCCTTTGCGATCCCCGCCTGCGTTCTCACCCAAGGGTTCAACAACGCCATGCCTTTGACACGTGGATCAGTGGGCGCGTAAAAAACCGCTGCGGATGCGGCGTCGCAGAGCCCCCAGAGCACCACTTCTTCCACTTCTGGACAGTGGTCACACAGAACATTGACGGCCGCGCTGATATCGTCACCTACCGCCTCAAAGTCACGCGCCTCGCCATGACTGTCGCCCATCCCGCGATAGTCAAAACGTAACACCGCTACGTCATGGTCAGCCAAGTGACGCGCAAGCAAAACAAATTGCCGATGACTGCCAACACGCGTCTGCGGTCCGCCAACGATGATGACGACGCCCGTTTTCTTCGGCGAAGATGGACGGTGCAAAACACCCACCACGCTTTCGCCCTCGACCTCAAAAATGAGTGGGAGCTCTGCCACGCTACATCCCTATTTGCT
>CAZHLL010000159.1:0-1599 GCA_964533305.1 uncultured Acidibacter sp.
CTTGCATCTGGTACTGCTACTCCTGCCGCGTTTACAGGGTGAACCTGCGCGCGACTATGCGCTTACCCTCGAAGTCGGCCTCACTGAATCCGCGCCCAACCAAACCTCAGCCGCACCTGCTGCGGTCACACCAACACCGCCCAAACCAATGCGGCCCAAGCCTGTGATCGAGACCCCGCCGAAAAACGAGGCGCCGGCACCGATTCAAACCGAGGTCACCCCCCAACCCGAAAGCAAAGCGGCGCCACGCGACCTGAGCGAATGGATCGCCCAAGCACGCAACATCGATGCTGCTGAAGCGGCGAAAGAAACCCACAGTCGACATAAAACCATCACCACCTCAACGCGCGAGCCGGACTATGCGCGCTATATGGAAGCGTGGCGACAGAAGGTGGAGCGCGTCGGCAACCTCAACTATCCACATGGCTTGTCTGGCAGTCTGCTTCTCGATGTGGCGCTGTACCCGGACGGAAACATCGAGTCGATCGACTTGCGCCGTTCCTCGGGTACATCTGATCTCGATCGCGCTGCGATCGAGATCGTCAAGCTCGCCGCCCCCTTTGCCCCCTTTCCCGAGCGCATTGCCGCGGAAACCGACATCCTGCACATCGTGCGTACCTGGCAGTTCGGTGGACGCATGAAATAACGCAGTCGCCGTTGAATCGCCGCAAACCCTTCCCCATACTGGCGTCATGACCACTGCACACGAACAAGCCGCGACTTGGCTCAGCAATCAATTCCTGATTTCGATGCCAACCCTGCAGGACCCGAATTTCGAGCACACCATTTCGCTGATTTGCGAACACAACAAAGAAGGCGCGCTGGGCTTTGTGCTCAATCGCCCGACCGATGTGCATCTGGGCGAGCTGTTTGAAAGCATGGATATCCACGGCCGCAGCCTCGAAGTGATCGAGCAGCCAGTCTTCAGCGGCGGCCCCGTGCATGCTGACCGTGGCTTTGTTCTGCATTCTCCGATCGGCGAGTGGCAATCCACCATGAAGGTTTCTGATGATCTCGCTGTGACCGCTTCGCGCGACATCCTTGAGGCCATGGCAGTAGGCGAAGGCCCAGAATATGCCCTCGTCTTGCTCGGCTATGCCGGCTGGGGCGGCGGTCAGCTCGAGCAAGAAATGCTGGACAACTCCTGGATCACCGCGCCGGTTGATCATGGCATTTTGTTCGATACAAAAAACCTCGAGCGCTGGAAACAATCCGCCTCTCAGATCGGCATTGATCTGGACCGCATGTCCATTCAGGCCGGCCACGCGTGACCACAGCGCGCGAGCAAACTCTGCTCGCTTTCGACTATGGCAGTAAGCGGATCGGCGTTGCCCTCGGGCAAACCCTGACCACCAACGCACGCCCACTCGACACAATTCAACGCCGCAACAAAGACGCCGACTGGCAGAAGATCGCCGCACTGATCGCAAGCTGGAAACCCGACGCCCTCGTCGTGGGTCTGCCGCTGGCCGAAGACGGCAGCGAACAAGAAATGTCTGCGCTGGCACGCCGCTTTATGCAGCAGCTCGAACAACGCTTTGGCCTGCCCGTGCATGCGGTCGATGAGCGCTACTCCTCGATGGAAGCCGAAGCGCGCCT
>CAZHLL010000160.1:0-1596 GCA_964533305.1 uncultured Acidibacter sp.
AGTCGCACTCGGCGGCCTACGCGCTGCTCTCCTATCAGACCGCCTGGCTCAAGGCGCATTACCCGGAAGCCTTCATGGCCGCAGTGCTATCGGCGGACATGGATCACACCGACAAGGTCGTAACCTTGAAAGACGAGTGCGATCGCATGGGGCTTTCGGTGCTGCCGCCGGACATCAATGCGTCGCAGTACCCCTTCGTGGTCGCAGGGGAGCGCCAAGTTCGTTATGGCCTGGGGGCGATCAAAGGCGTGGGTCAAGCGGCGGTCGAGATGCTCGTCGCTGAGCGCGAGGCATCGGGGCCGTACCACAGCCTCGAGGATCTGTGCCGGCGCATCGATCTCACCCGGCTCAATCGACGGGTACTTGAGGCGCTGATCCGATCGGGTAGTCTCGATTCTTTGGGGGCGAATCGTGCGAGTTTGATGGCGCAGCTACCGATCGCGATGCAAATGGCGGAACAGGCCACGCGGGCGAGCGAGGCGGGGCAGGTGGATTTATTTGGTCTCGCCGACCCGGTGCCGAGTCCGATCGAAGCGCCGACCGCCATGCCAGCGCTGCAACCGGAGTGGAGCGAGAGTCAGCGTCTCGCGGGTGAGCGCGAGACCTTGGGGCTTTATTTGAGTGGTCATCCACTCGATCGTTTTGAAAAGGATCTGGCGCGCTTTGTCAGTCATCGCATCGTGGATGTGCAGGACGATCTGCCCGCCGCGGGCACGGCGGAGCGGGGTTTCTTTGGTGGGCGTCAAGCGGCTCTCGCTGGCTACATTCACGAGGTGCGCCGGCGCGCGAACCGTACCTCCATCGTGCTCGATGATCGCAGCGGGCGGATCGAGGTCACCTTTTACGACGAGGTGCTGCAGCGGCATCGCGAGCTCATCGTCAAGGACGCGCTGGTGCTGATCGAAGGGCAGCTGCGCTTTGATGAGCAGGGCAACGCCTGGCGGCTCGCCGCCAAGCGAGTGTCCGAGCTTAATCGGGCGCGAGAGCAGCAAGCCGAGCGTATCGTGTTGCTTTGGCCCAAGACCGCCGGTGCGGATTCGTCACTCATGGTGCAGCGGCTGGCGGAGATTCTCGCGCCCTACCGCGGGGGACCCTGTGCGGTGGGGGTGCGTTATCGCGGCGAGCAGGGCAGTTGCGCGCTCGAGCTCGGGCCTGAGTGGCGCGTGCGGGCGGATCCGGCGCTACTCGAAGCGCTGGAACAGGTGGTCGGACGCGAGGGGGTACGCGTGGTGTACGGCGCGCCGGTCGGTTTGGGTGAGCGGGTTGAATCCCGCCAGTCCGCCCCGTAACCTCGCGACATGCCTACGACGTTTCTGGATTTCGAACAGCCGATCGCCGAACTCGAAGCCAAGATCGAGGAGCTGCGACACCTCGCGACTGATCGGGGCGTCAACGTGCAGGATGAGCTTGAGAAGCTCGAATCGAAAAGCGATCAGCTGACGCGCACGATCTTCGCGCGTTTATCACCGTGGCAGATCACCCAGCTCGCGCGGCATCCGCTGCGGCCCTATTCGCTGGATTACATTGCGAGCGCCTTCACCCACTTTGAAGAGCTGCATGGCGATCGGATGTTCGGCGATGACAAGGCGCTGATCG
>CAZHLL010000161.1:0-1560 GCA_964533305.1 uncultured Acidibacter sp.
CTCCGTGCGGGTCGGGGAGGCCTGCTCGGCTTTGATCGATCGCTGCATTGAGGCGGACGAATCCCCAGAGCGTGTCTATCGGGAATTCTTTGAGTCGCAGATGCCATCGGCGGTCACTGGTTTGGTCGCCGAGGGGCGGGCGATTCGCGCGGGGCTTGCGCGTTGCGACGAGGAGCTTGCCGCGCTCATGCGGGCACTGTCGGGTCATTTCATTCGACCGGCATTTGGGGCTGATCCGGTGCGCGCAGGTTCGGCTGCGTTGCCGAGTGGTCGCAATATTCATGGTATTGATCCTTGGCGGCTGCCGAGTGAACTAGCCCTGCAACGTGGGCGACAGGCTGCACAGGTGCTGCTCGCCGCCCATCACGCCGAGCACGGCGCTTGGCCGCGCACGGTTGCGCAGTCGATCTGGGCGATGGATACCATCAAAAGCGAGGGTGAGGGGCTCGCGGTCGTATTGGCTTTGGTAGGTGCCGAGCCAGAGCGTGACGGACAGGGCAAAATATTTCGTTTCCGCCTGTTGCCGCTAGCGGAACTCGGCCGTCCTCGTATCGACGTGTTGCTCGATGTGTCTTCGATCTTTCGTGACACTTTCAAGCTGAGCCTGGATTTGCTCGATGATTTATTCAGACAGGCGGCTTGGGTCGATGAGCCGGTGGAGCTCAATCACGTTCGTGCGAATACCTTGGCCATGTTGGCCGAGGGCCTCACTGAAGAGCAGGCGACCGCGCGCGTCTTTACTCAGGCGCCGGGCCTCTATGGCACGGGAGTCGATCAGTTGATCGAAGAAAGCCAATGGGAGAGCGAAACGGATCTGGCTGCCATGTTCCAGCAGCGTTGTGCGCATACGGCAGGTGGAGCGCGCAATGGGGCCGCCGCGCCCGAGACGCTGCGCGGTTTGCTCGGCCGGGTTGACCATGTTTTTCAGGCGATTGATTCGGTGGAGTATGGTCTGACGGACATGTCGCACTACTACGGGCATAGCGGCGCACTGCAGGTGGCTGCCCAGCAAGCGACCGGGCGAAGCGTAGGTCTCTCTTATGCCGAGACTTTTACCGGCGAGGTACGGGTGACCCGTTCGCAGGATCTCGTGCAACTTGAGACACGCGCCAAATTATTGAACCCACGCTGGTACGAGGCGATGCTGGCTCATGGTCACAGTGGTGCCGCCGAGATCGGCAATCGCTTCACGCATCTGCTCGGTTGGGGCGCGGTGGGGGCAGCGCAGGATTGGATGTTCAAAGATGCGGCTGACACCTTCATTCTGGACGAGGCCATGCGCAAGCGACTTGAAGCCGTGAATCCGCAGGCGGTACGCAATGCCATGGGTCGTCTGATGGAGGCGAATGGGCGCGGCTTGTGGCAGGCCGATGAGCAGACATTGGAGGCCTTGCAAGGCCTTTATGCGGATCTTGAGGATCGGCTGGAGGGCGTTGCGGCAGCGGAGCCAACAACACAGTTGACAGCGGAGGTCGCCGCTTAACGCACGCGTATCCTGCGGGCGATGACTTTGCCGGTTATCAAATTCGGGTGACCCAATCGCGGTAAGCCGCTTGCTCA